>NZ_CP089291.1:2854796-3188445 GCF_022818495.1 Fodinisporobacter ferrooxydans | reverse complement strand
CCAGAATCCGATCCATTGCCACCTGTTGCGCTTCCTTGACGCTTGGCGAATCTGTCCGTATCATCATTCCATCTGTCACCTTCGTGGCGCAGGAACGAACGAGCTTTCCATCGACTTCAACCGTACACGTATCGCAAGACTGAATCGCCCCGAGATTCGGATGGTAGCAAATATGTGCAATTTCCAGTCCTTGTTGCAAAGCTGCCTCCAGAATACTTTGTTCGGAAGATGCTCCCAACGTTTTTCCGTCTATGGTAATCTGCACCGCCTGCTTGACTGTTTGCTCTTCTTGTTTTGTAGACATCGAAATGTACCCCTCCTTGCGCTTTGCTTTTCTCTATATTTACACGCCTGTCGTATATAAGGCTCCTGCCGTTACGCGACTGTCGTTTGGTTTGACTGCTGCGCGCCGCTTGCCGCGCTGGCAGATTTTCCGTCACGAATGTATGTAACCCAGTACGCAGACGCGACGAACAGGCCGCCGCCGACCAAATTTCCCAAAAATACGGGAACAAAATTTCTGAAATAGTCGGCCCAAGTCGCATGGCCCTCAAAAATGGCAGCCGGGATGACAAACATGTTGGCAACCACGTGCTGGAATCCAATCGCTACGAAGCCCATGATGGGAAACCAGATGCCGAGAATCTTGCCGCCGATATCTTCCGACCCATATGCCATCCAGACCGCCAAAGCGACCAACCAGTTGCAGCCGATCGCCGAGAAAAATGCTTGAATAAAACTGTCATGCAATTTTGCATTGGCAATCGCAACCGTTTTCAGTAAAAACGGACCGGAAGCTGTCAATCCCACCACATGGCCAAATACATATGCTACAAATATAGATCCAATAAAGTTCGCAATTGTAATCCAAAAAAAGTTCTGAATGACTTGACTTGCTCCGACCCGTTTGGAAAATAATGCGATCGGCAATGTCATCATATTTCCCGTTAATAATTCTGCCCCTGCGATTACGACCAACATAAGTCCCACCGGGAAGACGGAAGCGCCGAGAAATGCCCCAAATGTTCCCCAGTCTTTCGGCAAACTGGCAGTAACCCGAATATCCAGCAAAAAGCCCAAAGCAATAAAGGCTCCTGCCAAAAATCCCAGGATCAACTGATTGGGCAACGGCATATTGGCCTTGTTGATACCTGCCTGCACGGACAACTCCGCAATTTTTTTCGGTGAATGAAACGCCATTTTCTTTTCCTCCTAAATGAAAAATAAATAGAATATATATAAAAAAAACCAGCATAAAACAAACTCCGAACCTGGAGCCGTTTCATGCTGGTTAATTCTATCCACATGATCGATATAGAAAGTTCAACCAGATATCCAACTATGTAAAACTTGGTTTGATAGCGAAAACGCGTGCTTCACGCCCGCGCCATCATTCCATGCGCCATGATGTACCGATTTTTCAAAAATCGCTCTTTGCTTCGACTTCGCACAACTTGCGGTTTTGCTTAACCACTGTCTGACCACTCACTTAAGCATGCCTGATTGTAAAACAACAGAAACTATACTATAATCCGTCTTCAAAATAGTATCAATTGTTGTTTACAGAATCAATAGATTTATCAAAAATAAAAATAGAAACCGCCATATCATCATCCACATGAAAGTCAGAGAACAGATGCTGCAGCTTTGCATCCATCAATTCCTCCAAACCTTCCGGCACTTTCTCTTTATACATCTGCTGAATCATTTTGGTGCGAGCAGCATGAATCATCTCCGCCCCTTCCGCCGTCTTTGCAATAAATTTTTCCGTCGGAGTCAAATTCCCATACAGCGTCGTGATTGCCATATTCTCCAAAAAAACCGTTCGTATGCGTTCCGGGCCTTTTCCAAAAAGATCTTTGCGGACTTTTCGGATGATTTCATTAAATGCGCTTTCTTTCGATTTCAAAAACACATTCCCACTTTCTCATCGATATGATCCTATGATAACACATTATGACAATTTTTCAACAAATCAAATAGCCGGGGATGTGATGACTCCCCGGCCTCTTTTCCATCCATTCTGTTGTTTTCACGTGCAACAAGCACAATTCCCCAGCGGAATTTTCTGTTTTTTCGACAAAATATTTTTTCGTTCTAACAAAATACTGCAGTAAATTCCCTTCGCCTTGCAGATTTTGTCGATGTTCCTGTTCCCTGTCTTTTCCGTCACATACCTAGCGCATCCGACGACTGGACAACCAGACGAAATAGCGGCTAAACAAATCAATGGCGATGGAGATGGCTTGTTCATCCGGTTCGATCTGTGCATGATGAAGGCTATAGGGTGTATTGACGCCAAGCCAAATCATAAAGCCTGGAACCTGCTCCAGAAAATACCCAAAATCTTCCCCTGTCATCGCTTCTTTGCAGGCAATCAAGCGGATATCCGTTTCCTTTTGTACCCATTCCATAAATTCATTTGTAAGCTCCGGCTGATTGTATACTTGACAATAATTCGAACCGTAATTGATCGCTGCCGAACATTGAAAGCTGACTTCGATTCCCCGCACGACTTCCTCAATCCGCTTTTTCACCTGTTGCATCGAATCCAGCGACAACGTCCGAATGGTACCTTCCAATCTCGCATGCTCGGCAATAATATTTTGTTTGCTGCCCCCTTCAATTTTGCCAATCGTGATGACAGCCGCGTCCAACGGATCGACATTGCGGGAAATGATTGTCTGCAATTGTGTCGTCAAATGGGCGGCGGCTATCACCATGTCATTTGCTTTGTGCGGAAATGCAGCATGTCCACCTTTGCCGGTCAAGTCAAGAAACAATTCGGACGTATTGGCAAACAGAATCCCAGGCTTTGTAGCAATGGTTCCTACCGGATATTCGGGAGCAATGTGCAAAGCGAACAGAAGATCCGGTTTCCACGCTTGAAATTCCATACTTTCCAGCATGGGCAACGCACCGCCAGGCCCTTCTTCCGCCGGTTGAAAAATAAACAAAAGGTCCTGCTCAATGGGATGCTCTGCAAAATGCCGCAAAAGCCCAAATCCGATTGTCATGTGCAAATCGTGGCCGCAAGCATGCATGAACCCGGGATGCAGGGATCGAAATGGGTATGTCGTCTGTTCCTCGATCGGCAGTCCATCCATGTCGGCCCGAAAACCGATGCACAGACGTGGCTGTACTCCCTTGACTTTCACCAGAATGCCTGTTTTCCAAGTCCGTATCTCCAGCCGATCCTGTGGAAGCTGATGAATGTGATCCAACAGCAATTGTTGAGTTTTAAACTCCTGAAATCCCGGTTCAGGGATTTGGTGCAATTGTCTTCGCATATCAACCAGCGTTTGTTTTTCAATATTTACTATATTTTCCACTGTTCTATGCACCTCCTCTCTATCCCTGCATATCCCTGCATATCCCCGCATATCCCCGCACTGCGTTTGTTGTACCATTGGAGATAGTAACAGGAGGCTTGTTTGTCCAACTATCGACGTAGAGGCTAGTCCAACGTCTGCAGAGAAATTATAGTTGACGCAATTCTTGCTTGATTTCCGTTTTGGATTTTGTCTTATCGTCAATTGTCTTGATAATGCGCGCAGGAACACCTGCCACTACCACATTTTCCGGCACATCATCGATTACGATTGCACCTGCGGCAACAACAGACCCTTTTCCTATACGCACACCTTCCAAAAGCACCGCATTGGCTCCCACAACGACATCATCTTCGACGACGACCGGTTTTGCGGAAGGTGGTTCGATCACGCCTGCGACAACCGCGCCTGCACCAATGTGGCAGTTTTTGCCGATCGTTCCGCGACCGCCGACTACAGCGTTCATATCGATCATGGTGCCTTCGCCGATGACTGCGCCGATGTTGATCATGGCGCCCATCATGATCACAGCATTTTTGCCGATCGTCACTTGGTCGCGAATAATGGCGCCCGGTTCGATCCGCGCTTGGATATCCTTCATATCCAATAATGGAATGGCTGAGTTGCGGCGGTCGTTTTCCACTACATAATCTTCAATTTTGTCACGGTTCTCTTTCAGGATCGGCTGCAGCACTTTCCAGTCACCGAATACGACTCCAATATTTCCTGTAATAAAGGATTTTGCATCAGGTCCGAAATCAATGCCGGCTAAATTTCCTTTGATATGTATTTTTACAGGCGTTTTCTTTTCACTTTTTTGAATAAATTCGATAATTTGATTTGCATCCATTTGGTTCATTTTGTGGTATTCTCTCCTTCCGATTTTCCACGTGTAAGTATACACGATAATTCATGATTATATCATACCATTCTCTATTGGTTTGTTATTTTTTCTTTGCCCTGTTGATACATGCACATGCACATGCACATTTGCCGTGCCATCTGCGGCTATTTTTGTATACTGTGAAAACATCTACATCATCCAGGAAATTCAGATTGTTTTAGGAAACCATTTAGGAGCACATTTCTTTAGGAGGCCAATTTCATGCCAAAAGCCTGGTTAGATCCGGAGCGAGGTTTTTTAAATAAATGGGAAATGTATAAAGCGTTAAAAGATGAAAACATCGGCCCTTGCAAACTTCCAGTTACCGAACCATTCAATATCTCCGCGCTGCAACACATGCTCAATCGGTACCCGTCCATTTATGTCAAGCCTGCCGGGACATGGGGCGGTCGCGGAATCAGTCGGATCGACATAAAAAACGACGCCTTTCTATGGACTTTACAGACGGCACTACAGGGAAATTCTCTACAAATGTTCGAATCGATTTCCGATCTTTATCATGCGCTGCAACTTGCATACCAAGACCAATTTTGCATTGTTCAACAAGCAGCGCCCCTTGTGGCTTATGAAGGACGTCCTTTCGATATTCGCGTTCACATGCAGCGGGAAACAGATGAGAATTGGGCATATTCCGGGTCTCTTGTGCGCGTGTCGGGTACATCGGCAATCGTCTCAAACGTGGAAATTAGCGAAGGATCTGTACTTCCTGTGGAACAAGCGGCGGCAAAAGTGCTGCAATACAAAACACCCAAAATCAGGCGGTTGAAAAAATCCTTGGAGCAGACCGGATTTCATATCTGCCGCTTGCTCGATTCGTATCGTATATTCAATGAGATCGGAATCGATCTTGGAATCGATCCAAATGGCCAGCTTTGGCTGATAGAAGTGAATACGGACGATGCGATTTGCGGCCCCAGCCATGATCTGTTCGCAAAATTAGAAGACAAGACCATGTACAACTTGATACAACAGCGCTATAACAATCGCCAATTGCAAAAAACGAAGTGGCTGTTCCAACTGTTATTTGCCGATCCTGACGCCAATGAGAACAAAACGCCCTGAAATCGCATGTCTTGATATCGCACATATGAAAAGTTCCTTCAGATAAAACGTTCCTTCGAAGATAGGCATGTAACCATTCACCTTGTGCCATGTTTGCATTCTACAATACATCACACGAAAAAAGTGGAGACCAGCTCCACCTGGAACGTTCCAAATCGATATAAGAGGATGTTCAAAACTTATGTGGCCTTTCAGCCACCGCATCACATGAAAATGTTATTTTCGTACAAAAAACAATCAAAACTCCACGGCGGATTGCTTTGCCGAGTGCTTCGGCTTCAGGCAATGGTTATTCTGCAGTTTCTACCGGTACACAATCGTCTTCTTTGCATACGCCAAAATAGGTCAGCACTTTTTCTGTTTCAAACGTTTCGACTACTCGATGGCAATGCTGGCAAATAATTGTTCCCATTTCAGTTCCATTTGCATTTGTCAACATCCTGAATCTACCTCCCGCATTCCTCTTACCCTTGTGATATGTAGGGCAATTTTCAAATAACACTTTATTCATTTTCATCTATTTATTTAGTAATAAAACGGTTTCATTCCACAATTTAAGTATAACATATGACTAATTACGTTACAATATTTAATCGTTTTTTACTTTATGTGCTATTCTATTGTGCCGAACAACGGATGGATTTGACACACTTACACCAGATCCTTTACAGTTAAAAAAAACCTCTCCATCCAATGGAAAGAGGACACGAAGGTGGTTTAACGATTATGATCTCGTTTGTCGTTGCCATGAGCAAACATCGTGTGATTGGATTTCACAATCGTTTGCCGTGGCATTTGCCGGAGGATTTGAAATACTTCAAACAGCTTACGACCGGGCATACGGTAATCATGGGCAGAAAAACGTATGAATCGATCGGCAAGCCCTTGCCGAACCGGAAAAATGTCATACTGACGCGGGATAAGGCCTATCGCCAGGCAGGTTGTACAGTTTTGCACGCATTGGCAGACGGGCGTACTTTATGGGAAGAGCAAGACGTGTTTGTGATCGGCGGTGCAGAGATTTTCCAGCTGTTTTTCCCGATTGCCGATCAATTGTATATTACATACATTGATCATGATTTCGCAGGAGATACCTTTTTCCCGGCATTTTCAACAGAAGAATGGCAACTGACCGAATCGGCAAAAGGCATCAAGAATGAAAAAAATCCTTATGATTATTATTTTCAAACGTATGCAAGAAAAGGTATGTAATGCAATCTGGAACGTGCAAAAAAGCGATCGGGTTCTTATCGAAAAACCCTGATCGCTTGCCGGATCCGTTGTATTTTTTCTTGGAAGATGCACTCTTAGAACATATTCCATAGCTGTTTGCCGATCAAGACAACGGTGACACAGATAAAAATCGGCCGAACAACAGCCGCTCCTTTTTTTATCGCAAATTGGGATCCTGCCAGAGATCCCAAAATCATTGCAATGCCCATGACGATTCCAAAATGGTAGTTTACCGAACGCTGAAACATAAACATGGCCAATCCGGCGATATTGCTTGCAAAATTTAACGCCTTCGCGTTTCCGGAAGCATAAATGTAGTCAAATCCCACAAATAAAAACACGATAATTAAAAACGATCCTGTGCCAGGTCCAAAAAAACCGTCATAAAATCCGATGGCAAATGCTGCCGGCACACATATTTGCAAGATCTTTTTGGTTATCCCTCGGTATTCCGTTTTTTTGCCTTTGTCCTTTTTTACGATGGAATAAACGGTAACGCCAATGAGCAGGATCAGTACGACCGGCTTTAAAAATGTCGAAGGAACCAATCCGACTGTATAGGCGCCAAATAAGGATCCAATCAAAGATAAAGGGAATAAATATTTGACAAGTCGGAATTCCACTTTGCCTGAACGCAAATAGGACAACGTACTCGTCAAGGATGATAGCGACGACGCGAGTTTATTTGTGCCAAGAACATGGGACGGCGGCAAACCGGTCAACATCAAGGCAGGTATGGATATGAGCCCGCCGCCGCCGACAATCGAGTCAATAAACGAAGCAATAAAACCTGAAATGACTAAAAAGACGAGTAACCCTGCACTCATATGATCCATTTTTCTCTTCCTCTGCGTAAAAAATAACGATCACTCGCTTGACCTTAACTTGGTGAATCCGTATGAATCGATGCACACATCGCATTACAAACGCAATTAGGCACACACCTATGCTTGATTGGCAAATATGAACGTATCGATCACATGTTTGACACCATCATCATTATTGGTAAATGTCACAAAATCGGCGATTTCCTTCAATGCATCGACTGCATTCCCCATTGCCACACCAAGTCCGGCGACTTGAATCATTTCCCGGTCATTCCAACTGTCGCCAATCGCAATCACTTCCTTTAACTCACATCCATAATGTTGCGCCAGGTATTTGACTGCGTGTCCTTTTGTCGCTTCCGGATGTGAAAATTCCAGGAAATACGGTTTTGATTTCGTTATATGTACGTCGCTGCCAAACATCGGTCTGACTTCTTGTTCAATTCGGTCAATGGTGTCCGGGTCTTCAAACAATAACATTTTGGCTAAAGGCTGCTCCATTAGCGATTCAAAATCCGGTTCAATATGATAGGGAACTTTGGAAAACTCCGAATACTTCTTGATTTTTTCATTCTCCATCCATGTATACAACCGATCCTCTGAATACACTTGCAAATGAAATCCTTGTTCTTTGGCATAAGCAAAAATTTGTCCCGCCAAAGAACGGGGAACATTTCGTTCATATAACATCGTCCCATCGAGTAAATGTTTAATCCACGCGCCCTGATACGTAATGATGGGTACATTCAATCCCAGTCGGGCAGCGATCGGCTTAGCAGCAGCAAACATTCGGCCAGTGGCCAATGTAATCACAACTCCCTGCTCGGCCGCTTCTTGTAAAGCGGTTTGGGTTGCTTTCGAAATTTGCATGTGATCGTTCAATAACGTATCATCGATATCAATTGTTATCATTTTATACATGGGATCACCCGTTCTGCGTATTTGAAATACTTGTTTGATTCAATCATTTCATGCAATCCGTATCATTTTCAATCGTTGTTTCAATGGATCAGCCCATCTACGATGCACTTAATACCAATTTAAAGCCTGTAATTAGAAATCCGATCAAACATCCGCATACAGCCCCATTTACGCGTATCCATTGCAAATCCTGTCCCAGTTTGTCTTCCATCAATTGAATCAGTGTATCATCGTCCAATTGATTTAGATTTTCCAACACAATTGTACCGATTTTCCCGTGATGATCTTCAATAAAATGAGAAATATATTCATGCAATTCTTTCTCACACGTATTCACAAAATCGGCATTTTGGCGAATCGCATTGATCAGCGATTGCAAAATCGGCGCCAGAAATTCTTCCGCGTATGTCTCCCTTTGAACAAACAATCGGGCTTTTTCTTTGAAGCTTCGCAAAAGCTCTGCGATCGCTGCGTCGGCATCCCAATGATCCACCCAACTATTTTTCCATTTCGTGCATGTGGCAATCAATTGGGGATTTTCTTTCAACTGCAGCAATTCCGTTCGAATATAGGAAAGAACTTGGATACGCGCCTTTGCATCTGTTTCTTTAAATCCTTCCAGACCTCGTATCAGAACATTTTGCAGGATTGTTCCAAGTTTCTCTTCGTTCACGAATCCCATGAAGGATTTAAACGCAAACTGCATAAAACCGTCCAATTCAATGTTCGATAACGCTTGTAATGCCATTGTTCCCAGCGTCACTCTCGTATTTTCCTGTTTTGCCCATGTCAATCCTTTTGCAACAAGAAAATCGAGAAGCTGTATATCGGAATCCGAATCGATCAACCAGTCAATTGCTTTCGGCAGGAACCGGTCGACTTCCAATGCATAGAGGCGGCCGCGAATTTCCGCACCGATCACAGGCGCCCATCTTGCCACATCGATTGCATCCAGCAAAGCCAAACTGATGGCAACCATTCGTTGACCTGCCCGTTCTGACAGAAGTTCCTTTGACAATCGATCCAGAATGGTCCTTACGAACTCGATGTTGGCAAGTTTATGTAAGATACTTTCTTTACTCAGCCAATCGTTCTCCAGCATATGTACCAGTTGTGCCGTTATTTTCTCGCGATTTTTAACCACTAATGCCGTATGGGGAATCGGCAACCCCAAAGGATGGCGAAACAAAGCTGTTACCGCAAACCAGTCAGCCAATCCCCCGACAAGTCCCCCTTCAAATCCCCCTTGAAGAAGATTGGAAGAAATGGACGGTGGAATCAAAAAGGTGGAAATAAATCCTGCTCCCATAATTCCCAAAGATATACTTGCCAAATGCTTCGACTTTCTTACCATTGCCTGCTTCCTTTTCTGCTCAGAATATATACATGCGAAACATACTCTTGTAAAACGCTAAAATCAATTCTTGCACTATTGACACTCGCTCTATTTTAACATAGGAAAGCAGAATTCTCATGAGAGTCCACTGACATGACGTTGAATAAATTCTTGATAAATGAAGAATCTTATTTCCTATACAGGAGGGATTCGAATGGATATTGATAGGGCCAGGCAAATTCTCGAATCGACAAATAAAATAAACGTCAAGTATGATGGAAAACCCGTTTGGATTGAAGAAGTCTTCGAATCGTCCGCAACCGCACGAGTGCACTTGGAGCATAAGCCTTCCGACCAAATGCATGTAAAAGTATCGGAACTGCAGGAATAGAAATCGAAGATTGTTTGTTGTCCGAATGCAAGACAAAGAGTGTCAGGCAAAAGTGTGTCAGATAAAAGACAAGATATGTGGCATTCTTTTGAAATCTGTGTAGCATTTCCGAAAACCTAAGTCTCCAAGGATAGAAAACAGCCATGATCCGCTATTGTTTTCGACAATAGTGGAATGGCTTCTTACTGCGTGTACCTTTCCTAACGTATGTACCCTTTTCCTTTTAACTTCTCTATGTGCTCTTGGTAAACCGATTCCAAATCTACACCTTGGTCAGACAACACGTACATAAATGTTGCAGCAGTCTGGGCCACATCCAATAATTCCATTGCCAGCTCCCTGTTCACGATCGCTTGATCCAAAGGCTGTTCTCCGCTCATTCCCCGGTACTTCCCCAAAACCCGAGCCACTTCCCCTAATTCTTCCTGTAATTTGATCAACGTTGACTCTAATGTCGGATTGAGACCATTCAAGCGGGGCAGGCGTATAATCGGTTCTTGCATCAAAAACTCTCCTCCTAGCTAGAAAAAAGACAATTCCATCATTTCATATTTCATCTTTTTTGGCAAGATTCATCACATTCTGTCGATATATGAAAAAAAGCACCACACGGCGCTTTTTGCAACATTCAGCGATTTCTTTTTCGTTTCCTCGTAAAAATCATATAAAGAGCAATCACGATTACAATTCCGGGAATCCAAAAATATGCGGTATTCGCCAATCCATTGATAAATGTGTTGTAAACGTTAAACATGATTCCATCCCCACCTTTATTTAGAGGATGTTCAAAAAGGGTAGCTAAAACTTATTTAATCGCTTTTTGAACACGTACTATTACTAAGATGGGCCATTTCGCAAAAAATCATTCGCCAAACGTCCAATTATTATGAAAACAGGATGGCTCGGGACGGAATCGAACCGCCGACACGAGGATTTTCAGTCCTCTGCTCTACCGACTGAGCTACCGAGCCGAACGTGGTGAAACAGACAACCAGCGGAATATATGGAACTTCCAACCAGAATCGAACTGGTGACCTCATCCTTACCATGGATGCGCTCTGCCGACTGAGCTATGGAAGCAAATCGATACTGCCGGAGGTGGGACTCGAACCCACAAAATCACGATTTTGAGTCGTGCACGTATGCCAATTCCATCACTCCGGCAATGGCTGGGGATGAAGGATTCGAACCTTCGCATGACGGAGTCAAAGTCCGTTGCCTTACCGCTTGGCTAATCCCCAATACGGAAACCAGAGTCCAGAGACCGGATGCCAGAGTATCATATGGTAACTTACAGCAAAAATAACGATCTGACCTCTGGCTTCCGGTCCCCGGCTTCTGTTATATGGTGGGCCTAAGTGGACTCGAACCACTGACCTCACGATTATCAGTCGTGCGCTCTAGCCAGCTGAGCTATAGGCCCATCAGAAAAGATCTTTACATTTCATAAGCGACTCTTGTAATATATCATATAAAAAATTATTTTTCAAGGATAAAATTTGCATATGTTGCGTGATAAAATTTGCATAAAATTGCATGACAGATAAAAATTCACACTGCATACAGTTTTCCGTCCGGCCTAATTTAAGTTTTTTCGATAGGCGCTGTAACATTTCTATTCCTTGTTCCGTAGCATATAAGAAGTCCTCTCTGAATCGAACATGGGATACAGGTCAACTTGTGATTCAGAGAGGGCATACCGATTTTCAATCGAACTTACTCCCATTTCCGTTGAGCAAGCCACCTTCGTTCTTCCTCGCTTAGATCTGCCTGTTCCAGCAACTCCGGCCGCTTTTGCAATGTTCGGAGCAAAGACTGCCGACGTCTCCATTTCTCAATTTCCGCATGATTACCTGACAACAAAACGTCCGGAACTTTCCAACCGCGGAAATCCGCCGGTCTCGTGTAATGAGGATATTCCAGCAATCCATCGGAAAACGAGTCTGTCCAAGCAGATGTTTGATTTCCCAATACGCCGGGGAGCAACCGGACGACCGCATCAATGACAGCCATAGCGGGAATTTCTCCGCCTGTCAATACATAATCGCCAATCGAGATTTCATCTGTAATCAAATACCTGCGAATTCGTTCATCATATCCTTCATAATGTCCGCAGATAAAAATCAAATGTTGTTCCCGCGACAATTCAATGGCCTTTTTTTGCCGGAATAATTCTCCTTGTGGGCACATGAGTATGACCCGTGGTTTGGAATCAGCAGATGAACCGCTGGAATCTGTCGAATTCATCTCTGACTCGCTAAGCATGGATTCCACCGCATGAAAAATCGGGTCCGGTTTCAAAACCATTCCGCCACCGCCCCCATATGGGGTATCATCAACCGTTTGATGCTTGTTTGTGGAAAACTTTCGAAAATCGACCGTACGAAATTGTACAAGCTGCTGTTCGGCAGCCCGGCCAAGAATGCTGTCGCCCAGCACATGCGAGAACATGGCGGGAAATAATGTTAGAATATCAATTTTCATCATGACAATACAGCCTCAATCCAACAATCCAGGTAAGATATGTACGGAAATTTCACGTTTTTCAACATCCACATGCAAAATACAATCCGGAATGGCTGGCAATAACAGTTCTTTCCCGGACACAGCTCGAATCACGTATACATCATTGGCGCCAGGTTGCAATACATCCACAAGCTCGCCTAACGTTTCACCCGTATCCGCAATCATACGGCACCCCACCAATTGGTGAATATAAAATTCGCCCTCAGGCAGCGGTACAAGATCCGTCTCTGTCACTTTCAACTCATAACCGCGCAGAGATTCGGCTTCTTCAACTGTTGAATATTCTTCAAATTGTACGATATACATCGCTTGCTGCGGACGGGCCGACTTTACACGAACACGAATCGTCGGCCCGCCTTCCGGACGCTGAAGAAGCAACTCCGAACCTTTTGCAAATCGCACTTCCGGAAAATCCGTACGGGAAAATACCTTGACTTCTCCTTTCAAACCATGCGGCCGCGTAATCGCACCGACAGTAATCAATTTTTGTACTGTCACACAGGTTCACCTGCACGCCGAATCTCTACAACCACACCGTCTTTAATCACAATCTCCGATCCCATGGCAACCGCATCCCAGGAATCTCCCACCTTTACGTCAATCGTTGTTTCCACTTGCCCCTGCTGAACCTCAGTGCCAAGTTCCAGTTGCTGAAACTGGGATAATTGCTGAATCAACTCATCCCGACGTTCCACCCGCTTGTTTTTTTCTTCTTCAATTTTTTCTTCCAATGCGAGGGCAGCTTCCGGATCCTGAGCTTTTGCCTGTTCCAGAATCTGTTGGCCTTGTGTTTCTATTTGCTCCAATTCTCCCATTACACTTGCTATCATTTGATGAAATTCATTGACTACCCGCTGCTTGGTTTGCTCTGTCAAAATCATCTTCACTGTAACCGGTTGACGAATCGTTAGCATGGAATCCACCTCTTTATGTATGCTCAAGTATCGTAAAAAATAATACAAGTTCCCACTGCCGACTCCAACATCCATACTTTCTGGTTGTACAAATATAGGATTGTACAAATATACTTTCCGATTGTACAAAAAAGGGCCAGAAACGTCCGGCCCATTCTCGTTTTACTGGATCTCAAGCGTGACACGTTTCTCATATTTGACTGCGCCAGCTGAAACCACATTTCGAATTGCTTTGGCGATCTTGCCTTGCTTGCCAATCACTTTGCCCACATCTTCAGGAGCAACGCTCAGCTTGTACAAAATCGAATGATCATTTTCAACCTCAAGTACCTGTACTTGATCCGGTTGATCCACGAGGGACTGTGCAATCACTTCTATCAATCGTTTCATAACACAGGACCCCCGTCAATTATTTTACAAATTTGATTTCATGAGCTTTTTTGAGAATTCCTGCTTTGCTGAACAGGTTACGAACTGTATCAGAAGCTTGTGCGCCTGTTTGCAACCAATACAATGCACGATCTTCATTGATGTTGATTTGTGCAGGTTGTGTAACTGGATTATATGTTCCGATCTCTTCGATGAAACGTCCATCGCGTGGAGAACGGGAATCAGCGACAACCACACGATAGAACGGAGCTTTTTTCTGACCCATGCGCTTTAAACGAATTTTAACAGCCATTGATTTCACCTCCAAAAACCATAATACATCTATGTGAATTCTTCACGCATAACGTGAGGAAGTGCACAGCTTCATTTCCGGAACAGAACCTGATGTTTACATGAAAGGGAATTTCAGACCTTTGCCGCCTTTTCCCTTTTTCCCTTTTTTGCCCATTTTCTTCGCCATGCCCGAAAATTGCTTCATCATTTTTTGCATGTCTTCAAATTGCTTCAGCAAACGATTGACTTCCTGTACGGTCGTTCCGCTTCCTTTCGCAATTCTACGCTTGCGGCTGGCATCAATGACTTTCGGTTCCTGGCGCTCTTTCGAAGTCATGGAACGAATGATCGCTTCGACGCGGGAGATTTGCTTGTCACTGACCTCCACACCCGACAATTGCTGTTTCATTTTGCCCATGCCAGGCAGCATGCCCAAGATCTGATCCAGCGGTCCCAGGTTCCGCACTTGCCCCAATTGATCCAAGAAATCATCCAGCGTAAATTCTGCACGCCGAAATTTCTTTTCCATCTCGGCAGCTTTTTTCTCATCGATCGACTGCTGAGCTTTTTCGATCAGTGTCAATACATCGCCCATGCCAAGGATCCTTGACGCCATACGATCCGGATGAAACGGTTCCAATGCGTCGAGTTTTTCGCCCATACCGACATATTTGATCGGACAACCCGTAACAGAGCGCACAGACAGTGCCGCACCGCCGCGAGTATCACCGTCCAGTTTGGTCAGGATCAATCCGGTGATTTGCAATTGTTGATGAAAACTTTCCGCAACATTCACTGCATCTTGCCCCGTCATGGCATCGACGACAAGCAGCGTTTCACTTGGATGAAGGGCTTCATCCAAATCCTTCAATTCCTGCATCAATTGATCATCGATGTGCAAGCGGCCGGCTGTATCGACCAAGACATAATCATTGCCGTGAACGCGCGCATGCTCAATAGCGGCTTTCGCTATTTCTACCGGACGCACCTGATCGCCCATCGCAAACACGGGGATTTTCAATTGTTCACCCAATACTTGCAACTGCTTGATCGCTGCAGGGCGATAGACGTCACATGCAACCAGGAGCGGACGCTTTTGCATCTTCACCAATTGCAAACCCAATTTGCCGGTCGTCGTAGTCTTGCCGGCTCCCTGTAATCCAACCATCAACACGACTGTGGGCGGTTTTGCCGCTTGCGCCAAACGGCTTTGCGTGCCACCCATAAGTGCTGTCAATTCATCGTTGACAATCTTGATGACCTGTTGACCGGGTGTCAAACTTTGCAGGACTTCGGAACCGACTGCTCGCTCTCGTACTTTTTCCACAAACTCCTTGACAACTTTCAAGTTGACATCAGCTTCCAGCAAAGCAATCCGGACTTCCCGCATCGCCTGTTTGACATCGTCTTCCGTCAACTTGCCTTTGCCCCGAAGTTTCTGGAATGTTGCTTGCAGTTTGCTTGCAAGGCTTTCGAAAGCCATGTTAAGTCCCCTTCCTAGTCCTCCAACAACCGTTCGATCTTGTGATAGATTGACACTAGCGGATGATACAATTCCAATTGCTGAAATTCCCCAATCGGCTGCAAGATCCGCGCATCCAGTTCAGACAAAATATGCAGAATCGATTGCTGCCTGTGTTCAAACTTTTCGAGTGAATGTAACTTTGCTTCAAACTCCTCAAGCTGCTGGCACGAACGCCGCAACGCATCGTGAACGGCTTGCCTGCTAATAGAGAAATTCTCCGCGATCTCTGCCAAAGATAAATCGTCCAAATAATACAATTCGACCATTTGCTGCTGGCGTTCCGTTAGAAGGGCACCATAAAAATCAAATAAAAGATTTATACGCTGTGTTTTCTCTAACATCATTCGCCACCCTAACCTGTCAAGGCAATCACCTTTACAGACGAGATTCTACAGGATCTATCCCTATTTGTCAAGACTTGCATCAAAAAATAATGCATCAATAAACGATTCCGGATCAAACTCCTGCAAATCATCCATCTTTTCTCCAAGTCCGACAAATTTGACAGGCAAATTCAACTCCTGCCTGATGGCGACGACAATGCCGCCTTTCGCCGTTCCATCCAATTTTGTCAAGACAAGCCCCGTAACTCCGGCAGTTTCTCCGAACAGCTTCGCTTGGCTTAAGGCATTTTGGCCTGTAGTCGCATCGAGAACCAATAGTACTTCATGGGGACCCTCCGGCATTTCCCGTTTGATCACACGATACATTTTATTTAATTCATCCATCAGATTTGTCTTGTTTTGCAGACGTCCCGCCGTATCGCAAATCAACACGTCCGCCTTGCGAGCCAAGGCAGCCTGAATCGCATCGTAGATGACAGCAGCCGGGTCCGAGCCGGATTGATGCTTGATCACATCGACACCCACCCGGTCCCCCCAAATTTGCAACTGTTCGATGGCACCGGCACGAAATGTATCCCCTGCCGCCAGAAGCACCTTTTTTCCTTGACTTTTCAAGCGATGCGCAAGCTTGCCAATCGTCGTCGTCTTGCCCACTCCATTGACTCCGACAACCATAATCACTGTCAATCCTTGCGCATGAAACGCAAGGCCTGTCACTTCCTGGCGCATCCGTTCTGCCAATTTTTCTTTCAAGACCGGTTGCAGCGTGGATGCATCCTCGATTTTTTGGCGTTTGACCGTATCTCTCAGTTCTTCAATCAGTTCAAGAGCGGTGTTGACACCAACGTCTGCCGTGATCAACACTTCCTCAAGCTCCTCAAAAAATTCATCATCGATTTTTTTCCGTCCTGTCATCAGGGACCCGACTTTCTCCACAAATGCCGTTCGGGTTTTCGTCAGTCCTTCTTTAAATTTGTCAAATAAGCCCATGGCTGCCTTCCTTTCTATTCTTACGATGCTCTATCCTTTGCTACGATGCGGTCTCCAGCGCCTGATCCGTCAACTTCACCGAAATAAGCTTCGAGACACCCGATTCCTGCATGGTCACACCATATAGGACATCCGCGCCTTCCATCGTTCCTTTCCGGTGTGTAATGACGATAAATTGGGTTTTGGAAGAAAATTCACGCAAATATTCGGCAAAACGACTGACATTCGCTTCGTCCAACGCTGCTTCCACTTCATCCAGTACACAAAACGGTACCGGCTTCACCCGTAAAATCGCAAACAAGAGCGCCATTGCCGTCAATGCGCGTTCTCCCCCGGAAAGCAAAGCGAGGTTTTGCAGTTTTTTCCCGGGTGGCTGCGCTACGATATCGATTCCCGTAGCAAGGATATCATCCGGATTGGAGAGCAGTAAATCCGCCCGGCCGCCGCCAAACAGTTGGGTAAAAGCAACTCCAAACTGTTCCCGGATGGCAATGAATGTTTCGTGGAAACGCTTGGACATTTCCTGGTCGATTTCCGTAATGACTTCGTAAAGTTTTTCTTTCGCTTCCAATAAATCTGTCCGCTGATCGCTTAAAAACTCATATCGCTCCTTGACTCGGGCATACTCTTCAATCGCACCGATATTGACATCGCCCAACTGCTCGATTTGCTGTCGGATCCGTTTCACATATTGTTTTGCTTCCTCGATTTGTTCCGGCACTTGATAGCGCTGCTTGGCCATATCATACGTCAAATGATATTCTTCCGACAGCTTATTGAGAACATTCGTGAGTTCCACATCCAATCGATTCACGCGCACTTCAAACTGATGCATTTGTTGTTCGAACTGTTTTAGTGCAAGCCTCGCTTCCTTGGCCAAATGTTCTTGCGTTGCAATCGTCCGCGCGATTTGATTTTTTTCTTCCTTTCCTTTGTCTAATTCGCTTTGGGATGCTTCTTTCTGTTTGACCAGTTGTTCATGCTCTGTTTGTATCGCTGCCAATTCATTCTTGGTAATGGACAGACGTTTTTCAATTCCTTGATATTCTTGCTTCTTTGTCTCCAACTCTTGCTCAAGAGCAAGTGTTCGCTCATACAACTCCAAATTTTGCTGTTTTAGATTCAATTCGGTTTGTTCATGGGATGCAAGCCGGACACGAACTTCCGTGATTTCCTCATTTTTGTCCTCCGCAGCCAACTGCTCCTTGCGCAAATCATTTTGCAACCGTTGAATGTGCTGCTGCAACTCATCCGTTTTCTGCGTAATCTCTGCCAATTCTTGTTCTACGCGCTGCTCTCTTGCCTGTAATGCCTGCCACTCTTTCTGGCTCTGCTCCAATTCCATGGCTGTTGCTGCTTTCCGCTCTTCCAGATTCCGCAATTCGACCTTCTTTTCATGAATGCCTGTTGCTGCTATGCGCTCTTGTTCATGCAAGTGCTTTAACTGTTCGTCCGTTTTTGTTGCAATCGTCGCATGCTCGGATACACTCTGTTCAAATTCCTGGCGCTCTTGCAATACGGATTGCTGCTGTTTCCCCACTGCGGCAAGAGTCTGTTCCAGCTCTTCAATTTCACGGCTGCGTCCAAGCAGACTGGTGCCTTTTCGCTGTATGCTGCCGCCTGTCATCGTACCGCCGGGATTGACCACATCCCCTTCCAATGTCACAATGCGATATCGATACCCGATCCGCTTGGCGAGCCGGTTGGCATCGACAAGTGTGCGGGCAAGAATGACCTGGCCGAGCAAATTTTCCAAAATCCCGCGATAGTCGGGGCTTGTCCTGACAAGCTGCGATGCGACGCCGATAAATCCTTGTTCCTGACGCAAGGCCTCATAGTCGCTGTTCGAAAGCGATCTCCCTTTCACAACATTCAACGGCATAAATGTCGCTCTTCCGCCTTTTTTCTTCAGGTATTCGATGGCAGCCCGTCCCGACTTTTCATCATCGACGACGATATTTTGCAAAGCGCCTCCGAGTGCCGTTTCCACCGCAACTTCATATTCCCGATCGACGGAAAACAGTTCGGCAACCGCGCCGTGCACTCCGGAAAGCACGCCGTCTTTGGCCTGCAGCACCGTTTTTACTCCCTGCATATAGCCGCCATATTCCTGCTGCATGTCTTTTAACAAGTCGAGCCTGGAACGCAGGGATGTTTCTTGATTCTGCAACTGCTGCAGTTTTTGCTCAAATCCGCGCTGCTGTTGCTGGGATTGCTGCAGGAGCAGCATTCCTTGCTGTCTTTGCTCTTCCAGATGTTGAATCGTGGCGTTCACCTGCTGCAATCGGTCATTACTCTCGGCAAACTCCTCATACAACGCGGCAAACCGTTGTTCCAGCTCCTGCTGCTCCTTTTGAAACTTTTCCACTCTGCGCGCAAACAACTCGCTCTGTTGGAGTATATGATTTTTCTCATTTTTGCGTCCGGCGGTCTGGTTTAAACATTCAATCAATTCTGATTTGCTTGCTTCCAGCAATTCTTCTTTTTTCAGCCGTGCCTGCATTTCGTCATTGGCATTTGATTTTTCCAGCAATTCGGCACGCAATGATTGAATGGTCGTACGAGTTTCGTCGATTTTTTGCTCATTCGCCATGCGGGTGGCTTGCAATTGACCGTGTTCTTTTTGCATCCGATGTATTGTTGCAACGGCCTCTTCGCGCCCCAGCAAAAGGTTTTGCTGACGTTCGATCAGAACTTCTTTTCGGCCTTCTACCTTTTCAGCTTCTGTTACGACTTCCAAATGCTGTTGCTGCAAATGTTCCAACCGTTGTTCCACTTGTTCAGCGATCCACTTGCTTTTTGTAACATCTGCTTCCAGACTGTTCACTCGGCCGGCTTGATCCAATTGCTGCTGCTCAAATTTCTGATATTCCGCTTTTGATTGGGTCCATTTTTCATGCAAATCGTTAATATCATATATATAAAGCCCAATTTCCGTAACTTTCAAATCTTCCTTTAATATTTGAAATCTTTGGGCAACTTCCGCTTGCTCGGCAAGAGGTTGGATCTGCTCTTCCAATTCTCCGATAATATCGCCGATGCGCAACAAATTCCCTTCTGTTTCTTCCAGCTTCTTCTCTGCTTCTTTTTTCCGCGTTTTATACTTGACGATTCCCGCGGCTTCCTCGAAAATTCCCCGTCGGTCTTCTGCCTTTGTCGAGAGAATTTCTTCAATTTTCCCTTGGCCAATGACGGAATAGGCTTCTTTCCCGAGTCCTGTATCCATGAATAGCTCATGAATATCCCGCAGCCGGCAGGATTGCTTGTTGATCATATATTCACTGTCTCCACTGCGATACACGCGGCGGGTAATCGTAACTTCCGTATAGTCAAGATCCAGCTTCCGATCCGAATTTTCCAATGTAAGTGTGACTTCACAATAGTTCACAGGCTTGCGTGTATCACTTCCGGCGAAAATGACATCTTCCATTTTGGCTCCGCGTAAACTTTTCGCGCTTTGTTCTCCCAACACCCAACGGATCGAGTCGGAAATATTGCTTTTGCCGCTGCCATTCGGGCCGACAACCGCCGTGACCCCAGGTACAAATTCCAACTCGGTGCGATCTGCAAAGGATTTGAACCCTGTGATTTCCATTCGTTTCAGGTACAATACAGTGTCCCTGCCTTCCTCTGATTACTCGCTACCATTTTACCATGAATAGGCCTTTATGCCACTAACCGACTTCCTTAGAGAATGAAAAGCAAAAGTATTGTAAAGTAAAAATGCCGTTGCCTTTCTGTCATCTGCATACAAATGACAGAAAGGCAACGGCAGCCATTGGCTATTCCATATGTACTTGCAACTGTTTTAAGGTGTCTTCCGCAGCATGCTGTTCCGCTTCTTTTTTGGAACGCCCCATGCCAATCCCGTATGCTTTGTGATCGATGAATACTTTTGCCACAAATTCCCGGTGGTGGGCAGGTCCCTTCTCCGAAACAATCCGGTACTGAAGATCGCCCATGGAGTGTTTTTGCACATACTCTTGCAAAAGGGTTTTATAATCCGACAAAACGCTGCTGTCGATTTCTGCCAGATGCGGGAATACGTATACCTGCATAAACTGTTTGACGACAGCAATTCCCTGATCCAAAAACAGTGCCCCGACAAACGCTTCAAACACATCCGCCAATAATGCCGGACGCTGCCTTCCGCCGGACAATTCTTCCCCTTTTCCCAATAAAATACAATGATCAAACTGCAAACGCTTGGCAAAGCCTACGAGGGAAGGTTCACAGACAATGGATGCCCGAAGCCTTGTCAGATCTCCTTCCGGCATGTCAGGGTATGCAAGATACAGATATTCGCTGACGACAAGCTCCAAGACCGCATCACCGAGAAACTCCAGCCGTTCATTATCTGCCAGTCCGCCCAGTTTATTCTCATTGCGATAGGACGCATGCGTAAACGCTTGTTTCAACAAAGCCACATCTTGAAAAGGAAGTTCCAACTGTTGCATAAGTTTCTGAAAAGAATCTGACAACATAAACACATCCATTTTAAAAATGTTCCCCGGCACAAGTGCCAGGGAAGGATTCACTTTACTCTTTATATTGTTTAAAAATAATGGAAGCATTATGCCCGCCAAAACCTAAAGAGTTGGACATGGCAATCTCGACATTCGCATGTCTGGCTTCATTCGGTACATAATCCAAATCGCAATCAGGATCCGGATACTCATAGTTGATGGTCGGGGGAATGATCCCATGTTTGATCGCCAGAATGGAAGCGATCGCTTCAATGCCTCCCGCCGCGCCAAGCAGATGTCCGGTCATTGATTTTGTGGAACTGATGGCTACTTTATACGCATGCTCGCCAAATGCTTTCTTGATCGCCAGCGTTTCGAATTTGTCGTTAAAATCGGTGGACGTTCCATGTGCATTGATATAATCCACTTGGGACGGATCAATACCGGCATCCCGCAACGCTTCACGCATCGCCCGCGTAGCGCCTTCTCCTTCCGGAGCAGGCTGTGTCAAATGGTACGCGTCTCCGCTCATGCCATAGCCGATAACTTCGCCATAAATCCTGGCGCCTCTTGCCAACGCATGATCCAATGATTCGAGGACGAGAATTCCCGCGCCTTCACTCATGACAAATCCGTCACGTTCGCGATCAAAGGGTCTGCTTGCCTTTTCCGGTTCGTCATTTCGCTGGGATAACGCACGCGCAGAAGAAAACCCTGCAAGCGCCAACGGAAGAATCGTCGCTTCCGCACCGCCTGTCAGCATGACTTCCGCATGTCCGCGCTCGATGATTTTATACGCGTCGCCGATCGCATTCGTCCCTGTTGCACAAGCGGAAACCGGAGAACTATTCGGCCCTTTGGCGCCGAGTGTGATAGACACTTGGCCGGATGCCATGTCGCTGATCATCATCGGAATAAAAAACGGACTGACGCGTTTCGGGCCTTTTTCCAACAGGATCTGATGCTGTTCCATCAGCGTGGATAAACCACCGATGCCGGATCCGATATAAACGCCGATTCGTTCCGCATTCTCTTCCGTGATTTGCAGATCCGCATCTTGTACGGCCATTTTGGCGCCTGCTACTGCAAGCTGGGCAAAACGATCCATTCGTTTTGCTTCTTTTTTATCCATAAAGTCTTCAGGATTGAATCCCTCGACCATCCCCGCAATCTTTGTCGGATAATCGGAAACATCAAAGCGATCAATCACCCGAATCCCGGATTTTCCTTGTATCAATGAATTCCAAAACGTATTCACATCATTTCCGACAGGAGTCAATGCTCCCATACCGGTGACAACCACACGTCTTCTCATTCGATCACCCTTGCCTTTTGCATTGTAAAGGAATCGTCCCGCTTGTAAAACGGGACGGATTCCTTATATGTGTGATACATCGTCTTACGCTTGATGTGCTTCGATGTACTTCACAACCTCACCAACCGTGGTGATCTTTTCAGCGTCCTCATCAGAGATTTCCAAATCAAACTCATCTTCGAGCTCCATCACGAGTTCCACAACATCCAACGAGTCTGCACCAAGATCTTCTTTGAAAGACGCTGCTAAAGTTATCTGTGATTCATCGACACCTAAGCGATCTACCACGATGTTTTTTACGCGATCGAAAATATCGGACATGCTCTCACCTCCTCCCAAGATTATACTACATCACCATACCGCCGTCGACATGCAAGGTTTGCCCTGTCATATAAGCGGAATCTTCAGATGCCAAGAAGAGAACGACTTTTGCCACATCCTCCACTTGCCCAAGTTTTCCAAGCGGTATTTGATCATACAATTTTGCCTTGACATCCTCTGCAAGTGTTGCGGTCATATCTGTCTCAATATAACCAGGCGCAACCGCATTGACCGTAATATTACGGGATGCAAGCTCTTTCGCTGCCGTTTTGGTCATGCCGATGACACCGGCTTTTGCCGCCACATAATTCATCTGGCCGGGATTGCCCACGACGCCGACAACGGAAGCGATATTGACAATCCGCCCATATCTTTGCTTCATCATCGGTCTTGCTGCCGCCTTGATGCAGTGAAACACGCCTTTCAAATTGGTATCGATCACTGCGTCCCATTCCTCTTCCTTCATGCGCATGAGCAGATTGTCCCGCGTTATGCCGGCGTTATTGACCAGGATATCGAGCTTCCCATATGTATGTAACACTTGATCGAACATCGGCGCAACTTCCTCGACGCTTGCGATATTCCCTTTTATGGAGATCGCTTGACCGCCGCCGGCAACAATCTGTGCTACCACTTCTTCAGCCGCTTGTGCATTTCCTGCATAGTTGACTGCAACACTCGCACCTGCTTGCGCCAATTGCAGACAAATCCCTCGTCCGATCCCTCTTGACCCGCCGGTAACAAGCGCCACACGCCCCTGCAACGGTTTTTCCATCTTCATCCTTCCCTCCTTTTCCCGTCATAAACAACTACTTTACGATACCTATGTCAACCTGCACGTTGCAAACATGCACGTTCATGGTTTTCGAAATTACAATTTCTCAATATCATTCGGCTCTTGAATCGAAATTACCTGAACAGATCGATCAATTTTTTTCACCAATCCTGCCAGGACGGTACCCGGTCCGATTTCGACAAATCGGTTCACACCCTGTGCAAGCATCGTACGAATGGAATCTTCCCAAAGCACAGAAGAATATACTTGTTCGACGAGGAAGCGCTTGATTGCTTCCGCTTGCCGGATCGGCTGTGCCGAAACATTTGCGACGACGGGAAACTTTGCGTCTGCAACCGCCACATTTTGCAGCGTTTGCGCTAATCGGTCAGCAGCCGGACGCATTAATGACGAGTGAAACGGCCCGCTGACAACGAGCGGAATGACGCGCCTTGCCCCCCGTTCACCGGCAAGTTTGCCTGCCCTTTCAACAGCCGCAGCTGTTCCGGAAATCACGATTTGGGATGGGCAATTGATATTTGCCAGTTCTACCGCCTCACTGCCGATCGAAGCTTCTGCGCAAACATTCGCCAGTTCGCTGCGTTCCATCCCCATTACGGCAGACATGGCTCCTTGACCTGCAGGAACCGCTTCATCCATAAAGCGTCCGCGGGCATGAACCAAACGAACGGCATCTGCAAAGGACAACGCTCCTGCAGCAACAAGCGCCGAATATTCTCCCAAACTATGTCCGGCAGCAAGTGAGCAGACAATGCCACGGCTTTGCACCAACTGCAGCAATGCAATGCTTGTCGTCAAGATCGCCGGCTGTGTATAATACGTCAATTTCAATTGGTCTTCCGGACCTTCAAAACAAATGTTCGACAGCGAAAACCCCAAAGCGGCATCCGCTTGTTCAAAAATGGTTCGCGCTTCCGAAAATTGATCATATGCTGTTTTTCCCATACCCACAAACTGCGAGCCTTGTCCGGGGAAAAGAAATGCTGTCGTCATGTTCTTATCTCCTTTGCCGACAAATATCACCAGCGAATTAACGTTGCACCCCATGTGAGTCCGGCGCCGAACCCAACAAGTATGACAATATCATCCGCTTTTATTTTGCCTGCCCGATTCGCCTCATCCAAGGCAACCGGTATCGATGCAGATGAAGTATTTCCATATTTATGTACATTCACATACACTTTGTCTTCTGTCAAGCCAAAACGTTTCATGGCGCTTTCGATAATACGGTAATTTGCCTGGTGCGGAATCAACAGGCTAATGTCTTCTTTGGCGAGTCCGGCTTTTGCAAGCACGGATTCCGTTGCCCGATCCATCACCTTCACGGCAAACTTGAATACTTCCCGGCCGTTCATCCGAATGAAATGCTGGCGCCCTTCCACTGTCTCCCGGGAAGAAGGATTGCGGGAACCGCCGCCTTCCTGCATGAGCAGCGCCCCTGCCGAGCCATCGGAACCAAGCTCAAAGGAAAGCAGTCCTTTCCCTGCTTCACTCGGCCCTAAAACAACAGCGCCGGCAGCATCGCCAAACAGGATGCATGTGCTTCTGTCCGTATAGTCGGTAATCCGGGTCAACATATCGACACCGATCACTACCGCATATTTGTAGGCGCCTGTTCGAATCAAAGGCGCCGCCACATTCATCGCATAGGTAAACCCGCTGCATCCGGCGGATAAATCAAAAGCCGCCGCTTTTTTCGCACCGAGCCGATCTTGTACGAGACAAGCAGTCGCAGGGAACAAATAGTCTGGCGTAACGGTAGCGCAAATAATCAGATCCACATCTTCTGCCGCGATATTCGCCTGTTCCAACGCCTTCTTTGCCGCTTCGACCGCATAATCGGAGGAGGCTTTATCCGGATCGGCGATGCGGCGCTCCTCAATTCCTGTCCTTGTACGGATCCATTCGTCATTTGTATCAACCATTTTTTCAAAATCCGCGTTCGTCAATCGACGCTCCGGTACAGCTGATCCCGTCCCTAAAATTCGTACCCCGCTACTCATTTCGGCTCGTCATCTCCCATATGTTTCAATTCCCGTATCGTTTCCACTACATTTCCCTTGACACATTCATATGCCTGACCGATGGCATTATGTATGGCACGAGCATTGGAGGATCCGTGCGCTTTGATGCAGATCCCTTCGATGCCAAGCATCGGCGCTCCGCCATATTCCGCATAATCAAATTTCTTTTGCATCCGTTTAAATTCCTGCTTGACCAAAAGCGCTCCCAATTTTGTCCGCCAGTTCGCCAGAAATGTGGATTTCAATTCCCGCAGCAGCCCTGAACCGATCCCTTCATAGAACTTCAGCACCACATTTCCGATAAAGCCGTCACATACC
Organism: Fodinisporobacter ferrooxydans; assembly: GCF_022818495.1. Taxonomy (GTDB): domain Bacteria; phylum Bacillota; class Bacilli; order Tumebacillales; family MYW30-H2; genus Fodinisporobacter; species Fodinisporobacter ferrooxydans. The sequence continues at coordinate 3,162,237 of NZ_CP089291.1, read as the reverse complement.
ACAACATCCACTTCGCCGGAAACCAAATCCCTCGCTTCAATATTCCCCACAAATCGGATGCGATCGGAAGCTTCGAGCAGCGGGTATGCCTGCTTTGTCAATTGGTTTCCTTTCGCAGCTTCTGTTCCAACATTTAACAGACCTATACGAGGTTTGTCAATGTGCTGCACGCGATTCATATACAAATAGCCCATTTCCGCATAATCCAACAGGTGTTGGGGAGATGCATCCATATTGGCGCCGCTGTCGAGCAACATCACGCTTTTGCCTGCGAGCGTCGGCAGGATCGACGCTAATGCGGGACGTTCGATGCCTGCCATCCGGCCCACGATCAACAAGGCGGTTGCCATAAGCGCACCTGTATTCCCGGCGGAAATCAACGCTTCCGCTTCTCCGTTTTTCACCATTTCTCCACACAAGACCATTGATGCTTCTTTTTTTCGACGAATCGACTTCACCGGTTCATCTTCGGCAGTAATCCATTCTTTTGTGTGTCTGATGTGTATGCGTGAATGGCCTGCTTTCAAAAATGGCTGAATCCTTTGTTCATCGCCGACGAGGACAATTTCAAGATCCTTCCACGTTTGGACCGCCGATAACGCTCCCTCTACAATCACTTGCGGGGCTCGGTCGCCCCCCATCGCATCAACTGCCAACTTCATGATTCGTACCTTCCTCCCATTTGCGCAGGCGTACGACAAGAAATGTCCCTTCGAACACGACATCATCGCCCGCTTTGGTAATCACGCGAACTTGGATCCGATCCCGTTTGCCGCTTTCTACGACTGCTTTGCACACGAGCCGCTCTCCTTGCAAAACCGGACGCAAGAAACGAACATCGGCAGTTGCAGTGACCGCAACATCTGTATCCATAAGGGCGATTGCCAGTGAATTCGCTTGTGCAAACAAATGATGACCACGCATCATTTTGGTTTTTGCAAACACATGTTCCGTTCCAACATCCAAAATCGAAATTCCATATGTATTGAATTCCAGATCAATGATTTCTCCGATGACTTCCGTTGCATCTAACGTCCGTACATTCGCCCGCTGCATTTTTGCAACAGCCTTGATTCGTTCGCGCACTTCTGGAATACCTAATGCCAAACGGTCCAGCCGAACCGTCTGTACACTGACCTGAAACCGTTCCGCCAATTCTTCGTCCGTCAAAAAAGGTTCATTTTGAACAATGTCTGTCAACATTTGCTGCCGTTGTTTTTTGGAATATGCCACTCTACCCCTCTTTCCAAAACAGAAGATAGATTTGCACCCGTTATCTCATTTCATTTTTATAACCTGGTACTATGGACAGTATATAGAATCTGTGTGTATCCTACAACCCGCTTTTATAAAAATGTATGGTGTAAAAACAACAAAAGGGAAGATTCACCAATCGGTATCGATGGAATCTTCCCTTTTTATTGTGTAAACGTATCAATGCTCATGGCAAAGTGCTTACGCTTCAATTACGGAGCGTCCTTTGTAATGCCCGCAATTTTTGCAAACGCGATGCGCCAATTTCGGCTCATGGCACTGTGGGCACTGAACGATGCCTGGAGCTTCCAATTTCCAATGAGAACGACGCATACGTTTACGAGTTTTAGACGTTCTATGTTGTGGTACTGCCATTGTCAGAACACCTCCTTACAATTCACAAGACTCACATAACAAACGATTCACAAATCATTCGTCTTGTTGAAAAAACTTTGCCAAGTCAGCCAATCGAGGATCAACCCGGCGTGTATCACATGTACAAGTCTGGACATTTTTATTGATGCCGCAAACCGGACATAATCCTTGGCAAGAATCACTGCACAAAGGCCGATAGGAAATCGCCAAAACAGCTGCTTGTTCTAAGTATGGATCAAGTTCGATGGCGTCAGACACCAAATGAACCTGGTCGTCATCTTCATCCACTTTGTCCGGATCTTGCACAAACCGTTCCACTACCGCAACGGCAACCAGTTGTACTGTCGGAGTCAAACAACGGGAGCAATAATAGGTGATCCTGGTATCCATCTGTCCCTGAATCGTACACATTTGATCATGGATCGATGCGCACACAGCAACGTGTGCAGGATCGATTTGCGCAATCTGCGAATGCTCTTCAGCAAGCCGGCTCAAATCAAAGGAATCTTCAAGGCAAACAGGCTCAGTGTGATCACTCACATCTCGCCAACGCAAAATCATATGAATCACCTCATAGACAACATTGTTGATTATATAGATAGATTGTTCAATTGTCAATGATGGTATCAATTGCTATAATCTGCATAAAGAAACCTTCCCCTTAAATATGGGATTCTTTTGCGCAAATTTTCGATAGTATACACGAGAGAAGGCGAATTCATGCGGATAGCCGGAATTGTTGTCGAATATAATCCCATGCATAACGGCCATGCATACCATCTGCAACAAACCAAGGCGATCACCGGTGCCGCCGGCATTGTCGCTGTGATGAGCGGAAATTTTCTGCAGCGTGGCGAGCCGGCGCTCGTCGACAAATGGAGCCGTACGCAAATGGCATTGCAAAACGGCGTAGACCTCGTGCTTGAACTGCCGTTTGTGTTTGCCAACCAGAATGCAACACAGTTCGCATATGGAGCCATCGCTACTCTCGATGCACTGGGAATTGTCGATTCCCTTTGCTTCGGTTCGGAAGCGGGAGACATTGACCCTTTGCAGCATATCAGCCGTGAACTTTTGCAGCCATCGGCACACTTTCACGCAGCTTTTGAACATTATAACGCATTGGGACACTCATTTCCAAAAGCAATGGCAGAAGCATTAGGGTCGCTGCAGCTTGGTGATGTCACGGACGATTTGGTGAAAAAGCCGAATAATGCCTTGGGAATTGCGTATTTACAGGCCATTCAAAAACTTAAAAGCGCAATCAAGCCATATACGACAACCCGTATCCATGCGGATTACCACCACCCCTACGCGGATCACGAGTCCATCGCCAGCGCAACAGCCATACGAAACATGATTTTGCAACATCGATCCGATCATTCGTTCTCGGCTGCTCAACCATTTATTCCGGCAACTACCCTTCATATATTGCAGGACTGTATTCTATCCGGAAAACAATTGCAGACATGGGAAGCTTTTTCGCTCCCGCTGTTTGCAAAACTCGAAACCTTGTCCGCGCAGGAATTGGCCATGCACGTGCACATCGACGAAGGACTTGCCGCACGCATCAAACAAGCTGTCCGACAATGCACAACCGTCACCGAGCTCATTCGATACACGAAAACCAGGCGTTATACCTGGACCCGTATCCAACGGTCGCTGACATCCGTACTGCTGGGCCTTACCAAGCAATCATTGCGGGAAATAAGCGCCGAGCAAGGACCTTCCTATATTCGGATTCTGGGATTTAATGAGACCGGCAGAAAGATGCTAAAGCAAGCGCGGAAGATCAGCCGTTTGCCGATCCTGACAAATCTCGACAGCACCGCCGATCCAATGCTTGCCTTTGATCTGCAAGCTGCGCGCATCTACGCCCGCAGCTTCTGGAACGACAAATCTTTCCTGCTGCGTGAATTCCAGCCGCCTGTCATGGATGTTCGGGGAGCTGTTTCAGATATTCAATCGCATCCGCCAACGTCCGCACCGGAACAATCTTCATTTTCGTGCCAATAGCCTTTGCTTCGGCAATGGCTTTTTTCTCATTGGTGTCCGTTTTTCGGATATCTTTCGGAACGAAGAATATATCGGCATGCTCCCGATCCGCTGCGACGATTTTATGTTCGATTCCGCCGATCTGGCCGATATGTCCGCTCGGATCGATCGTTCCCGTGCCGGCAATCCGATACCCTTTGGTCAAGTCCCGATCGGCTAATTGATTGACGATTTCGACGGCAAACATAAATCCGGCAGACGGACCGCCGATGTTCCCTGTCTTGATCTGAATTTGATAGGGCGTCTCCGTTTTGATAACCGTTCCCGGCGTGATCCCCAACCCTGCCTTATTCGCTGCCACAGGGCCGTTTTCTTGATGGTTCTGCAAATTCATCAATTGGACTTGCGCATCTTGCACCGTATGATTTCGCTCAAATGTAAGCGTCACTTTCGCACCTGGTTTTTTGTTTTTCAACGCCTGCAGCAACTGTTCGCTCGTCTGGATCGGATAATGGTTGATGCTTTGGATGATATCACCCGTCTTCAAGACAGACTTCGCGTGGGAATCAGGCAGAATCGACAACACTTCCACACCCAGATACCTGACTGTGACCGGCTTTCCCAGATAGCTCAGCGCGGACGCAACCGCATTTTGCTTGGCCGAATCCATCATGTATTGCTGTGTGTAATGATAATCCGCCTCGCTCATCCCCGGATCGACTTCACTTTTTTTCTTGACCTCGCTGTTGCTCTGGGCCAATCCGTACAAAAAATAATACACATTGCTCGCACGCAGCATCGAAACCGTTGTCAACATAAATGTTCCCTTTTCGATCTTGTGACCGCCTTCCACCGTGATGATCGGCTGCAACGATTCGGCGCTGCCCGGATACTCGACGAAATACGGAAGGGGAACGACTGCGCCAAGTATGAGCAAAATGGCAATACAGACCCCACTGATCTGCAATCCGAGCTTCCGGCGAAATTGGGGTTGTGGTCCGGTCATATCTCCTGATACTCCTCTCTCTCATCTTCCGCTTGCCGAATGCATTCCAGCAATGCGTCTGCCTGATCGCGCATTGCTTGTCTGCCCAATTCAATGCATTCTTCGACATCGGTAAATGCTGTTGAGCTGATATGTCCAACGTTTGGACGGATGAGAAAATCCGCTTCCTGGCTCCGCATTTTTATAATTTCCCGCTCCATGATGTCGATCGACTGCAAGATGACATCAAAAATGGATTTGACCGGTGGCAATTGGTCATATAATCCTACATCGACGCCGACGACGATATCCGCACCCATATCCCGCGCCACACGGATCGGTACCCGATCAATCACACCGCCATCGATAAACAAGCGGCCGTCAATTCGGGCCGGCACAAAAATTCCCGGGATCGAAATACTGGCGCGAACCGCTTGATACACAGGCCCCGACTGAAAAACAACACGCTCCCCATTTTCCAGATCTGTTGCCACAACCGCCAGTTTTACCACCAGGTCCTCGAAATTCAATCCTTTTGTCAACAAATGCAGCATTTCTGTAACTTTCCCGCCTGTGACAAACCCCATTTTCGGCATGGTAAAATCCAGCAAATGTCTGCGTTTCATGTGCAAAGCCAATGATTCAATATAGCGCAATCCCATTCCGGACGCATAAAACGCCCCCACAACGCTCCCCATCGACGCTCCTGCGATTCCGTATATGGGTACGCCCAATTCTTCCAGCACTTGCAGCACACCAATATGTGCATACCCCCGTGCACCGCCCGATCCCAGCGCCAAAACAATCTTCGGTTGTTTCACATGACATCTCCCCCGACAAACCGGACTGTTCAATAACTTATATGTAAAACATCGCTTTTTTAGGACATGTGTCGGTATTTGTTCCGCAATTCCCGCCAGACGGGATCCGGCACCAAATCCTTCACATCGCCCCCATGCCTGGCGATTTCTTTGACGAGACTTGATGATATATACGAATACTGTGCATCTGTTGGAATAAAAAACGTCTCTGCACCTGCATACAATTTTCGATTCATGAGGGCCATCTGCAATTCCGCTTCGAAGTCGGATACGGCACGCAGCCCTTTTATAATCACATCCACATGATTTCGTCTCACATAGTCCACCAACAAACCTGGAAAACTATCGATTTGTACATTTGCCAAGTGTTGTACAGATTGCGCAATAAGAGTCTTGCGTTCTTCCACTGAAAACAAAGGATTCTTCTGCGGATTCACCATGATCGCCACAATGACCCGATCAAATACGCGGGCAGATCGTTTGATAATATCCAAATGTCCCAGTGTGATCGGATCAAAACTTCCAGGGTAAATCGCTGCTCTCATTTTCATTCCTCCGTCTTCTTTTGATAAATCGTTACACCCGTATCCCCATAGACCACGTACCGAATTTGCACAAATTCACCAATCTCGTCAGGCAGCCGAACGCCCGCATCGTGTTCCGCAACAATTTTGGCGCGATCATTTACAAGGCGCTGCTCCTGCAACTGCGAAATCAATTCGGGGATCGTATCATATCGATAGGGAGGGTCCAAAAATACCAAATCATAGCGTTTGTCTTTTTTGGCGAGTATCGAAATCGCCCGTTTCGCGTCATTTCTATACACTTCCGCTTGTGTCAAAAAACCGCATTCCGCTAAATTTTTTTTGATCACATGCAAACTCTTTGGTTCGATATCGATACAAGTGGCTGTTTCCATTCCACGGCTCAGCGCCTCAATCGCCAGCGCCCCCGTACCTGCGTATGCATCCAAAACATGGCCCTCTTCGAAAAACGGGCCGATCATATTAAAAATCGATTCTTTTACTTTATCGCTCGTCGGACGTGTCGATTGCCCCGGCACCGCCGCCAATCTCCGCCCCTTGCAAATTCCGGCAATGACTCTCATCTCATGTTCACCCCAAAAAAACTGTACAATTGTAACTCTACCATATTCGATCGTGTAAAGAAAACTTGGCATGTGCCAAGCGACAGCGCAGGCAGATGCCAAGTTGCACTTATACGATCTCCTTATGGTTTTTTTTCAAAATCGTGTAAAGAAAACTTGGCATGTGCCAAGCGACAGCGCAGGCAGATGCCTAGTTGCACTTATACGATCTCCTTATGGTTTTTTTTTCAAAATCGTGTAAAGAAAACTTGGCATGTGCCAAGCGACAGCGCAGGCAGATGCCTAGTTGCACTTATACGATCTCCTTATGGTTTTTTTTTCAAAATCGTGTAAAGAAAACTTGGCATGTGCACAAGAAGTACAATAACACAGAAGTCAGAATAATTTTAGAAGCATGTATAAATTGACTATTTGCGTTCCATACTGTCAAATGTCAGCAGAATATGTTGACTTTCAACCGCGGAGATGACTTAGGTTCCCCATAAGCTCTCTCCGGTTTCTCCTCTCCCAGTTTGCAGCGGATGTGATACATACGAGTGACAACTCATTTTTTACATCCAATGCAAAAGCCCCTCGTGTACCCGGACGAGGGGTTTTTATATGTCTTTTAAATGTCCTTTTATATGTGCCCGCTGCGGTATGCGGATATGTCCGCGAAAGCTTGTCGCATTGTTTCATCCGCCTAACGCAGCAAACAATCATCGCACCAATTCCCCGATTCGCTGGCCCATCCGCAGGGTTTGCCCGGAAAACAAACCTGGTTCAGGCACCAGAACTCCTCGCGGAAACAAAAGGATGACAGTCGAACCAAATTCAAACCGACCACACTCCTGCCCTTTTCCATATTCCACAGCAGACGGCAATTCACAGTGTATCAATTGGCCTCGTTTTACATTGGTGCGGGCATTCCCGTACTCCACGACGACGCTGCCGACAATTGTCGCACCCACTTTCACAAGGGCAAATTCTCCATATGGACCTTTAAAATACGTAATAATCCGTTCGTTTTTGGCAAACAGACCGGGAACGTACTTCACACCCAGCGGATTTACCGGATACAAGGAACCTGGAACATATGTGTACATGCTTGGTGTTCCCGCGACAGGCATATGGATGCGATGATAATCTGTCGGACTTAAATATATGGTGATAAACCATCCGCCCTCATATACATTCTGTTTCTGCACATCTGCCAATAACTCAGCAACCGTATATGTAACGCCTTTCGCCTGAATCAATTTGCCATCGCGAATCACGCCGAACTGGGCAACTGTTCCGTCAACCGGACTGACGATCGAATGTGCATGCGGATCGATCGGTCGAACATCCGGAAGCAACCGCCGCGTAAAAAATTCTGTTAATGATTGATATTCATGTGGCTTTTTTTCAATTTGTGTCAAATCGATCTGAAACGCTTTGATATACAAAGGGATAAAAACACGGCTGAACGAACTGCGGGCAAATGTTCCCGCCAGGCGCGACAACAGATGTTTCGGCAATACACGTACTGCCATAAATTTGATACGATCCGACCATGCCGGTTTTCCCACGTTTTCATTCTCCTCACGTATTGCATTTGAAATTTCAGCAAGATTTCAACAAGCTGCCATTATGCGATCAACCCCGAAAACGGCCTCGAAAATTTATACTTTCTAAGTATAGAATCACTATACATAAGTTCGAAAGACATCGCAAAATATAACAAAATATAAAAGCAACCAACCAAAAAGGAGGCATATTTTATTATGGCTTTTTTTCCCGAACAATTGGAACAAGCTGTCCAAACCATGAATACAGGTCTTGATCGTTTGAGCCATGGAATTGAAACAATAAATGGCCTGCCAGCAGATACATACATGGAATTTTCCCGAAATATCCAGATGCTGCGGGATACAGTTCAGTATTTGTCGCAGCACATTATGGAATTCAAGCATGAACAACAAACGGCAACCGAAATGGGAAAACGCGTAGAACTCGCCAATCAAAACACCTCCCGAATTTAACCGTTCAATCCTGCAGTGGTGCCATAAGGACGTTCGTCTGCTTGAGAAATTGAAGCAATCCTTGGTATTCGGGATGCAGCCAAAATCCAGGGTCTCGCAACAAAGCGGCTACCTCTTTTTGCGCCACTTCCATGATGCGAATATCAGAAACCAGATCCCCCAATCGAAATTCCGGCAATCCAGACTGCCGAAATCCAAAAAACTCCCCCGGTCCCCGCAACTGCAAATCTTTTTCCGCCAATACAAAACCGTTTGTCGTCTCTACCATTGCCCGCATTCGTTCTCTCCCCGTCTGTGTTTGGGGATTTGCGAGCAAAATGCAATAGGATTGCAAATTGCTTCTGCCAACCCTGCCGCGCAACTGATGGAGCTGTGCCAACCCGAAGCGTTCCGCATTGTAAATGACCATGACCGTGGCGTTCGGGACATTGACGCCAACTTCGATGACCGTTGTCGATACAAGAACTTGCAATTGATTGGCCAAATAGGACCGCATCACTTGCTCCTTCTCCTGGCCGGAAAGTTTCCCGTGCATGAGCCCTACTTGAAACCCTGCCAGCTCTTCACACATTCGTTCATATACAAGCGTGGCGCTTTCCACATCTTCCAGCTGTGTGGATTCGTCAATGAGCGGACAAACAATGTAGGCTTGTCTTCCTTTCGCCAATTCTTTGCGCATCAAACGAATACAGTCATCTTCCCGCTCCTGTGTAATCCAATGTGTGCGAATCGGTACGCGTCCTGCCGGCATTTGATCGATGACAGAGACATCCAGATCGCCAAAAAGCGTCATCGCCATGGTACGGGGAATCGGAGTGGCCGACATAAACAAGACGTCCGGACTATGGCCCTTTTGCCTAAAGATCGCTCGTTGACCGACGCCGAACCGATGCTGTTCGTCTGTGATGACAAGGCCTAACCGCGCAAAGGATACGCGCTCTTCCAACAGTGCATGCGTGCCGATTACGATATCGATGTCGCCTGCCATAAGCCCTGCCAATACTTTGCGCCGTTCCGATTCCTTCATGCTCCCCGTCAATAACGCTATATTGCAATCGAATTCCCGGAAGAGGGACTTCGCTGACTGAACGTGTTGTTCTGCGAGAATTTCCGTCGGCACCATCAAAGCAGATTGGTAGCCATCGCATTTCATCAAATGCATCGCCAGAAACGCAATCACTGTTTTGCCTGAGCCTACATCTCCCTGCAGCAAGCGGGTCATCGCTTCTTTTGCGCGCATATCATAAATGATTTCCTTGCATGCGCGTTCTTGCGCCGATGTCAAGGAAAAGGGGAGATGTTCAAGGAATTTCCGGACATCATCCCCTTTGCAAGGATGGGCAATTCCTTTGTTTTCGTAACGATGCATATAGCGGAATGCCTGAAGCTGGCATTGAAACAGAAAAAACTCTTCAAAAATCAAACGGCGCTTGGCCTGTTTCAATTCTTGTCCATCTTTTGGAAAATGCATGGAACGAACGGCATCCACTCGTTCCATCAACTGATATTTCTTACGGATGGAAAATGGAAGTATGTCTTCTAGTTGTGCAGTATACTGTTTTAATGCCTGGGAGATCAACGTTCGCAAAATTTTTTGCGTAAGCTCGCCGCGTATGCGATACATTGGCACGACCCGTCCGCTATGAATCGAATCAGAGGGCTTATGCCAATCGTGTTGAGCTACAGTGACGCTCCTGCGTCTTGCATCATATTTTCCCGTAATGGTAATGTTTCGGCCAGGCGCCATTTGTTCTTTTAAATACGGCTGATTAAACCAAACGGCTGATATTGACACATTCTGATCGCTTAGCACAGGGACGACAAGCGTCGCTTTACGTCCGCGATACCGAAGCGAAGGCATCCCGTTGACAACACCGCGCACGGTGATGCGCGCGCCATCGGTGTATAAAGCAGGTTCGGCCAACTGACGATCTTCATAACGAAACGGATAATACAACAGCAAATCTTCAATTGTGAAAATTTCCAAACTCGCCAAATCCCGCTGCCTTACTGGCCCAACGCCCGCCAGATGGGTAACGGGAAGCTCGGATACCCGCATACGTTCATCACCTGAATTCGTTTCCGTACAATTTCTTTTCAATCGCTTTGGCCGTAGGAGTATCTGCCAGCCCTCCAAGAGCCGTTTCCCGCAATTCGACCGGCATGATACGACCCACATGATACATAGCTGACACCACTTCATCCGGCGGAATCACGCTTTTCATGCCGGCAAGCGCCATGTCGGCGGCTGTCAATGCGGCTACGGCAGCAAAGCCATTGCGTATGATGCAAGGAACTTCTACTAATCCGGCGACCGGATCGCAGACGAGACCCAGTACATTTTTCAACGCCAGTCCTGCACTGATGATCACTTGTTCCGGTGTGCCGCCAAAAAGCTCCACCACACTTCCGGCAGCCATCGCCGTGGCGGATCCGGTCTCTGCCTGGCAGCCTCCGCCGGCACCGGAAATCGATGCGTTATTTGCAATCACATACCCGATTGCGCCTGCCGTAAACATGGACTGGATCAATGTCTCTTTCGGGATGTTATGAACACGGCCAATGCTGACCAAAACACCGGGTAAAATTCCACAGGAACCGGCCGTCGGCGTTGCCACTACCCGACCCATCGCCGCATTCACCTCAGAGACAGCCAACGCCATCGACATCGCCAAAGCAGCTTGACTGCCCAAGACGGATTTGCCGTCCTTTTGATAGTCGTATACTTTTTTGGCGTCCCCGCCTGTGAGACCGCTGTGGGAACGAACCGTTGCCGTCACACCTTGCTCAACCGCTTCTTCCATCACTTCAAACTGCAGTCCCATTTTTGAGAGGATCGTCGCGCGCGACTCACCTGTCTCACGCATTTGTTCCTCTATCATGATTTGGGAAATTGGCTTATTTTCCGTTGCAGCCAAATCGGACAATTCCCGTAATGTTGAAAATCGCATACGATCACCTCATGAAATTGGAGCTCTTATAAAATACGTCTATAAACATACATAAGCTACTCGTAAAACTTCCGGAATCCTTTCCAACACCTCACAGGCAGTCGCACTGATCGGGAGATCTGCCTCCATAATCATCAACGCTTGTGCGCCAGGAGCAAATCTGCAAACTTCCATATGTGCAATATTGTAGTTGTGTGCCGCAAGTGATGCTGTCACCTGTGCAATCACGCCTTTTTTATCCATGTGCAAAATTGCCAGTGTTGGTCCCACTGCCGCCATACTTACTTTAAATCCATCAATATCCAGAATTTCAATCGCACCGCCACCAATGGAAATGCCTGTCACGTCAAGCGTTCTCCCGTTTCCCCGCAACTGAATACGGGCAGTATTGGGATGTGAAACGATTTCCTCGGAAGTCCGGAACTGCACTTCCACACCGGATTCTTTCGCAAGTTGCAGCGATTGTTTGATGCGGTCGTCAAATGTGTCAAAGCCGAGCAGTCCGCCTGTGAGGGCAACGTCCGTACCGTGTCCGCGATAAGTGCGGGCGAAGGATCCGTATAACGTAATACAAGCATGCTCCGGTTGATCACCGAACAATTGGCGCGCCACGCGGCCAATCCGAGCGGCCCCCGCCGTATGGGAACTGGATGGCCCGATCATAATGGGCCCGATAATATCAAAAACTTGACGAAATGACATATGCTATCCCCTGCCCCGGCAAGCGAAAAACATTCCTGCCACAATGTGGAAGGAATGCCGTTCACTCATTATTCGACACCAATCAAAAACGGATACAGCGGTTGGCCGCCTTCATGCAATTCGAATTCAACCGCTCCAAACTGCTCTTTGGCAAAGTCTACAAATTGCTCCGCCTGCTCCATTGTTACGCCTTCGCCGTAGAGAACAGTCACAAGTTCACGATCTTCCGACACCATTTGCCGAAGCAGATGGATCCATACCGTTTGCAAGTCGCCGTCGACAACCGCGATTTTTCCTTCCACCATTCCCAAATAATCGCCCGTACGAATCGTTTTCTCCTGATAGTTGGAATTCCGGACCGCTTGGGTAATTTGTCCTGACAGAACTTTGTTGCATGCTTCCGTCATGCTCGCTGCATTATCATCTGCCGTCTTATTTTTATCAAAAGCCATAATAGCGGCGATTGCCTGCGGTATCGATCGGGTCGGTATGACTCGAACAGCATCTCCAAGCATCGACCGACACTGTTCTGCCGCCATAATAATATTCGGATTGTTCGGAAGGACGAATACGGTTTGTGCCTTCGTACGTGCAATCGCACACATGATATCCTCCGTACTTGGATTCATCGTTTGTCCTCCTTCCACAAACTCCTGTACGCCGATGCTTTTCAGGAGTTTGCGGATCCCATTGCTTGCTGCAACGGCGATGATCCCGTACGGATCGGGGATTGAAATCCCGGTTGACACGGTTTCGAGCGGGCGATCCGTTTTCTGATCATTTGTTGCTTGTTCGTTTGTTGCCTGTTCATTCGCTTCTTCCGCCAGCATATGGTGCTGATGTGTCATATTGTCAATCTTGATATGTGTCAAGCTCCCGTACTCCAACGCCGTTTCCAACACAAGGCCGGGGTGTTCGCTATGAATGTGAACTTTGACAAGCCCATTCATTGCCACAACCAGCAAAGAATCACCATGTGCTTGCATGCGGGCGGAAATTCTTCGCTCTGCCTGCTCATCAATAAAGGAAGATGGTTCGCCGATGTCCAAATGGATCATAAACTCGGTACAGTATCCGTATTCACCTTCGTGTGCGATATGTGCACCTGCAATATAGGGCTGCCGTTTGTGTACCGACTCTGCCGCATGATCAGATGCATCAGACAACTGCTCACCGCAAACAAAATTTAAAAAGCCGCGATAAATAAAGACAAGACCTTGTCCGCCGGAATCGACAACGCCCGCCTGCCGCAAGACAGGCAACAAATCAGGGGTTCGTTGCAGGGAAGCCTCCGCTTCCCGTACGATAATCTCCAGAACGCTGCGCAAATCATCCGTTTGCCGCGCTGTTTTTGTCGCTGCTTTGGCTGCATCCTTTGCAACTGTCAATATGGTGCCTTCGACCGGCTTTGCAACTGCGCGGTAAGCCGTATCCACCCCACTCTGCAATGCCTCGGCAAATGCTTTCCCGTCCATTTCATCCGAATTAGAAAGCGCTTTCGCAAATCCTCGAAACAGCTGTGACAGAATCACACCTGAATTTCCCCGTGCACCCATCAACAAACCGGTTGCCAGAGCTTCCGCCAAGCGGCCAATGGGCTTCTCTTTATACTTGCTTAATTCATTTACTCCGGATGTCATTGTCAATGACAGATTCGTTCCTGTATCTCCATCGGGAACAGGAAATATATTTAACGCATTCACCGCGTCTTTCCCAGACAATAGCGATTGATGTCCCGCCAGGATCATTTGCGTGAAATCCTGTGCAGACAAACGAGTATAACTCAATGCAGAACCTCCTTTTAACGCTCTTCGGGAACACGAACACCTTGTACAATTACATTGACGGCAGAAACCTCAATCCCCAGCATATCCTGCAATGTATAGCGTACTTTATCCATTACATTATGCGCAACTTCGGAAATCTTCGTTCCATAACTTACGATAATATATACATCGACAAACAACCGCTCGTCAAGAATTCGTATTTCAACTCCCCGCCCGGGATTTTCACGGCCGAGAAACTCGTTAAAGCTATCCTTGACTTGTTTGCGCGATACCATCCCAATCAATCCATAACAATCCATCGCTGCCATTCCTGCAACAGTTGCAATCACATCTTCTGCAATCGAAACATTCCCCAACTCTGTCCGGATAATTTTCGGCATCTATGTACACCTCCGAAGGGATCCATCAAAACACGTTCATCAGTTTTTCGTATACTGCAAGTGTACTACATTGTAGAGAAAAGGGAAAGGCTGCTTGCATATATACTGGTATCTATGATAATATTATCAAGTCAGTTTTCAAATTGTATGTCCAAATAGGGACAGGGAATTGCGTTGGGAGGTGCAAGTTCGATGGCAAAGCGTTGCGAAGTATGTGGCAAAGACCCTGTTACAGGGAACCAAGTCAGCCACTCTCATATTTTAACAAAACGTCGTTGGCTTCCAAATATTCAAAAAGTTCGCGCTAACATAAATGGTACGGTAAAACGCATTAGCGTGTGCACCCGCTGCTTAAAAGCCGGCAAAGTAAAACGTGCGATCTGATTAAATCCTCCCTCAGGGAGGTTTTTTTATTTTTGGGAGTTTTTTTATTTTGTTTTGCGCTTTTTTCAAATCTTGAACTCGTCTCAAATATTGATCTCATATTGAAAAAAATGAGCACCCAATTGCTCAGGTGCTTTTCCGAACAAAACCTTCTACTCTTTTTGAAACGCATTTAAAACGACTTTTACGATTCCGCCCAGAAACTTTGGAAGTTTGATCGTATAAAATTTCAAACGGAACCCCTCCTTGCCATATTCTGGTGTGTATCATTGGCGGCACAAGATTTGTGATAAGTTCGACAACCTAGGAAAGACTCCCTTGCAATCGTCCATATATATATATTCGCAACCCCCTAAAATGTGCCTATATTCTTTTGAGCAGCCGTTTAAAAAGTCCGGTATTTGTCGTCTTCCTTTTTCAACAGGCTCTCGGCTATAGAAATTGAGGTCGGGATGTATGGATCGATATCGTCCATTGCAATAGTACATTGTATGTAGAGCATGCCGATATATTCACCTTTTATCCGATAGCTTCACTTGATCCGCCAGCTAACCTGTTGCACCGTTACGATTGCAAGGAAGTCCCGCTATCTTCACGGATGGAATCGATCGCCAAACGGCGTTCTTTTTTGCCAAAAACTGCAGATCCTGCAACCAAAACACTGGCGCCTGCCGCCACTACTTGTCTTGCAGTTCCCGCTTGTACACCGCCGTCTACTTCGATCGGAACCGATTGCAAGCCTTTTTGATCCAATATATTTCGCAGTTGTTGAATTTTGTCCAGCATCGCCGGGATAAAGGCTTGTCCGCCAAAACCAGGATTGACTGTCATGAGCAGCACCATATCCAGGTCTGGCAGCACATGTTCAAGGACTTGCAGCGGTGTTGCCGGATTTAAGGCGACAGATGCTTTCACGCCCATGCTTTTGATGAGCTGCACAGTGCGGTGAAGATGTACGCAGGCTTCTGCATGTACAGAAATGATATCGGCACCGGCCGTTGCAAAGTCCGCTATATAACGATCAGGATCTGTAATCATCAGATGTACATCCAACGGCAATGCCGTATGTGGACGAATGGCCGACACGATTAACGGACCAATCGTGAGATTCGGCACAAAATGTCCGTCCATGACATCCACATGAATGAGATCCGCCCCGCCTTCTTCCACTTCCCGGATCTCCGCTGCGAGTTTTGCAAAATCGGCGGAAAGAATCGATGGTGCGATTTGGATTGCCATTTATGAATACCTCCGGTTTTTTGCTTCACGTACTTCCTTTAAAAATGCCAAATAATTGCCATAGCGGATGTCTGATAGATTGCCATGATCGAGAGCCGAGCGGATGGCGCAGCCTTCTTCCGATTCATGCAAACACCTGCGATATTCACAGGACTCCCGCAATGTGCGAATCTCCGGAAACCAGAATTGCAGCTGCTCCGGTTCCATGTTTGTCACATCCAATTGGCTAAATCCGGGCGTATCGGCCACAAACGTGTGAGGATTGAGTCGAAACAGCTCCACATGGCGGGTGGTATGTTTGCCGCGGCCAATTTTTTGGCTGACATCTCCCATTTTAATCCCGGCTTCCGGCAATAACGCATGCAAAAACGTGGATTTTCCCACGCCGGACGGACCGGTCAGGACACAGGTTTTCCCTGCTATATACGCTTGAAATTCGTTCAAGCCTAAAAGAAACTTGCCGGAGACAACCAATACATCATAACCGACCGGCTCATAAATCGATTGCAAATGGTGCAGCATCTGCTTGTCTGCATCCAAGTCGACCTTTGTCACACAGATGAGCGGTTGCACATGTTGCGATTCCGCTTGCACCAACATGCGGTCAAGCAGCCGTTCATTCAAATCCGGTTCTTTCAGGGATATAAAAATACAGACGAGTGCAACATTCGCGATTGGCGGCCGCACCAAAGCGGACGTGCGCGGCAGAATTTCTTCCACCACGCCTTCGGAACCGACACGCGAGAATTTCACTTGATCACCCACAAGGGGGGTAATCCCTTCTTTTTTAAAAATGCCCCGGGCCCGGCACTGGATCACCCGTTCTCCATCGTCCACATAATAAAATCCGGAAACCGCCTTTACGATCACGCCTTGAGCCATTCATACCCTCCCTTCTTGCATTCCGAAATTGCCGCAAGTTGTTGTGAACACAAAGAGCGCCGTTTACTGATACGGAATTGTTTTCATATTTGTCAATTTGCCATTTTCATATACTTTTATTGCCGCAGCCTGGTTCGGCAATGTATACACATGCACGGTAAATGTAGTATCTTTTGTTATTTGCTGTTTTACTGCTTGCTGATCCGTTCCCCGCGGATCCGTATAAGTAATCAACACATCCATCGGCACTTTCGTCGGATCCACCTTGATGTTGATGTCGACTGCCACTTCATGTGCATCGCTTGGATATCCGCTGCTTACCGTAACATTTACTTTCGAACCTTTTTGCACATTTTGATTTGCTGCCGGATCTGTTTTAATGACCATATTTTGTTTCACGGTAAAACTTGGGCTTTGCACGATATTCGGGACAAAACCGGCTTGTTGCAGCGTATTGATCGCATCATCGTAGGTTTTGCCGGTTACGTCAGGCACTGCCACAGACGCGACGCCGGCACTTACATACAGTGTGACCGTCGTATTGGCCGACACGGAACCTGCCGCCGGATTCATGCTGATGACAGTTCCCTTTGCCACTTGGTCATTCGTTTGGTTGACCGTCTTGATTTTATCGGCAGATATACCGGCATCCTCCAACATTTGCAGCGCTTCTGCTTGCTGTTTGCCAGTGACATCCGGCAAATTGACTTGTTGGGGTCCGGTACTCACCGTCAAATAGATATCCCGTCCCTGCTTGACTGACATATCTTTATCCGGGTCCTGTTTCATCACTTGATTGGCCGGCGTTTTGTTGTCCGCTTGTTTCGTTTCATGAATCTGGGTCGGCTGAAATCCCGCATTCTCCAGTACTGTTACCGCTTGGTCATAGGTTTTTCCGATCACGTTTGGCACAACGATTGTCGGAACATTAAAAAATGTGGAATATGCTTTATAGCCCCCTATGGAACCAATGATCAAAATAACCAGAATCACAAACAGCCAGATCACAGGCCGCCAAAACTTTTTTCCTTTCTTTTCATCCCTTTGTTTCATTGGCTTTTTCGGCTCCGTATGCAATGGACTTCCATGCCCCTCTTTCCCTTCAAATCGGGGGCGTTGGCTGTCAAAGACGGGCGGTACCTGGATGGTCGCCTGATCATCTCTGACCTCGGGCGGTAAAAATTTCGGCATATTCGGTTGAATGAATGCCCGATCCAAATCCCGGTACAGTTCTCTTGCCGATTGATATCGTTGCAAAGGATCTTTTAATAATGCACGCAAAATGATATTTTCCACACTTTGCGGAATACTTGGCTTGATCATTCTCGGCTCCACAAAGGATTCCTGCAGATGTTTCAGAGCGATGCTGACAGGCGTGTCACCTGAAAACGGAACTTGGCCTGTTACCATTTCATACAATACGACACCTAAGGAATATAAATCCGACTTTACATCAGCCAATCCGCCACGGGCTTGTTCCGGCGAAAAGTAGTGCACAGATCCCAATACCGACGAATCGTTATGTGTAATCGTATCACTGGTAATGGCCCGCGCAATTCCGAAATCGGTAACTTTTACGCGTCCATCCTTGGAAATCAGGATATTGTGCGGTTTGATATCCCGATGCACAATATTGTGGGCGTGGGCATGTTCCAATGCGTCGCAAATTTGCTTGGCGATGCGAACCGCTTCTTCCGCTTGCAGAGCACCGAGAGATTCGATTTTTTCTTTCAATGTGCATCCGTCAATATACTCCATTACGATGAAATGGTCTTCATCATCTGTGCCGACATCGTAAATATTCACAATATTGGGGTGTGATAAACTCGCTGCCGCTTGTGCTTCCCGACGAAAGCGATAGACAAACTCTTCATCGCCGGCAAACTGGGAACGCAGGACTTTAATCGAGACATTGCGGTTCAACAGTGTATCCACACCTCGATATACCACTGCCATTCCGCCACCGCCAAGTCTTTCCTCAACTTCATAGCGGTTACCTAGTTTCCGTCCAATCACTTCGCGTCACCCCGTTCAGTTTGTAAAACGACATTTTCGACGGCAACGATTGTAATATTGTCATGTCCTCCGCGAGTGAGCGCCAACTCCAACAACGTATCCACTTTTTCATCCAGCGAACCCTCGGCATACAAGATGGTTTCGATTTCCGCTGCCGATACATGTATGGTCAAACCATCTGAGCACAATACTAAAATATCTTCTGTATTCCAACGTCCTTCTTGGATTTCTGCCTGTACTTGCTCGTCTGTTCCCAAAGCGCGCGTGAGAATATGGCGTTGCGGATGATGTTCCGCTTCCTCTTCCGAAAGTTGTCCGTTTCGCACCAATTCCTGGACCAGGGAATGGTCTTGTGTAATTTGTTTCAACTTGCCATCGTGCAAAAGATATCCTCTGCTGTCCCCAATATGGCCAATCCAAAACTTGTCCGTTTCGAATAGAGTCATGATGAGAGTTGTACCCATACCCGCTTGCTCAGGGTGACTGGCCGCATGTTGAAAAATCGTTCGGTTCGCGTATTCAAATGACTGCAACAGCCATTCTGACAATGGTTTTTCCGGATTTTCGGCGCGCGTCTTCTCCATATATTCCATAACTGCATCTACAGCCATTTTGCTGGCCACTTCCCCGGCATTATGGCCACCCATGCCGTCCGCAACCACGATATGAGGCTGCGGTCCGTCTACCCGAATCCCGTAACTATCCTGATTTACAGCACGTACACGCCCGACATGGGATCTTCCAAGTGCATGCATGATCGCTCCCCCTTATACTAACCCTTGTTGCTGCGCACGCAATTGCCCGCATGCTGCAGCAATGTCGCTTCCCATCTCCCGCCTTACCGTCGCATTGACGCCGTTTCGTTCCAATTCCTTGACAAATGCCCGAATCTCATCTTCCGGCGTTCGTTTAAAATTTCGTTCCGGCACATAGTTGACAGGGATCAAATTCACATGACATGGAATCTGTGACAACAACCCGGCCAACTCACGGGCATTTTGCAGCGAGTCGTTTTTCCCGCCGATTAACGCATATTCAAAAGAGATGCGGCGGCCGGTCGTCTTAAAATAATATTGACAAGCTTGCATCAATTCGTCAATGCTGTATGCTTTATTGATCGGCATCATGGATTGCCGCAATTCGTCAGTCGGCGCATGCAACGAGACAGCCAGGGTAATTTGCCGTTTTTCATCCGCCAACCGCCGAATCGCCGGTACAAGGCCAACGGTTGAAACGGTAATATGTCTGGAGCCGATTTGCAATCCTTCCGGCCTTGTAATAATATCGATAAATTTCATGGAATGATCGTAATTTTCCAAAGGTTCTCCCGAACCCATCAGTACGACACTGGAAACCCGCTCTCCTCGTTCATCCAGCAAAAGCTGAACAGTCATCAATTCTTCGATGATTTCGCCTGCCGTTAAATGCCGGATCAATCCGCCCAACGTGGATGCACAAAACTTGCATCCCATTTTACAGCCCACTTGTGTCGACACGCACACACTGTTGCCATAGCTGTGCGGCATCAACACCGTTTCAATCGTCGTCCCGTCAAAGAGTTCCAATAAAAATTTGGTTGTCCCATCTTTTTGGGACACCTGCCGCAGCCGCTCCTTTATGCTTTTGATCACAAATGTCTGCTGCAATTGTTCCCGAAGGGCATTCGGCAAATCGGTCATATCCTGAAACGCGACGACCCGTTTTTTATAGAGCCATGAAAAAATTTGTTTGGCACGGAAACGAGGCTGCCCCTGAGATGTTACCCATTCTTCCAATTCCGGCAGATCCAGATTGTAAATATGGATCTTGTCCACGCATCCCACATCCTATCTTATGTATGTTCAATCTGAAATTTTACGCATGCGGGCAATAAAAAATCCGTCGCCGCCAAAATAATGTGGCAAGACTTCCAGCCATCCTTCCGCTGCCACATACGAACGCACCGATTCAGGCAGGAAAGGCTGGACAGTTTCCAAGCGGTACTCCGGATGATTCTCCAAAAACTGCAGGATTTGGTGTTGATTTTCTTTTTTATCCAAAGTACAAGTGGAATATACCAATACACCGCCAGGATTTAAAAGTTTGGCCGCATGCTCCAGCAAATCTCTTTGCAGCAATGTCAGTTCATCGATATCGCGGGCTTGCTTCGCCCACTTGATATCCGGTTTTCTGCGCAAAACTCCCAATCCGCTGCATGGGGCATCCAATAAAATTCTGTCGTACTGTGTGTCTGTCGGCAAATCCCGCATATCGCTGACGACCGTACGAACAGACGATAGCTGCAATCGCGCTTTTCCATGCTCGATCAATTCGATCTTGTGCGGATGAATGTCGCAGGCAACGACCGTTCCCTGATCATTCATGCATTCTGCAATATGTGTCGTCTTCCCGCCGGGAGCCGCACATGCATCCAATACTCGCATATGTGCTTCCGGTTGTAAACAGTATGCAACAAGCATCGAGCTTTCATCCTGCACCGTTACCAATCCCTCCTGGAATTCCGGCAATGTGCTGATATCAAGCCCCTGCTTTAACAGAATGGCTTCCGGCACGATGTCAGACGCTGTTGCGTCTACTCCTTTTTCCCGCAATCTCTGCAAACATTCCCCTTGATCCAATCGCAAACGGTTGACACGCAAGCAGAGTTTGGGACGTTCCAGGTTCGCTTTGCAGATTTGTTCGGTCTGTTCAAACCCGTATTGTTTCACCCATGCCCGCACCAGCCAAAGCGGATGTGAAGACGCAAATGCCAACTGTTCTTCCCGTGTCGGAAATTGCATGTCCCAAACCGCCGAGCCTGCCCGATGGACATTGCGCAGCACTCCGTTGACAAAACCGCTGGCCCGCCGATTCCGCAGCTTTGCGATCTCCACTGCCTCATTTATGGCGGCAAAAGCGGGTACACGGTCGAGAAATACAAGCTGGTACACAGAAAGCCGCAGCAGATTCCGCACCTCGCCATCCAGCTTCAACAGCGGTTGTTTTAAGAACTTTGCGAGCATGGTATCGATGGTATGGAGACGTTGCATCGTTCCATACACGATTTCCGTCACGAACGCGCGATCGACTTGCTTTAACTGTCGGTTGCCCGAAAGCTCGCTTTGCAAGGCCAAATTGCTGTACGCTTGCTCCTGTTCCACACGCAGCAACGTTTGCAAAGCCACTTCCCGGGCAGATTTTGATTTTCTCATCTGTCGAATGTTACACCTCGCCTAGTACAATGCCTGCCGCAAGCTCCCGTCCCCGCAAAAAATCGGTTACGCTCATTTTTGTTTTGCCGGCAGGTTGTACGACCAATAGATCCAAATATCCCTCTCCCGCAGCCACCCGGATGGAGTGATCGGCGACTGCGACAATCGTCCCGGGGAGTTCATTTTTGTCTGTTTCTTCCCGTTGCTTGCGAACTTCTTGTACATCCCAGATTTTCAACAAACTTCCCTGCAAGCTTGTAAATGCGCCCGGCCACGGACGAAGCGCCCGCACCTGATTAAAGATTTGGCGGTTGGTGCGGCTCCAGTCGATCTGTTCATCATCCCGTGTGATATTCGGTGCGAACGTAGCTTCCGCTTCCCTTTGCGGAGTGGGGAGCAGCGTTCCCGCTGCGATCTCGGGCAGCGTTTCATGCAAAAGCTTGGCGCCCTCGACGGACAATTTGTCGTGCAATGTGCCTACATCGTCGGAGTCTTCAATCGGAATGCGCACTTGACGATAGATCCCGCCGGCATCCAGCTTCGGAATCATTTCCATGATGGTCACGCCTGTCTCCTGCTCACCGTTCAACAAACACCGTTGAATCGGCGCTCCTCCCCGGTATTTGGGCAAAAGCGACGCATGCACATTGACGCAGCCGTGTTTTGGCAACTCTAAAAGTTGTTTCGGCAAAAGCTGTCCGTATGCAGCCGTGACAAGCACATCCGGTTCGAGTGTCAACAGTTGTTCCAGTTCCTGACTATTGCGCAGCCGCTCCGGTTGGAATATGGGCAATCCGTGTTTTACTGCTTCTTGTTTGACAGGCGGCGGCGTCATTTCACGCTTGCGCCCTTTTGGCCGATCCGGCTGTGTCACGACAGCGACGATCTCATGCCCGTCTTGCAGCAATGTTTGTAGAGAAGGCACAGCAAAATCGGGAGTTCCCATAAAAATCACCCGCATTTACTGTTTCACCTCCGCTTCATTTGCAATGATCGGTTCTTTTATATAATCGGTAAATAAAATGCCGTTCAGATGATCAATTTCATGTTGAATACAGCGGGAAAGCAGCCCTTCTGCCGCAATCTGAATGCGTTCTCCGGAACGGTTCAGTGCAGTGACGACAATTTGATCGGCACGCTTCACTTCTCCCCGCACGCCCGGTATGCTCAAACAGCCTTCCGAGGCCGTTTGTTCCCCTTGCCGCTGCAAGATTTCCGGATTGATCAATTCAACCAGCCCTTCCCCCACATCGGCGACAATCACCCGCTTGAGGATACCGATCTGGTTGGCTGCCAGGCCAATTCCTTTCGCGTCATACATCGTATCCCGCATATCATCAAGCAGCTTGACAATATGGCGGGTGACTTCCGGCACTGCTTTTGCTTTGGTGCGCAATACCGGATCCCCCGTTTTACGAATGATGCGTATAGCCATACACTCTCATTCCTTTCTGCTATTCCGTTCTTTGTTACAAAATCGTTTGTGCATTGATGTCGAGGGACAATGTTCCGCCCTTTTGTCTGACTTCTTTCAACATGTCCGTATGAATCTTTCGCATCTGTTTTTCGATGTGCCACCAGTTGGCATATTTCATTAACACGTGATAGCGATACTTGCCGTTGATTTTTGGAAATGGCGCTGGCGTCGGCTGTAAAATGTACACCGATTTCCCGGCAAATGCTTGATGCAAGTCTCCCGCGAGCTGTACGGCAAGTGACGCAGCCGTCGGTTCCGCCTCGTGAGCAATCAGCCATGATGCAAATTCCACAAAAGGCGGATACTGCAGC
The DNA here is from genome assembly GCF_022818495.1 of Fodinisporobacter ferrooxydans. Taxonomy (GTDB): domain Bacteria; phylum Bacillota; class Bacilli; order Tumebacillales; family MYW30-H2; genus Fodinisporobacter; species Fodinisporobacter ferrooxydans. Next base: position 3,138,376 of record NZ_CP089291.1, on the reverse strand, counting down.
ACTCTGCGATGTTGGATTTCTTCGCGAAAAAAAGCATCGTACGTTTGCTTGGCGCAAGCTGTCAGAACCGGGTGATCCGGCGCATATGTCTGGATCACAACCGTACCTTGATCGGTATGGCGTCCTGCTCTTCCCGCCACTTGTGACAACAATTGAAACGTCCGTTCATTCGCCCGAAAATCAGGTATATGTAAAGATGTATCCGCTGCGATCACGCCGACCAACGTTACATCCGGAAAATCCAGGCCTTTTGCAATCATTTGCGTGCCCAGCAACACATCCGCGCGCTTGTTCCGAAATGCATCCAATAAGCGCTCATGGGATCCTTTTTGTACAGTCGTATCAATATCCATACGTATGACGCGCAAATGGGGAAATTCCATTTTCAACGCTTCTTCCACTTTTTGTGTGCCCGTGCCAAAGTGTCGAATGTGGCGGCTGCCGCAAAGCGGGCACTGGCTGTCGACCGGTTTGGCATAGCCGCAGTAATGGCAGCGCAGTTGCGTCCAATTTTGCAGTTTGTGAAATGTCAGGCTGATATCGCAATGGGGACACTTGATCGCTTCACCACAAGCCCTGCAAAGGACAAACGTGCTGTGACCGCGCCGATTGAGAAACAACAGCATTTGTTTTTTTTGTTGAAATACGGCTTCCATCTGTTGCCGCAACAATCGGCTAAACATCGTCCGGTTGCCGCTTTGCAATTCCTGACGCATATCCACAATATGAATCTTCGGCATTTCCTGCCCAAACACCCGTTTTGTCAACGCAAGATACTGAATGTCGCCAGTTTGGGCAGCCACCATGCGTTCAAAAGACGGAGTGGCGCTTCCATAAACGACGGCCGCATTTGCGTATTGTGCACGAAAGCAGGCCACTTCGTGTGTCACGTACTTCGGCGGATCGTCTTGTTTGTACGATGTTTCATGCTCTTCATCGATAATAATCAGCCCCAAGGATTGAAACGGCGCAAAAATAGCGGATCTGGCGCCGACGACAATTTTCACATCCTGTCGGCGAATCCTCAGCCATTCATCATACCGTTCTCCTGCAGACAACCGGCTGTGCAGGACAGCAACCGCTTCGCCGTATCGTTTTTTGAACCGCTCCACGGTTTGCGGGGTAAGGGAAATCTCCGGCACGAGCATGATCGCTTGCTTGCCCTCGTTGAGACAGGCCTGAATCGCTTGCAAATACACTTCCGTCTTGCCGCTGCCGGTAATCCCATGCAATAGAAATTCTGCTTTCCGTTTTTGTCGGATCCCTTGCAAAATCGGCTGCAAGGATTGTTGCTGTTCAGCAGTCAAAGCCAGCGGCTTGTCCCGTTCATATGCAGAATCAAAGGGATTTCTGCGGACCGCCAGCGCTTCCGTCTTGACATGTCCTTGTTCGATGAGCCGCTCAATGGTTGAACGCCCCGTCTGCAGTTTTGCCAGCAGTTCGTGAACAGGAACCGCATCCTCCTGCGCATACAAAAATTCGATGCATGCTTTTTGTTTACGTGCCCGGGGTGACAAAGACCGGATCAAAGATTCGTACTGGTTTCTGGCAGATTCGGTCAAGGCAACTCCTTGGACTGTTTTTTCCTTCATTCCCCGATGCAGTTGTTTATCGATTTGCAAAATGCCTTCTTTGATCAGCAAATCGATCCGTCCATCCGCATCCGGAAATTGTTTGCGGACTTGTTCCAATGTCACCCGTTTTCGTTCCCGCATCCACTGCAGCATCTGCTCATCCAGCGGATCCAAAATGGCGGGAGACTGCCGGATTTTGAGGTATGTTTCTTGCTTGGCGCGAATGCCGCCCGGCAGCATCGCTTGCATGCAAGCCACCCGCGTCGTACAGTAGCGGGCAGCAAGCCATTCGCTTAAATCGACCAACTCCGGGGTCAAGGGCGGGTGATCATCCAAAACATCAAGGATCGGCTTGATCTCTTGAACCGTCTGCGCGTCTGTCAGATTCACCACATATCCTTCCAGCTTGCGGCTGCCAAAAGGGACGAGAACACGTGCGCCCACCTGACATGTTTCCGCAAATCCCGGGGGGATCTGATAGAGAAACGCGCGATCCACATCATATGCTCTTACATCGACGATGACTTCCGCAAATCCTTTACGCTTCGGATTCATCTTGATTTCGCCGCCATCGATCACACATATGGTTGACAATCGTCCGCGCCACTTCCCGTTTGCTTAAAAGCGGCGTTGCAGCGAGCAACCCGGAAGCATCGTAGATCCGAACGGCATTCGTATCTACGGCAAATCCCGCATCCGCTTTGGATACGTCATTCGCCACGACAAGATCCAAATGCTTGCGATGCAATTTGTCCAAAGCATAACGATCAAGATCTTGCGTCTCTGCCGCAAATCCCACCAACAGTTGGCCGGGACGCTTGCGCATGCCAAGCTCTTGCAGAATATCCGGCGTACGTTCCAGTTCGAGCATCAGATTGCCCGCTTGTTTTTTGACTTTGTGTTCACTTGTCGCTACAGGACGATAATCTGCCACAGCTGCCGTTTTTACGATCATATCCGCATTTGCTTCCCGCTCCATTACGGCATGATACATGTCTTGCGCCGATTCCACCCGGACGATTTCCAGACCGCAAGGAGGCTCAAGATGTGTGGGTCCAAGAATCAGGGTGACTTGTCCGCCGCGATCCCGCAGTTCCTCGGCAATCGCCATTCCCATCTTGCCGCTGGATCGATTGGATAAAAACCGCACCGGATCGATTGTTTCCCTCGTCGCGCCAGCTGTGACCAGACAGCACAGGCCAGCGAAATCCCGCCTTTTTTGCAGGAGTTCCTGGACATATGACACGATTTCCCTTGGTTCCGGCAAGCGCCCGCGTCCCGTGTAGCCACATGCCAAAGGACCTTCTCCCGGCTCCAGAAACAAATACCCTTTTGATTTCAAATATTGAATCTGATCCTGCACGATCGGATTTGCATACATATGTACATTCATCGCCGGGGAAAATACGACTTGGGCTGTTGTTGCCATCAGTGTCGTCGTCAGCATATCATCGCCGATTCCATTGGCCACTTTGCCGATGACATCGGCCGTTGCCGGCGCAACCAAAAAAACATCGGCAGCATCTGCCAGCCGAATATGGGCGATGGCTGATGGATCCGGTTCATGAAACATGTCTGTGATCACTGCATGATGTGATAGTGCCTGAAAGGTAAGGGGTGTAATAAATTGTGTAGCTGCCTTGGTCATGATGACATGCACATCTGCACCTTTTTTCATCAGAGAACTGCAGATCTCTGCTGCCTTATATGCAGCAATTCCACCACACACTCCCAGAACAACCGTTTTTCCTTGCATCTCCACTCCCCCCAAAATACGAAACCGCCACCGGATGATTCTGTTATGATTTTCCTATTATAAAGAAAACTTGGCATAACGGAACTTTACATGCCAAGTTAGCGCTTTACCGCTGCATTTTACCGCGAATTGCACAGACATGTCTGCACGGAAACATCCCGACCTGTCTATTTGATCCCTTCTTTTGTACGGACAAAACGAATTTTTTGTGTTGCAATTTCTTGCAATGCCACACTTACATTTTTCGATTTCGTCGAATCGATTTTTTTCTGCGCCCCTTCTTGCAGCATGCGAGCCCGTTTGGCTGCCGCTACAACCAATGAATACTTGCTATCAGATAACTCCACCAACCGGTCAATGGATGGATATAACATTTGATTTCCTCTCCCCTTCTAATTCCTTGTTTCACTTTTCAGCTCATTTTGAAATGGATGTCTGTAAAAATCGATATTGCGCGGTACACTGCAGCGTTCCGCTTCAATAATGGAGCGAATCCGCCTGCAGGCATCGTCGACACGATCGTTCACTACGACGTAATCATACTGATCCATATATTTCAGTTCACCCGCTGCCGCACCGAAGCGCAGACGGAAGGATTCTTCCGTTTCCGTGCCCCGGCCGATGATACGCGAACGCAATTCCTCCAATGACGGTGGGATCAGGAAAATGAAAACACCGTTGGGAAATTGCCGTTTGACCTGAAGGGCTCCTTGTATATCAATTTCCAGCAGCACATCTTTTCCCGCCGCCAAAAAATCTTCTACATACTTGCGGGGTGTACCGTAAAAATTCCCGTAGACTTGGGCCCATTCCAGCAGTTCGTCTCTCTCCACCATTTCTTGAAACTGCTCGCGGCTCTTAAAAAAATAATTGACGCCTTCTGCTTCTCCGCTTCTGGGAGCACGCGTCGTGGCGGAAATGGACACATTCAAATCCGGCATCGTCGGCCTAAGCGCGGTGCATACCGTTCCTTTCCCGGCTCCGGACGGTCCTGACAAAACGATCAAAAGGCCTGTTTGGATCATGCAAAAGCCCTCCTCTTACCAACTGTCGCAAAAAGCTTCACAATCATTCTTCATCTTCCTGCGTTTGATCTTTCACAACCAAACGATGAGCGACAGTTTCCGGTTGGACAGCTGACAGGATAATATGATCACTATCTGTTATAATGACAGCACGAGTCCGTCTCCCATATGTGGCATCGATCAACATGCCGCGGTCCCGCGCTTCTTGAATAATGCGTTTGATTGGAGCGGATTCAGGACTGACGATTGAAATAATGCGATTGGCTGAAACAATGTTGCCAAAGCCGATGTTGATGAGTTTGATACTCATAAGAATTCCTCCTAAACTATTTGCAAATACGCGCTCCATAACTTCCCATTGTTGCCAAGGGATTCTACAGGCATACGTTTTACTCGATGTTTTGCACTTGTTCCCGCAGTTGCTCGAGTCGTGTCTTGCACTCCACGACTTGTGTTGCAATTCTTGCATCGTTCGCTTTTGAACCGATCGTATTCATCTCCCGATTCATCTCCTGAATCAAAAAATCCATTTTGCGCCCCACCGGCTCCGTCACTTCGAGGATATGTTTAAACTGTTGCATATGACTATGTAATCGCACCAATTCCTCTTGTATATCCGAACGTTCCGCAAATATCACAACTTCACTTAAAAGACGCTGCTCATCAACGGTTCCGGCTGGGGCCAGGTCCCGCACTTTCTGTTCCAGACGTTCCCGATATGCTGACACGACAGTGGGAGCCAACCGTTTGATGTCAGCGACCATGCGCTCAAGATCAGAAAGCCGCCTGGCCAGATCTTCCCGGATCGACTGCCCTTCTTCCCTGCGCATCCCATCCAAGGCATGGCAGGCTTCTTCCAACCCATCCACAATCAGATCCCGCAGCGCTTGCTCATGTACGGCAGATTCCGTGACTTGCAAAACGCCGGGAAATGACACAACTTGTTCAAAAAAAGAATCTGTCCGCTGATTCAATTGAACTGCCAGGCGGGTAATCGCCTGATACACTTGCAGCGCATACGCTTCATCAATCGATACCACTTTTTTTGAAACAGTACCCTGTCCAAAGGAAAATTGAACTTCAGCCCGGCCGCGAGATATATGAGAAAGGACAATTTTTTTGACCAAATCTTCGTATGCCATCCATTCTTTGGGCATACGTAAAACAACTTCCGCAAATCGGTGGTTTACCGTACGAATCTCGACTGTCAACTGCAAATCTTCATATCGGGCACTTCCTCTTCCGTACCCGGTCATACTTTTTATCAAGGGTTCACCACCTTTATCGAATCTATTTTACTGTAAATGCTTGAATTATGACAAGTAATCAGCGATTTTCTCTTTTTTTCGCAATATTTTACTTTATTCTAATCAATATCCCCCGTATTTCACAATAGCCAAATCTCAAAAATACAGCATCCCGATAACAAGGGAAAACCCGCTAACAAGGAAAAAACCTGTAGCATCAAACTGCCCAGGCTTTCGTCGTGTATGTGCAATTACCAATACATATGCGTTTCAAGAATCCCCTGTTACGCCATTTTACCGGTATTTAAACATGATAGCAGCCATTGACCTTGAAAAACCTCGACAGCGGGCCCAGTCATGTACACATGGTTGTCCGTTTGCGACCACTCGATCTCCAGATCGCCGCCTTTTAAATGCACCAACACGCGCCGCTCCGTCCTGCCCGCAAGAACTCCCGCAACGCATACGGCACATGCGCCGGTACCGCAAGCCAGCGTCTCGCCCGCGCCCCGTTCCCAAACGCGCATCGTCACTTCTTTTGGCGCATGCACTTCTACAAACTCCACGTTTGTTTTCTTTGGAAAATAGGGGTGTACTTCCAACGCGGGGCCTACCTGATCGAACGGCAGGTCAGCCAAGCGATCCATCATAATCACACAATGCGGGTTCCCCATGGAGACAGCTGTAAACGTGCTTTGAAAACCGTCCGCAGATATCGGAACTTGCAGCACAACATCCTGATCAATGGCGGTGGGAATTTGCAATCCCTGCAAGATCGGTACGCCCATATCCACGCGCACGCTTTGCACCCTTTTGTCTGTTACCGTCAGTTCCAATGTCTGGATACCGGCTTTTGTTTCCACGCGAATTGTCGTCTGATCCGTGAGTCGATGATCGTATACGTATTTTCCGACACAACGAATGGCATTTCCGCATTGCTCCGGTTCGCTGCCGTCCGAATTAAAAATTCGCATTTGAAAATCTGCTGCAGCAGAAGGCAGGATGTATACGAGACCATCGGCGCCGATGCCAAAATTCCTGTCACACATCCGAACGGCCAATTGGTTCACATTCTCATGCACCTGCTTCATTCCTGCAACAATGATAAAATCATTCCCTAACCCATGCATCTTTGTAAATTGCATCCGATTCACCAGCCATTTTTTCTTCACGTATCGCAAGCCATTCATTCCGCTTGCCATTGCTATTGAACAGTATAGCAGAAACGAAGCCGCTGTTGTGAAGATGCTGTTGAAAAGAAATCGATTCTTTCGATTGCTCCTATCTCGCCAAGCGCGCGCGTGTGACCCGGCGCCCTGCCCGCCGAACCGTCAAAGCAAATGTCGGAATGGCTGCTGCGACAAGTACCACCGCCCAATCAAACAGATGCAGCGGAACACTTTTGAAAATGATTTGCAGCGCGGGAACATAGATCGCACAGAGCAGGAACGTAATCGATGAACAAACGGCTGCGATCAACCATACATTCCCGAAAATATTACGGCTGAAAATTCCGCCTTCCACACTGCGGCAATCGAATACCTGAATCAACTGGCACATGACCAATGTTGCAAACGCCATGGTTTGCGCTTTTTGCAATTGACTCGGGTCGTTATGCCAGGTGAGCCAAAACACGCTTAGCGTGCAAATGCCGATAAAAATTCCCCGCGTGATAATCTTCGTTCCAACTCCCCGGGCAAAAATGCTTTCCTTTACATTTCTCGGTTTCCGCTGCATGATGTCTTTCTCTGCCGGATCCACACCCAATGCAATGGCCGGCAGTCCGTCTGTCACCAGATTGACGCACAAGATCTGAATCGGCAAAAGCGGCAATGGAAAACCAAATAGAGTAGCAACGAACATTGTGATGATTTCACCGACGTTGCTTGACAGCAAGTACCGGACAAATTTGCGGATATTGTCATAAATGCCGCGCCCTTCCTCAATCGCTGCGACAATTGTGGCAAAGTTGTCATCGCTCAAAATCAGCGCCGAAGCATCTTTTGCCACATCTGTACCGCCTTGCCCCATGGAAATGCCGATATCGGCCGCCTGGATCGCCGGCGCATCATTCACACCGTCACCCGTCATGGCTACCACCTGTCCATTTTCCTGCAGCGCCTTCACGATGCGCAGCTTGTGTTCCGGAGATACTCTGGCGAATACGCAAATACTCTCCGCTTTTTTGGCCAACTGCTTGTCTGTCATATTGTTCAGTTCCGCACCTGTCACCGTAAGCCCGCCAGCTGTCATAATTCCCAACTGTCTGGCGATGGCTTCTGCCGTTACCTGATGGTCGCCGGTAATCATGACAGTACGGATGCCCGCGTTTTTACAAAGATGAATCGCTTCAAAAACTTCCGCCCGCGGCGGATCGATCATGCCCAAAAGCCCGACAAATGTCAACTGGACTTCCGGATCTGCCATCCGTTTGATCGAGTCAAGACTGCGAATCTCCCGATAGGCGACGCCGATGTTGCGCAATGCTTCACTTCCCAGGGCATGATTGACTTCGAGAATTTGCTGCCGCAACGCTTTGGTCAGCGGCACAGATTTGCCGTCCAGCAAGATATGTGTACAGCGTTCCAATAATACGTCCGGGGCGCCTTTTGTCAGCAATGTGTGTCGGCCTGATGCATCCCTGACAATCACCGTCATCATTTTCCGATTGGAGTCGAATGGAATCTCCTCTACCCGCTGCAATTGTTGCGCGATATCCGCCAGGGAGTATCCTGCCTTCGCAGCGACCGCCAAGAGCGCGCCTTCCGTCGGATCCCCATGACAATGCCAATCTTTGATGTTCTCGTCAAATACTAGCTCCGCGTTATTGCAGAGTGCGGAAATTTGCAGCAAGCGAGCCAATTCCGGTCGTTTTTCCGGTCGTACACCGGATCCGTTGAAGATGAATTCTCCTTCCGGCCGATAGCCCTGTCCTGTGACATGATATGTTTTTCCACCTGCCCAAATCTCTTGCACCGTCATTTTATTTTGTGTCAATGTTCCTGTCTTGTCGGAACAGATAACGGTTGCACATCCTAATGTTTCAACAGACGGGAGTTTGCGGACGATCGCTTTGCGTTTGATCATCCGTTGTACGCCGATCGCCAGCGCGATCGTAACAATGGCCGGAAGACCTTCCGGTATGGCGGCCACCGCCAGGCTCACACCTGCCATAAACATATGAAATACATGTTGTCCATGTAAAATTCCTGCCAACACAACAACAGCCGTAATGCCGAGGGATATATAGACGAGGATTTTTCCCAGTTGATCCAACCGCCTTTGCAGCGGTGTCTCCGTATCTTCTGCCGTTTGAATCAAATTTGCAATTTTCCCCATCTCCGTGTTCATGCCTGTCGCCACAACTACCGCTTGGGCCTTGCCGCGCGTGACACTTGTGCCCATATACCCCATATTTTTTCTGTCTCCCAAAGGCGCCAGAGGATCCGGGATGATGTCCGCGTGTTTGGAAATCGGCAGGCTTTCACCCGTTAAGGAACTTTCTTCCGTTTCAAATCCCTGCAAAGCCAGCAGGCGAACATCTGCCGGAATACGGTCACCGCTTTCCAATAATACGATATCTCCCGGAACCAATTGTGCTGCCGGTACCGTAACGCGCTCTGTGTTGCGGATCACGTGGGCCACCGGCGCTGTCAACTGTTTTAAAGATGCCAGCGATTTCTCCGCGCGCAGTTCCTGGAAAAACCCCAATAGCGCGTTTACGATAATAATGGCGATAATCGTAATGGCATCGATAAATTCCCCCAGCAATCCGGAAATCAATGTTGCAGCAAGCAGCACGATGACCATAAAATCCCGAAACTGATTAAAAAACAACGTATACCAAGCCGCCTGCGAAGTATCCTCAATCCGGTTTTCACCAAATGTCACAAGTCGTGCTTGTACCTCATCCGCTCCCAGACCTGATGGGCTGGTTTCAAGCAATTGGAGACAGTCACGCGGACTTTGCGTATGCCATTCTGCCTGATTCACACTTCCACCCCTCACTCACATTTCGTGATGTTTGCCATCGTCATAGGACATGTGTATGCTTGTTTCATTTGGAAAATAACTGTTTTGCGTTTGACGCTGCCAACATGACAACCGTATAATTCAAACAGTATGACTGTAAGGAGGGGATTTGATGGCATTTGACGGTATTGTTCTCAGAGCTGTACGGGCGGAGCTCTCGTCTCATCTGCTCGGCGCACGGATTGAAAAGATCTATCAGCCATTGCCCCGTGATCTTGTTTTACAGTTGCGAAGTCACGGACGAACCTACCGATTGTTGCTGTCTGCCAATCCAACCTATCCAAGGGTGCTGTTGATCGATCGCTACCAAGGGCAAAACCCTGCAATGCCGCCAATGTTTTGCATGGTCTTGCGAAAACATCTGGAAGGCGGCATCCTTCGCAGCATCGAACAACCGACAAATGAACGGATGCTGCGAATCCGGATTGAAAGTACGGATGAGTTAGGGGAACGGGTGCAACGGCTTTTGGTCATCGAATTGATGGGACGGCACAGCAATCTCATTTTGCTTGACCCGAAATCCAAGACGATATTTGACAGCATTGTACATATCACACATGCCATCAGCAGGCATCGGGAAGTGTTGCCGGGAAGGTCCTATATCGCTCCGCCGACACAGGACAAAGCGGATCCTTTTGCCCTTGACGAAGGCATGTATCAACGGCTGCGTTCCAGTCACTCCGACATTCCTTTGTCCAATTTTCTCAGTCGGCAGATCCTCGGGATCAGCCAACTGCTGGCAAGGGAACTTAGCGCAAGGATCGGGGAAGCAACCATGCTGGAGGAATGGAAGTACATATCCGCAACCATTCACTCATGGCGCCAGGATCAGTTTGCTCCAACTGTGAAACTCGATGCGGAAACAGCCGCACCTTTGGCTTTCAGCATTCTTCCGTTACAGCATCTGAAGGGTGCAGACCGCGCATTTGCTTCGATCAGCCAATGTCTGGAATGGTTTTACGCTGAAAAAGTGCGCCATGATATGATCCAGCAAAAAGCCGGCGACCTGTTGCGGATCCTGAAAACAGAACTGGAACGGAATCACAATAAAATTGAAAAATTAAAAGAAGAACTGCAAATCGCGGAACAGGCGGATGTATACCGGTTATACGGGGAATTGATTACCGCTTCCCTGTATCAGTTCAAACGGGGCGACGCATATGCAGATGTGACGAATTTCTATGAAGACGATATGCCGCTGCTGCGCATCGAGCTCGACCCGCTCTTGGAGCCCATCGAGAACGCCCAAGCGTATTTTAAAAAATACAACAAGGCAAAACAAAGCGTTCCGCATATCAAGGAACAGCTCGCGCTTGCAGCAAATGAAGTGCGCTATCTCGAAGAAGTCACATTACAGATCGAACAAGCCGCTTTGCAAGAGTTGGATGAAATCCGGGACGAACTGGAACAGGGCGGATATGTCAAGGGAAAATCCCGCACGAAGAAATTTCCGCAAAGCCGGAACAAACAAAAAAACGGCCGTACACCGCCCGCCGTCTCCCTGGAGCGCTATCTCACACCGGAAGGAATCGAGCTTGTCGTCGGAAAAAACAACAAACAGAATGACTACATCAGCACAAAGCTTGCCAAAAAAACAGATACCTGGCTGCATGTCAAAGATATTCCAGGCTCCCACGTCATCATTCGCGGGAAAGAGTTCTCAGCTGACACATTGCGGATGGCAGCACAAGTGGCCGCCTTTTTCAGCAAAGGAAGGGACTCCAGCCGGGTTCCTGTCGACTATACGCTGATCAAACACACCTGGAAACCGAATGGCGCCAAACCGGGCATGATTTTGTATGAAAATCAACAAACCCTGTTTGTCAGACCATCACTTGAAGGTGTTCAGAAGTTGGAACGCTCATAAAAATATATAGCCTCATATCGGCCGTTCTCGCTACGGTTTTGATGCAGATGCAGCGAAACGGCCGTTTCTTCCAAAATTCTTCCAACATATGAAATGGAGCGGCGATGCCATTAGCGATTATGGCTTGCTTCTTTTTGAAAGAGCTCGTTCCATTCCTCCCGCTTGCTTGTGGAAGCCTGCTCCTTCGATGCATGTTCTTCACTGTCCATCATTTGTGAAAATTCGTTGTATTCGTTCCAAATGGTATATGCATGCAATAAAAAGGGATCCGGATTGGCATAGTCAAACAGATAGCGAATATCCATTCTGCCAAGGCGCATTTGTTCCAACAGCCCTTGCTCCGGCTTAAAGTACTTTCCCAACGAGCGAATGAGAACGACTGCAATATCCTTTCGCTGCAAATACAACGAAACCGCAATCAACAGCAAAAACAGATACAAATAGGGTTGTACACGCGTGTTTTGCTCTTGTATGGGCAACAGTTCATTTCGCAACCATGTAGTGATTTGCACGATGTCCCGCATTTCCGATTTTGCCAAAAGCAGGCGAGCCAGTTTCATATATTCGAACATCAATTCCCGTATGACCCGGTGTGGCACCGTCGGGCCGGCATGCTGCACAATACTTGTGATCAATTCGCCGAATGTATCTGACAAAAGATCCCTTGCCACATAGGATGCGCCGCTGACTTCAATGTCCAGTACCTGTTTTCCTACATGATTCAACATTTGAAATGTCTGTAATACAAACTCGTCAATATCCCGGTAATCTTTATCGGAAGCGACAACTTCATAAGCAATGGTATAGATGTGGCGGACAATCGTTTCGATATAATTGAACTGGTGTTGTCCGATCAAATTATTGCTGATGATGCGGGAGTACAATTCCACAACCATGCCGGCCGCCTTTAAAGATCCTGCTTTTGCATAGTTGGTACCGAGTTCCAGCAAGATCTCCAAAAGCTCCTGGGAAATGGTATTTTCCCGCTCCTTAAACGCAATATGTGCAATTCCCAGCAACTGTTGCAGAATTTCCTGGTGATAGTTTATGAGCATTTCATCTGACTCTTTGGGGATAGGCGCCATTCGCAGCATTGCCCCAAGCCGTTGCGTCGACATGACCCCGGTTACAGCATCCATGTCGATCACCGCTTTTTTGGCAATGTCGGAGATTTGAACCACTTTCATTAACGCTTCCTGATCATGTCCCTGCAAAAAACAGAGATGATATTCCCTGTCAATGGAACGTATGATCGTTTCCGGTTTTAATAATTGAATGACGCCATAACTGTATAAAAACAAGCTAAAAAAACAACAAATCACCAACAGCAATTCGCCGCTCATCGCTTGATTTAAAGAAGCGCTCAACCCCTCGTCTCCCGGCTGAATCCGCGCCATCAAAAAAATACAGTGAAAGATCGTGCCAAAATAGATGACGAGCAGCGAAATGTTGTAAGGGCAGCGAATAAACAGATCCAGCACGCGATGTGAATACTTGCTGGCCGTCATTTGGATGGCAACCATGATAATGGAGATGCATAAGGCCAAAATCGTTGCCACACAGGATACGATTGTATTTAAAAAATTTAGCGCCGTATCGCTGGTGCCTGTAAACAGTTGCGGCGAAAACAGAATACAGGCCTCCACAATCGCCCATGAACCCATTAAATGTAGCAACGATAAAGAGAAGGGAATTTTGTGCCAAAATTTCCGTATGGTAGATAATCCCATATGACGCTTGTGCAAACGTATATTTCCCTCCTACGGTGTTGGAGAAAGTTTCGTATTCTGTTCTTTTCTGCTACGTTTTTAGTATGGCATACAGGCATCGTCGTTATACAATTTTAAACATTCCTGTCAACCGTTTCATGTGTCCGTTTCGATCAGGAAGGCTCACATGATTTACAAATAACCGGGGAATTCTATGAAAAATCGAAAGGAGGGATCTGCATCGATACGATTAGCCACGGTTTTTGGACATATTATCTGTTTCGCCGACAACCCAATCGCTGGAGTGTAACACTTGGCGGCGTTTTACCCGATCTTGCCATGTATGCAGTGGCCGGGCAAATGTGGCTGCAAGGTTCCTTCCAGCTTGCACAACCATGGCTGCCCCAATTGTTCCGCCAACCTGACATGTGGACACTTGACAGCATGATGCACAGCATCCCCATCTGGCTGTGCCTGGCAGGCATCGGACTGTTTTTCCGGATCGAATGGTTAAAATGGCTGGTCATCGGCGGATTTTTTCACATCATGATTGATATTTTCACACATAAACAATTTATCGATGCATACATATGGCCCGTGAGCAAACGAACGATTCCCGGAATTGTGGATTATCACACACCTGTTTTTATGGCGTTTGATGGTGTCGCGATCTTTTTGGCGTTGGTGTATGGGGTGTCAAGGTGGGGGTTGAAAAAACTGTACATGTTTCGAAAATCTGCAAGCTGATGTTGCTACAGGTGAGTGTTCAAAAAGTGGTCAAGTAAGACACAAGGAGTGCGAAGTCGAAGCACGAAAAGCCGACGGAGTGTACGTGTTTGGTACATGAGTAAGGCTTTTAGGGATTCGGCAAAGCAATCCGCCGTGGAGCTTTGACTACTTTTTGAACATCCTCTACAGGCAAAAAAAGAGGGATGGAATACATAGAGTCAAAACATATCCGAAACATATCCCATCCCTCTTCTTTATGGATTTGCCTGCTGACGGCATTAGGCTCCATTGCTGCGGAGCCGTTCGTCCATATGGGCGAGGGCAGTCGGATCGCGGAGGATCACGCGGCGATTTTGCAGATCTACCAATCCTTGTGTACGAAATTCATTCAAAACCTTGCTTGTCGTCTCACGGGTCGATCCGATCAGACTGGCCATATCCTCATGCGTCAACTTTATGTTAATGAGAACGCCGGCGGGCGTCTGTTTGCCATGCAGATCTGCCAATTTCAGCAATAAGCGGGCGAGTCGTGTCTGCACATCGTAAAACACGATATTTTCCAATTGTTCTTGCACATCTTCCAGCCGCTGTTCGACAATCTTTGCCAGACGAAAGCCGACTTGAGCATTATTTGCGATCACTTGCTCAACCGCATTGCGGTCAATGACACAAATATGTGCGTCATCCAATACTTCCGCAAAATATTTTCGGTGTTTTGACCCTAAAATCGCATCTTCCCCGAAAATATCTCCTGCTTCCAAAATGACGAGCGTGATATGCTTTCCTGTATCCGATAGTCGGGTAATACGGACACGGCCTTTTTTCAACATATATATGACATCATTCGGTTGATCCGGCGTAAACACGTATTCCCGTTTTGGAATCAGCGTCGGCTGACTGACTTTTCCCAACTGATCCAATTCCCGCTCGGACAGATCCTGGAATAATTCGTACTCTTTCAGATAACAAACATTACAATTGTTTTGCATCATAAGCATGATGCCAGCACCTCCACAATCAAGAGACCTTTCATCAAATGCCAACTTTAAAATTACCATACGCTGCTGATTCTTTGCAAGTGATAAACGACACGCAAAAAACAGATGCCACATAGAAATGCAATGTATAACAGTGTACAATGAAAATGGAATTTCGTGGATGCGGGATTCTGATTGGACATGCCATATTTGTCAAACATACGAGGAGGATGTTTATGTTTCAGACGTTGAACGGATTTCTTCAATCATGGGAGTACGAGGCGGGAGCAACCCAGAAACTATTGGATGCTCTCACAGATGCGTCACTTCGACAGGAAGTGGCTTCAATGGATCGGACGTTAGGGCGCATTGCCTGGCACATCGTGACTGCCATTCATGAAATGATGTCGCGAACAGGCTTGCAGTTTGCGTCGCCGGGTGAAGATGGACCAGTGCCAACTTCGGCCAAAGTGATTGCAGACGCGTATCGTCAGGTAAACGACGCGTTTGTTCAAGCATTGCAAACACAGTGGACGGACAGCACCCTGAAAGAGATGCACAACCTGTACGGGGAAGAATGGCCGAACGGAATTACATTAATGGTCCTGATCCGGCATCAAATTCACCATCGGGGCCAAATGACTGTCCTTATGCGTCAGGCAGGGCTAAAAGTTCCCGGCGTGTATGGACCTGCGCGAGAAGAATGGGCCAATCTGGGGATGGAAGCACCGAAACTATAATTTCGACACGATTATCAAAAAGCCTTTTACGATTCGTTTCTGTTGCTTTTGCCTGTGAATTTCAAAAAAATTTGATAGAAGTACGTGTCAAAAAAGTAGTGAAGCAATCCGCCGTGGAGTTTTGACTACTTTTTGTTCATCCACTGGAAACGATTTGAAAAACAAATCTCTTTTAAAAACGAATGCTATGGAAAAAATGACGCGCAAAATTTTATACATTTGCACGTCATTTTTTCCGTCTTAGCATATTGCATTACAAAGCTGCCCGGCAAAATCGAACTCCTGTAGAATCGTACTCGCCCATATGCGCTTTACAACGCTGCAAGGATCTGCTCGACGGTCGCCCGCGGCTCGGCCGCTTGCGTGACAGCCCGTCCGATCACAATCGCGTGGGCGCCTTCCTGAAATGCTTCGTGCGGTGTCATCACACGCTTTTGATCATGGATCAAAGCCGAATCATTGGCAGCCAATCGGATGCCTGGAATGACGGTTACAAAGTCATCCCCGCAGGCTTCCCGGATCCCCCGCACTTCATGTCCGGATGCGACAACGCCATCGAGCCCTGCAGTCTGTGCAAGCAGCGCGTAACGGATCACTACATCCTGCACATCTCCCGGAATCCCCACTTCTTCGTTCATCATTTCCCGGGACGTACTTGTCAATTGGGTCACGCCGATCACTTGCGGACGCTTCCCTGCCCGCTGTGCCAACGCATCGGCCGCTTGCCGGGCCCGTTTCATCATTTCCAGGCCGCCCGCCACATGGACATTGCAAATCGCCGCACCCAGCTCGCCGATGCTTTGCACCGCACCTGCAACCGTGTTTGGAATGTCGTGGAATTTTAAATCCAGAAACACTTGCAGCCCCTGTGCGGTCAGCTCTTTGACAAAAGCAGGGCCCGATTGATAAAACAATTGCATGCCGACTTTAAATCCGACACCGGTGGGCGCAAGTTCCCGTACAAACGCCCGGGCCTGCTCGACGGAGCTTGTATCGAGGGCAATATAGATGCGGCTGGCGTCAAATGTATGCAAATTTGCCACGTTTCCACTCCTTTTTATTTCAACTTTCAACTTTCAACTGTTCATTTTTCCAATTTCAATTTCAATTTCTGTTTTCGGCGTTTTCCTCTTTCACTTCCAGGCCTTTTCATTTCCAGGCCTTACCGACCAATTCTTGAATATTCCCGATCCCCTGCGTCTCGCAATAGGTTTTTAAGCCTGCGATAATTTCCGGACATGCATAAGGATTGACAAAGTTCGCCGTTCCTACCGCCACCGCCGATGCGCCGGCAGCCAAAAATTCGAGGGCATCCTCCGCCGTCATGACACCGCCCATGCCGATGACCGGAATTTGCACGGCTTGCGACACTTGATAGACCATGCGGATGGCGACCGGCTTGACGGCGGGGCCGGACAAACCGCCAACGCCATTTGCCAGGATCGGTTTCATCGTTTTCAAATCGATCCGCATGCCGACAAGCGTATTGATGAGAGAAACCGCATCCGCGCCGGCTTCCTCCACTGCCTTTGCCATGCTGACGATATCTGTCACGTTTGGCGAAAGTTTGACAATGACCGGTACGTGCGCCGCCTTTTTCATTTCCCGCACGACTTCCGCGGCAGATTCCGGATTTGTGCCAAACTGGATGCCGCCGCATTTTACATTCGGACAGGAGATATTGACTTCGATGGCGTCCAGATCCTCGCTGTGACTCAATTTTTCCGTGACTTGCACATACTCTTCGACTGTGCTTCCGGCTACGTTTACGATGATGGGAACATCATATTGACGAAGCCACGGGAGTTCTTCCCGAACGACCAGATCGACGCCCGGATTCTGAAGTCCGATCGCATTGAGCATGCCGGCGGGCGTCTCGGCGACACGGGGCGTAGGATTGCCCGTCCGCGTCTCCAGCGTCGTCGCTTTCACCATGATGGCGCCAAGGATGCTCAGATCATAGAATTCCGCATACTCCTTGCCGAAACCGAAACATCCGGAAGCGGGCATGATCGGATTCTTCAATTGCAGACTGCCGACATTTGCCGCCAATGACGGACTTTCGTATTTTGCTTTGTCGGTCTTGGCAATGGCTTGCTGATACACATGAGTGTCGATCGGTTGCTTCATTCGAATACGACCTCCCGTCCGTCGAACACAGGCCCTTGTTTGCAGATTTTCTGCAGCCGTTTGTTTCCTTGCTCATCCACGGTCCACTGCACACATGCCATGCATGCGCCGATCCCGCATCCCATTCGTTCTTCCAATGACACATACCCCGGCACTTTCGCTTCGATTTTGCCGACAATCGCCTGCAGCATCGGCAATGGGCCGCAGCTATAATACCGATCCACGGAAGCGAGCAAATCCGCTGTCAAAAGGTCTGTCACGCGGCCGTGGTGACCGTAGGAACCATCATCTGTACAAACAAACACATCGCCGTACATCTGCAATTCCTTTTCGAGAATCACCACATCTTTTGTCAGAAACCCGATCACCGCCGTTACGGTTTTCCCTTGTGCCGTTATCTGTTTGGCCAGTTCCACCAATGGCGGCACACCGATGCCGCCGCCGATCAGCAATGCATGCCCATCTTCCTCATGGATGGGAAATCCCTGTCCCAACGGTCCCAAAACATCGACTTCCATCCCTGGCGTGCGCTTGGCAAGCGCCCGAGTGCCATCCCCGCCGACGCGGTAGACGAGGGACAGCACACGTGTATCCGGATCAAAATTGCACAAACTGATCGGCCGACGCAGCAAAAAGTCATGGCCGTCCGTGACCCGTACGTGTAAAAATTGGCCAGGCACATATGCAAACGCATCATCCACCTGCAAGTCCAGTTGCATCATCTGCCGCGCCACCGGTTGATGCGCAAGAATTGTCCAGCGTTTCATGCTACCCCTCCTCTTACTGCGCTTTGCGGACCGTTTGCCCGAATTGACCGCGATCGATGGGTGTCGTATCAAAACGCAGACTTGTAATCACATCCAGCAGCGCTTGTGCCGTATCGAGAGAAGTCAAGCAGGCGATCCCATTCTCGACCGCTTCCCGGCGAATGCGAAACCCGTCCCGCTGCGGTTCTTTCCCTTTTGTCAGCGTATTGATCACCAAATCCGCTTTTCCCTGGCGGATCAAGTCCACCAAATTCGGATAGCCGTCGTTTAATTTGTTTACAATCTGTACGCGCAAGCCATGTTCTTGCAAAAACGCACCGGTTCCCTGTGTCGCAATCAATTGGAACCCTAACCCTGCAAACCGTTTGAGAATTTGCAGCGCTTCCTGTTTGTCCTTGTCGGCGATTGTACAAATAATTCTGCCGTGTGTCGGGATTTTCATGCCCGCAGCCAAAAGCCCTTTATACAGCGCCTTCGCATAGGTGCTTTCCCGGCCCATGACTTCGCCTGTCGATTTCATTTCCGGTCCGAGAGTCACATCGACGCGACGCAATTTGGCAAAGGAGAACACAGGCACTTTTACAGCGACATCATTCGGCTCCGGCCACAAACCTGTATGGTAGCCAAGATCGGACAGCTTCGTGCCGAGAATGGCCTGCATCGCTACATCTACCATCGGCACACCTGTCACTTTGCTCAAGAAAGGAACCGTTCGACTGGAACGAGGATTCACTTCCAGGATGTACACAGCCTCTTTGTGCACCACAAACTGAATGTTCAAAAGTCCCTTGATGTTCAGTTCACGAGCGATTCGGATCGTGTAATCCACAATCGTTTGTTTGGTCGCTTCATCGATCGATTGCGCAGGATATACGGCGATGGAATCACCGGAGTGCACGCCGGCACGCTCCACATGCTCCATAATCCCCGGAATCAAAACGTTCTCGCCGTCGGAAATGGCGTCGACTTCCACTTCTTTCCCGGTCAGATAGCGATCGATCAAGACCGGATGCGTATCGGATATTTGTACCGCATGCTGCATATACGACATCAGTTCATCGCTGTTATAGACGATTTCCATCGCCCGGCCGCCCAAAACATAGGATGGCCGCACAAGCACCGGATAGCCCAGCCGATCGGCCGCTTCCACCGCGTCCGCCACAGAAAACACCGTTTTCCCGGCAGGCCTTGGAATCTCCAGTTGCTCCAGCATTTGATCAAACCGTTCCCGATCTTCCGCGCGATCGATATTGTCCAGCGACGTACCGAGGATCTTCACGCCTTTTTCCTGTAAAGGCGCTGCCAGGTTGATCGCCGTCTGGCCGCCAAATTGCACGATGACGCCTTCCGGTTGTTCCCGCTCGATCACATGCAGCACATCTTCCGGATGCAGCGGCTCGAAGTACAGGCGGTCTGCCGTATTGAAATCGGTCGAGACCGTTTCCGGATTGTTGTTGATAATAATCGACTCAAAACCTGCTTTCTTCAATCCCCATGCGGCATGTACGGAACAGTAGTCAAATTCGATCCCCTGCCCGATCCGAATCGGACCGGATCCCAGTACGAGGACTTTCCGGCTGCTGCTGTCCCGCACTTCGTCTTCCTTTTCATATGCGCTGTAATAGTAAGGTGTGGATGCTTCAAATTCGGCAGCGCACGTATCGACCATTTTATACACGGGCTTGATGCCAAGCTGCCGGCACATGGCGAATATCTCTTCCGGCTTAATGCCACTTAATGCCGCGATAGTTTGATCCAGGAAGCCGTTGCGTTTCGCCTGCAGGAGGATATCAGCATCCAGGGATTCTTTCAGTTGCTGTTCCAGTTGCACCAGTTTGCCGATTTTTCGCAAGAAGAAACGGTCAATTTTTGACCAGTCATGCAGCGTTTCGATTGACGTTCCCCGCCTTACCGCTTCTGCCACCAGGAACAAGCGTTCATCGTCGGCGTGGCGGATGCGGGTTTCCAATTCTTCATCGGAAATCGTTGCAACGCCTTTTAAATATAAACTTGTGACACCTGTTTCCAGGGAACGGATCGCTTTCATCAATGACGATTCAAATGTGCGATCAATCGCCATGACTTCACCTGTTGCTTTCATCTGCGTGCCGAGCACCCGTTTTGCTTTTATAAACTTATCGAAGGGCCAGCGGGGAATTTTTGTCACCACATAATCCAATGCCGGCTCAAAGGCAGCGTACGTTTGCTCGGTGATCGGATTTTGAATTTCGTCCAATGTAAAACCGAGAGCGATTTTCGTCGCCACTTTGGCAATCGGATATCCGGTTGCCTTGGAAGCCAGCGCGCTGGAGCGGCTAACCCGCGGATTGACTTCGATGACATAATATTGGAAGCTGTGCGGATCAAGAGCATACTGTACGTTGCAGCCGCCTTCCACACCTAATGCGCGGATAATTTGCAAACTCGCAGAACGCAGCATCTGGTATTCATGGTCGGACAACGTCTGGCTCGGCGCGACCACAATGCTGTCACCCGTATGAATGCCGACCGGATCGATGTTTTCCATGTTGCAGACAATAATACAGTTGTCATGGCCGTCCCTGATGACCTCATACTCGATTTCTTTAAAACCGGCCACGCTGCGCTCCACCAATACTTGATGAATGGGACTCAATTTTAACCCCACTTGCGTAATTTCCTGAAACGCATCCATCGTTTCGGCGATTCCGCCGCCGGTTCCGCCAAGCGTATACGCAGGGCGAATAATCAATGGAAAACCGACTTTCTCTGCAAATGCGAGGGCTTCTTCCCATGTGTTGCAAATGGCGCTTTCCGGCACCGGCTGGTTCAATTGTCTCATCAGAGTCCGAAATTCTTCCCGGTCTTCCGCCTGTTTGATGGAAGCAAGGGGCGTTCCCAGCAGCTTTACGCCATATTCGTCGAGCACGCCGGCTTCCGCCAACTGTACAGCCATATTCAATCCCGTTTGTCCGCCGAGTGTCGGCAGCAATCCATCCGGCTGTTCCTGGCGAATGATTTGTGCGACAAATTCCAATGTGAGTGGTTCGATATAGACTTTGTCCGCCATATCGGGATCTGTCATGATCGTTGCCGGATTGCTGTTGATCAGGACAACTTCCAGGCCTTCCTCGCGCAACGCCTGGCATGCTTGTGTTCCGGCATAGTCAAACTCGGCAGCTTGTCCGATGGTGATGGGACCGGAACCAATCACTAATATTTTGCGTAATCCTTGTTGCAACGGCATGTTAGCGTCCCTCCCAGAATTGATCGATCAATGCCATGAATTCATCGAATAAATAGTCGGAATCATCAGGACCTGGACGTGCTTCCGGATGATACTGAACGGAGAAAGCAGGAAAACGAGTATGGCGAACACCTTCGACTGTGCCATCATTCAGATTGATATGCGTCAATTCCAGCTCCGTACTCCGCAACGATGCCTCATCAATCACATAGCCGTGGTTTTGGCTGGTGATATAGACGCGCTTGTTGCGCAAATCTTTCACCGGATGATTGGCGCCCCGATGGCCGAATGTCAACCGTTTGGCTGTTGCGCCGCACGCCAACGATATGACCTGATGTCCCATACAGATCCCAAAGATCGGGATTTTCCCGAGCAACTCCCGCACCAACTCGGCCGCGAATGGGATATCATCCGGATTGCCGGGACCATTGGAAAGCAGAATTCCTTGCGGATCCCATGCCAATACGTCTTGCAGCGTCGCGTTTGCAGGCAAAACGATCACATCGCAATCCCGGTTGATCAATGAGCGAATGGTTCCGCCTTTGACGCCGTAATCCATGACCACAACCCGGCGGCCGCTGCCCGGGCAGCGATACGGGCTTTTGGTCGTCACTTGCAAAATCTGGTCTGTGCGCAAATCTTGCTGCAAATAGCTTTTTGCGTCTTCCGCCGACAGGTTCGGGCCGCTTGCGATCACGCCTTTCAGCGTTCCTTTGGTGCGGATGCGCTTTGTCAGCATGCGCGTATCGATGCCTTCGATCCCAATCACGCCATAATGTGCCAAATAGTCGTGCAAAGACTTGCGATTTCTCCAGTTGCTTGGCATGTCGCACGCTTCCCGGACGACAAATCCTTTTGCAAACGACAGCGTTGCTTCCATATCATCTGCATTTGTGCCGTAATTGCCGATCAGCGGATATGTCATTGTCACGATTTGGCCACAGTAAGACGGGTCTGTCAAAACTTCCTGATAGCCGGTCATGCCTGTATTAAAAACCACTTCACCCACTTGAGAACCGGTCGCGCCAAAGCCTTTGCCTTCAAAAAGCGTACCATCTTCCAATAGCAGCAGTGCCTTCATCGATTTCACTCTCCTTGTGTTTCGTTCTTGCTGTCTTATCTGGCATCAAAAGAAACAACGCCATCGACCATTGTCAACACCGGCCAGCCTTGTGCCT
This sequence comes from Fodinisporobacter ferrooxydans, assembly GCF_022818495.1. GTDB lineage: Bacteria > Bacillota > Bacilli > Tumebacillales > MYW30-H2 > Fodinisporobacter > Fodinisporobacter ferrooxydans. The sequence continues at coordinate 3,115,419 of NZ_CP089291.1, read as the reverse complement.
TTTGTCCGGCAAAGGGCGTATTTTTCCCTTTGGACAGGAAGGATGCAGGGTCAATCACTTTTGTCGCATGCAAATCGAGAACGGTCAAATCGGCTGGTTCACCCGGTTGGATCCGTCCGCCTTGGAGCTTGAACAGCTTCGCCGGCCTCGTTGCCATGCGGTCGACCAATTCATTCAGCGTCATGCGGCCTGTTTTCACAAAATGTGTATACATCAAGGGAAAGGCGATTTCCAAGCCTACCATGCCAAAAGGCGCTTCCGTAAACGGTTTTTGTTTCTCTTCCACACTGTGCGGCGCATGATCTGTCGCAACGATATCCAATGTGCCGTCGAGAAACGCTTCGATGCATGCCTCTCGATCCCGCTTTGTCCGCAGCGGCGGGTTCACTTTCCAATCGGAATTATCGGGGTCGATTTGATCATCTGTCAACAATAGATGGTGCGGCGCCACTTCTCCGGTTACCGGCAGCCCCCGTCCTTTTGCATAGCGGATCAATTCGATCACGGATTTCGCGCTCACATGGCACACATGCAAATGTGCGCCGGTGACTTCCGCCAAAACGATATCCCGTGCCACCATCACCGCTTCCGCATCATCCGGTATCCCCGGCAGTCCCAACCGCTCTGCCGCTTCTCCGGCGTTCATGCAGCCTTTGCCGGAAAGTGTCTCATCTTCCGCATGAATGATCAACGGCATGTCATATTGTTTGGCGATCTCCATCGCCCGCTTCATCCGGTCCGCCCGCTGCACCCCGCGGCCGTCATCCGACAGCCCGACAGCGCCTGCTTCTTTCAATGCTGGAATATCCGTCAATTCTTCCCCTTTTTGCCCGGCAGTGATCGCTGCAATCGGCAATACGCGGGCATACCCGTGCTTGTTCGCCTGCTCGATAATAAAGCGTACGATGTCAGCGTTATCCGTCGCCGGTCTGGTATTCGGCATACATGCGACTGTTGTAAACCCGCCGGCTGCTGCTGCTTTTGACCCCGACTCGATCGTTTCTTTATATTCAAAGCCCGGTTCGCGCAAATGTACATGCATATCGATAAATCCAGGGCTGATAAACAAATTCGTACAATCGATCAGCGTATGTCCTGTGCTGTCAATGTCAATCCCGATTTGCTTGATTCGATTGCCTTCGACCAGAACATCCACTTGTTCCAGCCGTGTATTTTCGCCAATGATCGTGCCATGTTTCAAAACGTATCCCATACTTTTTCCTCCTCCTACTATTTGCGGTGAAACAGCATCCGCCTCATTCCTTTATTATCATAGACAGCATTTCAGCAGCAAAGCCATTCGCACGTCTACGCCGTTTTTGGCCTGACGAAAGTAGGCGGCACGAGGGTCTTGATCGACTTCCGGCAATATCTCGCCGGCCCGCGGCAATGGATGCATGATGATGGCATGCTGTTGCAAATGTTCCATCATGTGCGGATCGATCACATATTTCCCTTTTACTTCTTCATACACTTCCAATGACGGAAAACGTTCTTTCTGAACACGGGTTTGATAGAGCACATCCGCATCTTGCACGGCTTTCACCAAATCATCCGTCTCCACCACCCGAATCCCTTTTGCTGCAATCTCTTCTCTGACGTGTGCCGGAATTTGGGTTTGCGGCGGCGATACGTATGTGACGCGAATGTCCCGATAATTTGTCAACAGCATGGACAAGGAATGTACCGTCCGGCCGTATGTAAGATCTCCGATCATGACGATATGCGTTCCGTCAATCGTGCCAAGCTCTGTCTGAATCGTGTACAAATCCAGCAATGCCTGCGTCGGATGCTCTCCGGCGCCATCTCCCGCATTAATCACCGGAATCTCCGAGACGCTTGCCGCCCGTCTTGCCGCCCCTTGCTCAAAATGCCGCAGTACGATTACATCCGCATACTGAGAAACCACCCGAATCGTATCTTCCAAAGTCTCCCCTTTGATCGCCGATGAAAATTCCCGCGCATTTTCCGTGCTGATCACCTGGCCGCCCAATCGCATCATCGCAGATTCGAAGGAAAAACGCGTCCGCGTACTGGGCTCGAAAAATAAGGAAGCCATAATCTTGCCGTTCAATGGCCGTTCCAATAAGCGGCGATACATCGGCATCCGACCGGCTTCTTGAAATAACCGGTCCAATTGTTCACGATTGAATTGTTTGGCGCTGATTACATGTTCACATGCATGTGTTGTATTCACAAAATAACCCCCCAGTATGAAGTTGCTGCGATCCCTTTTGCTTTTTGTTTCGATCGGCCTGGAAAGCGATCTCTTGACTCGCCACACTTCCCATGTGTGAATCCAGGCAGATTCCATTTGAGACTTCTCCGTCTAACCAACTGCCGCAAAAAAACTCCTTTTGCAAAAAAGCTCCTTACTGTTTCAAGGTAAGGAGCGGTTCGCCATGGAAAATGACCGACATGAAGGAGTCATTTTCTGCGTTTGATCCTTTACCATCTCACTGGAAGGTTTTAAAGGAAGTATTTGATTTACGCGATTTTTTTATCACCCAGCTTTTCCTTTTCACCGGATGGCGACTTTTGATCGTCTGGCAAAATCAGGTTGAGAACAATCCCGACAAGTGTTGCGATTGCCATATTCCCGATTTCCAGGCCATGAATATGGAACACCGCATTTCCCACGCCAAGAACCATGATGATGCTTGCAATGGAAAGATTGCGCTTGGAGCCAAAATCAACTTTCGACTCCACGAGCATCCGCAAACCGGATGCAGCGATGATTCCGAACAGCAGGATGCTGATGCCGCCCATGACCGGCACCGGGATGGAGGAAATCAGGGCATTTAATTTTCCGATAAAGGAGAATGCGATTGCAATACATGCGGCACCGCCGATCACCCATACGGAATAGACGCGGGTAATTGCCATCACACCGATATTTTCTCCATATGTTGTCGTCGGCGGCCCGCCGATTGCCCCAGCGACGATCGTTGCAATCCCATCGCCGAGAATCGAGCGATGCAGCCCTGGGTCTTTCATGAAATTGCGGCCGACGATGTTTTCCGTAACAAGCAAGTGGCCGATATGTTCCGCAATCGTAACAAGTGCGACCGGCGCAATCGTCCAGGCAGCAATGCTTGAAATATGCGGCGCCGCAAAATGCGGCAGTTGCAGCCAACGGGCGTTTCCAATCGGCGCCAGATTGACAATTCCTTGTGTCAGCGCGAACAAATAGCCTCCGACAATCCCCAGGAGGATCGGGATCACCGCCAAAAATCCTTTAAAGTACGTATTGGCCAACACGGCAATGACCAAGGCGACAAATGCCACCAGATAGCTTTTGCTCGCCATGCCGATCGCTGTACCGGCCAAACTCAAGCCGATGACGATAATGATCGGGCCTACGACAATCGGCGGCAGCAAGCGTTCCAGCCAAGTGACGCCGAACTTTGCAATCAGCAATGCAATGATCACATACAAAATCCCTGATAATAACGCACCATACAAAGCCGCCCCAATGCCTTGTGTTTTGATTACCGTTGCCAAAGGAGTGATGAATGCGAAGGAGGAACCGAGATATGCGGGAATTTTCCCTTTCGTCACCAAGATATAGATCAGTGTTCCAAGTCCGCCTGCAAACAGTGCAATGGACGGATCCAGTCCGACGAGAATCGGTACAAGCACCGTGGAACCAAACATGGCGAATAAGTGCTGAAAACTTAACGGAAGTCCTTGGTTCAGGGGTATCCGCTCATTCACATCAATGAATTGTTTCATTTTGTTACCTCCTCAAAAATAACTACTTGATCCATTTGGTCGCTTTCCATAAGTCGTACTTCGACGATTTCCGTCCGGGCAGTCGGCACATTTTTCCCGACATAATCTGCACGTATCGGCAACTCCCGATGGCCCCGATCCACCAATACGGCCAATTGAATCAAGCGCGGCCGGCCTTCATCGATGAGCGCGTCGAGAGCAGCCCGAACCGTTCTGCCTGTATACAGAACATCATCCACCAATACGACCACTTTATTCATAATGGAAACAGGCAACTCTGCGCCGCTGATAAACGGTTGGGCATGTTTCTCGATCAAATCATCGCGATATAACGTGATATCCAGGCTTCCTACCGGAACATCGATGCCTTCGATGTCCCGAATCTTTTGCGCCAGACGTTGCGCCAAATAGATCCCGCGCGTCTTGATCCCCACCAGAACCAGATCGTCTGTACCTTTCAAGCGTTCCAATATTTCGTGGGAAATTCGCGTAAGCGCCCGGCGAATAGCATCCGCATCCAACAACTGTGTTTTTTCCACCCATTGCAGATTGTCCGACATGCTGCTTATTGCCTCCTTTTCGACGACCCAGTGAAAATGAAAAAACTCTCCCACCCGGAGGCAGAAGAGTCATGGTTGTACAATTAATATGTCATCAAAACTGTACAAGTATGTATACAGATACAGACAACATATCACCATTTTCACTCCTTGCTGACCTCTCGGGATCAAATTAAAGGCTGGTGATGAAATTCGACAAAATATTCATGATTGCTACAAACACATTAGCAAAGTTCGGCCGGTTCGTCAACATAAAATCGAAAACACATGAAATCGAAAACCATCTTGCAGCAAACGTCGATTCGTCCGAAATCAAGAGTCCATGGACCGCAGCATCTCGAGCAAGCGAATCATATCCTCCGGCAGCGGCGCAGACCACTCCATATATTTGCCTGTTGCAGGATGGATAAAACCAAGTGTCTGTGCATGCAGTGCCTGCCCTTCGATCGGCAATGTTTTTTTCAGTCCATATACCGGATCCCCCGCGAGCGGATGCCCGATGAACTGCATATGTACGCGAATCTGATGTGTGCGGCCGGTTTCTAATTTCAGTTCCAGCAGCGTATAGTTTTGAAAATGCTCCAACACGCTGAAATGCGTAACCGCATGTCGTCCGCCTTGTTTCACAACCGCCATCTGCTTGCGATGGACGGGATGTCTGCCGATGGCGGCATCGATCGTTCCAAGATTGTGCAATACTTGCCCATGAACAAGTGCGATATACTTTCGCTGTGCCGCATGTGCTTTTAACTGTTCGGACAAGGATTGATGCGCACGGTCTGTTTTGGCGACCATCAGTACCCCGGAAGTGTCCTTGTCGATGCGATGAACGATCCCTGGCCGCATCACACCGCCGATGCCCGGCAAATCCTTGCAATGGTAAAGAATCGCGTTGACAAGCGTGCCATGCAGATGTCCAGGTGCCGGATGCACCACCATGCCCCGAGGTTTATTGACGACGATGACTTCCCCATCTTCAAAAAGGATATCCAGTGGAATATTTTCCGGCTGAACTTCCAGTGGTTCCGGCTCCGGAACATCGATCTGCACCCGGTCCCCTTCCCGCACTTTATAGTTTGCCCGAATCGGCTTTTCGCGGACAATCACCCGGTCGTCCGCAATCCATGCTTGCACCTGGCTGCGGGAAACCCCCAACAAACGGGAAAGGGCCCGGTCGACCCGCTCTCCTGCTTCCTGCCCGCCGATGGAAAGCTCCAAACGCTCCCCGGCGTATTCGTCAAGATCAAAGGATTCCAGAGCAAATTCCCAGTCAAGTTTCCGGTCAAATTCCTGATCAACATGGAATCCTTGGGCGGCATCTTTTTCCACGGCTGCCGTTTCAACTTTACGTGTCCGTTGTTTTCGCGTCGGTTTTGGCATCGACTCGTTACGGATTGATTCTTTATGCATTGACTCCTTATACATCGTCAACCTCATCCTTTGCTGTCGATTGGGAGTTTGACGTTTGTTTTCCATCTCGGAAAAGCGCGTCGATGAGGAAAAAAATAACGGCAAATGTAATCGCTGCATCGGCAAAATTAAAGACAAAAATTTGCACATTGACATAATCGACAACTGTTTTATAAAGAATTCGATCAACTAAGTTGCCGATAGCTCCCCCCACCAACAAACCGATCGCCAAGCGCAGGAGCGTCCGATTCTCATGGGACGTGCGCCGTTCAAATACGATCCCTGCCACAATGACAGCACAGGCGATCAGAATAAACAACCAGGTCTGATTCTGCAGCATGCCAAAAGCCGCACCAGGGTTTCGAATCGACGTAATCGATACGAAAGGTTCCAGAATCGGGATCGTCTGGCCCTCCTGCATGTGAAACTTGACTAAAAATTTTAACCATTGATCAATCGCAATGACAACAATTGCAATGATATATACAAACATAGGAGTCACCTCGTCTTGTCTTCCTGCGTACCTAGGCGTTGCCATTTTAACACAGGAATGCGAACGGGGACAACATGCGGCAAATTTAACGTTCCGTATCTTCTTCCGGCAACGTATATTCATCCACCAACAACGTGTATTGGGGCTTGTCCGGCAATTGATCGATGTACATTTGATTTGTAATTCGATCGGTATCTTCCACAATTCCTTCATTGTCATCATATTCAATATCGTTGTAGTTGTTTTCATAATTGGGAATTTGGTTGAATCGGTCAACTGCCTGCCAGGAGTCTTCCCCATCGAATCCCGTTTGGTCTTGTGTATCCAGATTTGTCCTTCCATATCCGGGGAATAAAAAATTTTCTTCCACCGGACGATTGTTTTCCACAGTATTCGACTCCAAGATTTCCTGGCAATCGATACATCGGGCGGCTGCGGGCTCTGCTTGCAAACGCGCAAAGGAAATGGGCTCTCCGCACTGTTCGCAGATCCCGTATGTTCCGTCCTCCATCCGCCCAAGCGCCTGATCGATCCGTTCGAGCGAGAGGGAATCCGCTTCCCGCAAAGCAAGATCCTTGCCCCGTTCAAATAACTCATCGCCGATATCTGCCGGATGATTGTCATACATCGACAATTCTCCCAGGGAATCACGCATTTGTGTTGCTAAACCATAGGCATCTGTATTTTCCAATTTTCGGTTTCGTTCATCCCGCTCTTGTAAAAGCCGCTCTCGCAACACTTGAAGTTGTTCTGTTGTCAACATTCACAGATGCTCCTTTCCCTATGTTGTGGGGGTATGTAGCTGGGCTTGCACGATCCGCACCAAATCGGCAATAAATGTACCGACAATGGGAAGATTCAACACTTCCAACGCCTGCAGCGTATAGACGAAAAGAGCCGCCAATACCGTAAACCCGATACCGATACCGACACCGCGCGCAAGGCCGCTGATAAAATTGATCCAGACCAACCGCCTTGGGCGATTGATCAATTGGATATAGTCGCCCAAATTGATCCGTTCCATGTATCCCGCAAGCTTTTCCAACTGTCTTTCCAATTCTGCTCCTTTGGCACTGACCTTATGATCCCCACGCGTTTGCTCGTTCACACAAGTCCCCCCTATGTGCGCTAGTTTTTACCTTTCCATGGAAATCTATTCTGTGGAATGTTCATAAGATAGTCAAATTGCAGCTGCCAATCCGCTTTTCACATGTGGTCAGATATACTACACTTGTTTCAAATCAATTACTTTCATACGTCTCTCTTTTGGAAAGGAATGATTCTGATGAAGCGAGAGCGTATACAGAGCTTGGCATCTATCTGCTTTTGGATCGGGGGCACCGGAATCGCTGCAAGTTTTGCAACAAAAATGGTGTTCCACTATCAAATACATGGCACTCCTTATTTTTTTGGCATCCTGCTTTTAGGCATCTTTTTGTTTATCAGTGTAAAATTGATTGGCTAGTACAATCGGCTAGAGAAATAAGTACAATGAGTACGATAAGAAAAGCCGCGCCTCCTGCCGAGACGCGGCTTTTTTGTATGTTGCATTCGCAAATTCAGATCTCCTGTTCCATCTGGTCAAGTGTCGATGCACAAGACGGACACAGCATCCCCAACTCATCATGTGCATGGACATCCTCGAGAATCACCCAGCAGCGTTCACACTTTTCCCCCGGCGCTGCCGATACGCGGACAGCCAGCCCTTCCAACCTTGCAGCATCTGCCGGAACCTCTGCATCCGGCTGATACACTTGCGCTTTCGACACGATCAGCACTTTGTCAAGCTGATCGACGCCTTGCAAAATGTCGAATGTCTTCGTATCCGGATAAATTTCAACAAAAGCTTCTAAGGATTGACCAATCCGCTTGTCTTTTCTCGCAGTTTCCAATGCTTTGGCGATTTCATCGCGAACTCTTAAAATATTCGCCCACTTCTTCTCCAGCTCGTCATCTTTCCATCCGGTCAGAAGTTCATCATAGCCGGCAAATTGGACACTTTCATATGCGTTCCCTTGCATGTACTGCCAAACTTCGTCTGCCGTATGTGTCAAAATCGGCGCCATGATCCGCACGAGACTATGCAGTGTATGGTAGAGAACCGTTTGGGCGCTGCGCCGGGCGGTCGAGTTCGGCAGCGATGTATACAAGCGGTCTTTCAAAACATCCAAATAAAATTGGCTTAAATCGACCGTACAGAAATTGTGCACTGCGTGATACACAATGTGAAATTCATAATCCCGGTACGCTTTCAAGCACCGCTCTTCGACCCGTTCCAGCTTGTTTAATGTATAGCGATCGATTTCCGGCATGTCCAGCTTTTGCACGAGATTCTTGCCCGCATCAAAGTCGAACAAATTCCCCAGCAAATATCGGAACGTATTGCGGATTTTGCGGTATACTTCCGCCACTTGCTTTAAAATCGCATCAGAGACGCGCACATCCGAGCGATAATCGACAGACGCCACCCATAACCGTAAAATATCGGCGCCCAATTGCTGCATGACTTTTAATGGGTCGACCACATTGCCCAAACTTTTGGACATTTTCCGGCCTTCTCCATCCAACACAAATCCATGCGACAAGACGGTGCGATATGGCGCCTGGCCTTTTACGGCAACTGCCGTGGATAAAGAAGAGTTAAACCAGCCGCGATATTGGTCGGATCCTTCAAAATACAAGTCAGCCGGCCAGCGCAATTCCGGACGGTTTGCCAAAACAGCCGCATGGCTGGAACCGGAATCGAACCAAACATCCATAATGTCCGTTTCTTTGCGGAAATGGGTATGTCCGCAACTGCAAACCGTATTTGGCGGCAAGAGATCTTCCGCCTCCCGCGCAAACCACACCTGTGATCCATGCTCCGCAAACAAATTCGCCACATGTTCGATGGTTTCGTCTGTAATCAATTCCTTGTTGCAGTCCCTGCAGTAGAAAATCGGAATCGGCACACCCCATACCCGCTGCCTCGAAATACACCAATCCTGACGATCTGCCATCATATTGTGCAAGCGCTGCTGTCCCCAGCCTGGAATCCATTCCACTTCTGCAATTTGTTGCAGCAATTGTTCGCGGAATTTGTCGATCGATGCAAACCATTGTTCAGTCGCCCGGAACATCACCGGATTTTTGCAACGCCAGCAATGTGGATATTGGTGGGAAATCGATTGATCTGTCAATAAATGCCCGGACGCCTGCAAATCATTGCGGATGGCCTGATTTGCTTTCAAATAGAATTGTCCTTGGTATGCGCCCGCTTCTGACGTAAATTTGCCCTGATCGTCGATCGGCGCCAAGATCGGCAATTGATATTTTAACCCTACTTCATAGTCTTCCATCCCGTGGCCAGGAGCCGTATGCACGCATCCCGTACCGGCATCCAGTGTTACATGATCGCCCAAGACTACGACAGATTGTCTGTCAAACAATGGATGTGCAGCAACCACACCCTCCAGCTCTCTGCCTTTCCAGGTCCCCAGTTGTTCCACAGATGCACCGGACAACCCGGCGGCTTTCAATACAGAATCCCGCAGTGCAGATGCAAACAAGAGAATTTGGCCACCTGCGCGAACCGCTTCATACTCAAAATCCGGTCCCAGGGCAATTGCCACATTCGCCGGAATCGTCCATGGCGTCGTCGTCCAGATGACGATTTTCGAACCAGCCGGCAACACTTGCTTCCCGTCTGTCACATCAAATGTTACGTAGACACTTGGCGATGTTTTGTCATGATATTCGATTTCCGCTTCTGCCAAAGCCGTTTCACAAGAAGCGCACCAATACACAGGCTTTAACCCTTTATAAATATATCCTTTTTTCGCCATTTCCCCGAATACGCGGATTTGGCTTGCTTCGTATTCCGGCTTTAATGTAATGTACGGATTGACCCAATCTCCTCTTACGCCTAACCGTTTAAATTGGCCTTTTTGCCGTTCGATAAAATCAAGGGCATACTGTTTGCACATTTCACGGAAGTCTACGACAGATACTTCCCGACGGTTAATGCCCTTCTTTGTAATGATCGCATGTTCAATGGGCAAACCGTGCGTATCCCATCCAGGTACATAGGGAGAGTCGTACCCATCCATGGTTTTGAACTTCACGATGATGTCTTTGATGATTTTATTCAAGGCATGCCCAAGGTGAATATCTCCATTGGCGTATGGCGGCCCGTCATGCAAAATAAACTTCTCTTTTCCTCGTCGTTTTTCCTGAACTTTGTTATAAAGATCAAATTGTTCCCAACGTTCTTGAATCTGTGGTTCTCTTTGCGGCAAATTCCCGCGCATTGGGAAATCCGTTTGTGGCAAGTTTAGTGTTTTTGCAAAATCCATACTGTCCTCACTGTCCTCCTTGAATTGTTGCGCCTGTAAAATAGAAAAAAACCTCATCATCCGAAGGGACGAGAGGTTTCCAATTCCCGTGGTACCACCCTAATTGTTCTGCTAAGCAGAACCGCTTTTCGCCTGTATCGCGGCTCATCCGACGATAACTCAGAAGGTGATCACATTCGATTACCGTACCGGGCTCACACCTTTTCCCAGCTCTCTGTCCGGATCCCTGAATGACTGTCTTCCTCGACGTTATCGATATGTATCAATTGTAAGCATTCACGCGAAAACGAAACGATCTCGTCGTCCCCATTTGAATATCCTTTATATAGTACCAGACATTCAAATGCAAAAGCAACTGCAGCTGTTGACACGATCGCACGAATAGGCGGCTGCCGCTGCCTTGCCCACTGAAACGGTAGTTCGAATCAGTCATCGTGTTTTTCGATTTTATCCCATTCTCCCCCATTCAACATCTCCAATTGAGCTTGAATGAGAGAACGAAAGCGGGCACGAAAAACAGATGCCTGTTTTTGCATATCTTCCACTTCTACTGCGACTTTTCTCGATTTGATCAAAGAATCGTTGATAATGCGGTCCGCATTTTTTTCTGCTTCCTTTACGATCAATTGCGCTTCTTTCCGCGCATTTGTCTTGACTTCTTCCGCCGCTTCCTGTGCGACAAGAATCGACTTGCTTAAACTTTCTTCAAGATTTGTAAAATGTGATAAACGCTCTTCCAATTCAACGATCCGATTATGCAATTCTTTATTTTCACGGATGAGTCCTTCGTAATCTTTTATCACATGATCCAAAAATTCGTTTACTTCGTCTTCATTATATCCGCGAAACGCCTTGCTAAACTCTTTATTGTGAATATCCAATGGAGTTAACGGCATGTATAGAACCTCCTGATAACGGCAGAATTCGACATATTTAAGACTTCTCGGCAAATATTCGACGCAAATCGTTGGAATCCTGCTCGCTCGGGTCGAGGATGTTCAAAAAGTCTGCCAATTTTCTCACATCCATTTCTATACGTAGTTTCCAATCGTGACAAACAAACGGCCCTTTTTCGATCGCTGCTCGCCAAGCTCCAGAATACGCATTCTTCCCAAACCGCGTACGCTGATGACATCGCCTGCAAATACGTCCTGGGAAGGATCTGTGGTCACTTGCCAATTGAGTTGACATGCACCTGAGCGGATGGTTTCAGCCATTTTCCCGCGGCTGATTCGAAACCCTTCACTCGCAACCGCATCAAGCCGCATCGAAGCGACCGTTACGGTGCGTGTATCGGTTTCTGGTTCTTTCGCCAGCACCTGGCTCAGTGGAATTTGCGCCAATTCCACGGGAAACCGCCCCACGCCCGACATCTGCTGCAAAAAGTAGGCGACGAGCTCTTCCGCAACGATCACGTCGCAGCCGTCTTCCCGCACATAAATGTCGCCGATTTTTTCGCGGACGATACCTGCCCCAAGCAATGCTCCAAGATAATCCCCATGACCAAGCATTTTGCCGTTCCCTGCAACATGCATGCGAATCGCAGCCAAGCGCGCATCGGCAAGCTCCGGTTGAGAATAGGAAGGAACAATCACGGCACGCACCCGCTCGGCAAAGACAGGCCCGCCAAACGTGCCGATATTTGCATCGCCGACGGTTCTGCCGACAATCTGCAGGATATTTGCTTGTCTTGGGTTCAAAAAATGTGTGACTTCGATTCGATGCTGCCGGGTTGCCCGTTCCAGCCATTCTTCCACTCGCTGCAGAAACGGCTTTTCTTCCGGTCGAAAATGCACGGAAATTCGTTCCAGCATCGTTAAGCGACCATCCCGAATACCAATTGCAACACGTATAAGATTCCTTGTTCCAGAAACCAATACGCAATAAATCCTACCATCATCGACAGATCAAGATATGCCATCCCCATGCGAATCGACGGTATGATCCTGCGAAACGGCGCAAAATAAAATTCGGTCAGTCGATAGATCCATTTGCCCAGCGCCGTCGACTCCATATCAGGAAGCCACGATAGGATAAAACGTGCGACAAGGACATACCAATAGATTTCAAGGATGTGATAAACCGATTGCAATATCAAATTTGCCATTCATGCACCTCATTTGAAGGATTCCGGGGCTTTCCCCAATATTTCCGATATGCTTCCTTGAATGTCCACATTTTCGGGAGCGTACAGAAATACTTGCGGCCCGAGTTTTTGCATCGTTCCCGATAAAGCATATGTGGTTCCGCTTAAAAAATCGATAATTCTGACAGCCTGCTCATATGGAGACTTGTGCAAATTCACGATGACCGACCGGCGATTGCGAAGATGATCCGCGATGCTTGCAGCGTCATCATACCCTTGCGGCTCACATAAAACGACTTTTACCTGTTTTTGTGCATGCAGACTTACGACTGTTCCTTTGCGGGACGCTGCTCCGGCATCCTCTTGATTGATCGGCACCACTTGTGGATTCGCCTTGGCATCTGCCGCTTGCTGGAACTCTTCTTCCGGATCGTCCGACAATCCAAAAAACGTTAACATTTTATTTACAAATTGCGCCATATTCTCATCCCTATCTGTGAAAGATTGAAGTAAAGTATAGAAGGATGGCAATTCCAACAGCTATCAAAGGTTCTAGCGGTCCGGCAATAATGTCTGCCCGATTCGGACGATCGTTGCACCTTCCAGTATCGCCGCTTCAAAGTCCTGTGACATGCCCATCGACAATTCCTGTATACCGGCATGCCCCGCTGACTGCAAATGATCGCGAAGTTCCCTTAAGCCCCGAAACACATATCGAATCTCTTCCGGAACATCCGCCCGCGGAGCCATCGTCATCAACCCGCACACTTGTATGTGAGACAAGGAATGTGCCGCTTCAAGAAACGATAACGCTTCATTGGCGGCAAGCCCTGCTTTTGTTTCTTCGCCTGAAACATTGATTTGCAGCAAACATGGCACGCGCAAACCAAGTTCTTGCGCACGCTTGTTTACTTCCAATGCCAATGGCCAACGATCCAATGAATGTATCCATGTAAATTCGCGCAGTACTTCTTTCACCTTATTTGTTTGCAATTGGCCGATGAAGTGCCATGTAACGTCTTTCCAGTGGTTGACCCGGGCAGCTTCCAATTTGGGCTTTGCCACTTGCAGCCGGTTTTCACCAAACTCCCGTACACCCGCCCGGTATAATTCCGCCAATTCCACAGGTCCGATATATTTGGTAACACCCACCAATCTTACAGATGAAACATTGCGTTGTGCTTGCTCGCAAGCAGTCTGAATCCGCCGCCGCACACTTTGAACCCGATCAAAAAAATCCATGGTTCCGATCACTCTGCTTTCGTTCCTTTATCCCTATTATGTATTCGAGTTTCGACACTTTTTTCCTTCTATTCACCCAGAAATCCATGCTCCGGCAAATATACGATCCCCATGAATCGACCTGTTTTCCCTTTTTCTTTTCGATGGGAGAAAAATAGATCTGTGCGGCAGCTTGTGCACAATTCCGATACGAATATATTTTCATCGCTGACACCCGCACGCAGCAGCAATTGCTTGTTGGCCAGCCACAAATCGCACATCCAGTGCAATTCTTCCTTTCCTTCCACAGGTGTAAGTACGTCTGTCAGATTCAGCTTGGCAAATGCCTGATAGACAACTTCATCGACTTCATAGCAGCATGCTCCGATGGAAGGGCCGATCGCCACTTGTATTTCTTCGGCCAGGCAACCGAACCGCTGTTGCATCTGCTGGATGGTTTTCCCCGCAATATTCTGCACCGTTCCCTTCCATCCGGCATGTGCAGTGGCAACGACACCTGCAGGCGAATAAAACAGCAAAGGAACACAATCAGCCGCGTAGGTTGTCAGGACTATGCCATGCTCGTTTGTAATCATTGCATCGCAAGCGGGGATTGCCGATTCCTTCGTTTCACTTCCTTTGCCTTGATCGGATGCCGTTACAATGGCGATTTGATCGCCGTGTACTTGTTCTGCCGCTACCCATTGGCAGAGACCGACGCCAATGGTCTCGCAGATGCGGGAACGATTCTGAAGGATATGTGCCGTCTGATCGCCAACATGCAATCCTACTTGCAGTCCGTCAAAGTTGCCCGTACTCACACCGCCGACCCTCGTCGTAAAGCATCCGTAGATCTGTTTGCCCGCCTTCCATGGCTGTATTTCCAATAGTTGAATGCCATTTTCTTTTGTCCAGCAAAAATGATCGGCTGCTTTCAATTAAATTCCCCTCTTCTCCCAAAGTGTTTCATTTCTATCATCATACAAAACACAAGTCATCCCGGCAAATACAGACTGCTAGCGACGAATACCCCAAATCGCCCATCGTTTGTTGCAATAACAAAAAAACCAGGCGCCTGCGACCTGGTTAAAATCCTCCGGAACTGCTATTTCCTTGTTTAAATGTGTTGTCATTGATCTCCTGAAAATTTCGCATATCCACCAAAACCACATCTTGGCCAATACGAACGATTTGATGCCAGGGAATCACAAAATCTTCACCATTTGCCAAAAAGCCAAAAAATCGCGTAGGTCCTGGAACTATGATGGCACGAATCATTCCCGTTTCCAAATCAATATCCAAATCTCCGACCGTTCCCAATTTTCTGCCGTCTCCAACACTCACGACATCTTTTGTTTGTAGCTCGGAAGCTTTCATCATTCTCCATTCACTTCCCATTCTAAGCTAAAACATAGTCATGATACAGTATATGATATTCACCTAAAATAGAGACGAAAAATCGACAAAATGAAAGAAAGTCTCTGCATGCAGAAATGTTTGATACAAGGAACATGGATGGGAGAAAGGATCCTATGGCACGCAAGAATCGGCTGGAGCAAAAACTCCACCTGATTCAGGTTTCACTTTATGTGTTTTTGCATATGTGTGATAGCCGCTTTTTCCAATCTTGACACTTGCGCTTGGGATATGCCGATTTCATCCGCCACTTCCATTTGCGTTTTGCCTTCAAAAAACCGCATGGCAAGAATTTTTTTCTCCCGCTCATTCAGTTTTTGTAAAGCTTCCCGAATGGCAATTTCTTCAACCCAGGAAATATCCTGATTATTCTCGTCGCTGATTTGATCCATCACATAAATCGGGTCACCGCCATCATGATAAATCGGCTCAAACAGTGATACAGGATCTTGAATCGCATCCAATGCGAATACGACATCTTCTTTCGGCACTTCCATGGCTTCGGAAATCTCTACGATCGATGGCTCACGCAAGTTTTGATTCGTCAAGGAATCCCGTACTTGCAACGCTTTGTAAGCGATGTCCCGAAGCGAGCGACTGACCCGAATCGGATTGTTATCACGTAAATAACGGCGAATTTCACCAATAATCATCGGTACTGCATATGTAGAAAACTTAACATTCTGACTTAAATCAAAATTATCGATCGCTTTCATCAATCCAATACAACCAACCTGAAACAGATCATCAACATACTCGCCGCGATTATTAAAACGCTGAATTACAGACAAAACCAAGCGAAGATTTCCATTCACAAGTTTTTCTCTGGCGGACAGATCTCCTTGCTGTATTCGCACGAACAATTCGCGCATTTCTGCATTCGTGAGTACTGGAAGTTGAGCTGTGTTTACTCCACAGATTTCAACTTTATTTCGTTTCATCATACTCCCTCCCGACTGATGACCGCCGTAATTCGAGTATCAGTATGTCCTCGGAGGGATATTTTATGCATTACAACATCTTGTTGAATTCTTTCCGCAAACGTTTTATAATACGCTTTTCAAGACGTGAAATATACGATTGAGAGATTCCTAATAGATCAGCAACATCTTTTTGCGTCATTTCCGTACCATTCGCCAAACCGAACCGCAACTCCATGATTTTCCGTTCCCGCTCGTTTAATTTATCCAATGCTTTATAAAGCAATTTTCTGTCGACTTGCTCTTCGATATTTCGATAGATTGTATCGTTTTCCGTGCCTAGTACATCGGACAGCAACAATTCATTGCCATCCCAATCGACGTTCAAGGGCTCGTCAAAGGAGACTTCGGAACGAATCTTATTATTTCTCCGCAAATACATCAAAATTTCATTTTCGATACAGCGGGACGCATATGTCGCAAGTTTGATTTTTTTCTCCGGATCGAACGTATTGACCGCTTTGATCAATCCAATTGTTCCAATAGATACCAAATCTTCAATATGTATGCCTGTATTTTCAAATTTGCGGGCAATATAAACGACGAGTCGAAGGTTCCGCTCAATTAAAATCGAGCGAATCGCTTCATCGCCCGAAGGCAATTTGTCCAGCAAATATTCTTCTTCTTCCCTCGTTAACGGCGGCGGAAGCGCTTCACTTCCTCCGACATAATGGATCTCATGCGGACGTTCACCCAATAGCAGGAGAATACGTACAAGTAAGATTCGGAGTTGTAAGCGGAATTTAAGTGTCGGTCTCATGCAATTTACTCCTTCCATCCCATGTGAACTCTTCTATGTAAAGGATAGTACATACCATAGACTCTACTATCCTGCTCGAACCATTCGTGTTTTGATTTTCATGTCCCGTTGCCGGTTCAAAGGTTGGTAGTTATGCCAGTAACAGTGGATGCACGATGGCAGAAAATGTTTCTGTTTTCGACATCATTTGTGTACTGATTCCAATCAATCCACGAGTGATCACCCGTTCCTGCTGATTCTCTCTCCAGAGTTTTACACGATCCGGTTGAAATGCCACCATCATCCCTGACGATACACCAATCGCACGAAACGGAATAATCCGAAATCGGCTCATCCAGTCCTCATTCCAATCGATTTCCGTAATGGCATGGACGATCTTGCTGGAATCACTTTCCAAACGTTTGACGAGTTCCTCAGGCAAAATCGGTTTTAAAGCTGACAACGTCACGACTGTAACCGGTTGTTTGCTGATCGGATCAAGGAGTCCATTGCCCGTATCCAAAAGGCCTGTACATGTCATCTCTTTGCCGCAAACCGAAATCTGAACGCTCCAAAGCTCCCCTTCCTGGCGGCGAATCTGCTGCATATACACCCAAACCTTTTTCCAACATAACCATACAAACACGGGTGCGATAATCAATGCAACCATGATGATATTGGCCGTCAAAACATGGGATCCAGACAGAAATACGAGCCCTGCTTTTGCTGTCTCCTGCGTGCCTACAAGAAAAGCGATGGCATATGCCGCACCGCCCAACATGCACGATACAAGATAAAAAGACAGCAATCGCTTTAAACATTCGAGGGGTCCATACCAACCAAATGCGCACACAATCATGACAACGGAAAGCAAAAATTTAGCTGAAATTGACATGAAAACGTGCATCTGCGGAAAAAAAATGACGAATGTGTAAGCCGTCCCAATGATCGCCGAGACGATGCCCCGCCACAGTCGCAAGCGTTGCCGCAAAACGATCCCCGTCATCCAAATTAAAAACAGATCGAGAATAAAATTGACTAGAAACACGAGGTCCAAATATACAACCATGACTGGAACACCTACATAGACATGAATTTTTGGGTCATTCTACATTCTAGTCCGTTCAAGGGAATGTCCATAGTATAGTATATTTCTATTACGAAGGTTGTCAGAACTTGACGGATACATAGAAAAAAGATTCGACAATCTTGCAGGGGGAATAAAAGAAATAAAAAACATGGTAGTGTACATTCTACCATGTTTGCTGTGTATGGGGCGTTTTAGAAATTGTTTTTATTGCGGCGCAAGAAAGCAGGGATATCCAGATTATCTCCTGTCGGAAGATTGTTTGTTTGGAATGGTCCGAGCTTTGACAAAGGCTTTGCTTGCGGCGCCTGCTGTTTGTGTTCAAATCCTGTCGCAATCACCGTTACAATAATTTCATCTTTTAAATCCTGGTTGATGACGGCGCCGAAAATCATATTCACCTCAGGATCGGCAGCAGAAGATACGATATCGGCTGCCTCATTTACTTCAAACAAGCTTAAATTGCTGCCCCCGGCAATATGCATCAACACACCGTGCGCTCCATCGATGCTCGTCTCAAGCAATGGCGAACAAATGGCTTTCTTTGCTGCTTCAGCCGCCCGATTTTCACCGGAAGCAATCCCGATCCCCATCAATGCGGAACCTCGTTCCGTCATAATGGTTTTGACATCGGCAAAGTCGACGTTGATCAGACCGGGTACGGCGATTAGGTCAGAAATGCCGGATACGCCTTGGCGCAATACGTTGTCCGCTTCGCGAAACGCTTCAAGCATCGGCGTATTGCGATCAACGATTTCCAACAGCCGATCATTGGGAATGACGATGAGCGTATCCACTTTCTCTTTCAGGCTCGAAATCCCCGTCTCCGCTTGCGTTTGGCGGCGGCGGCCCTCAAACGTGAAGGGTTTTGTTACGACGCCGACTGTTAAAGACCCTAATTCTTTGGCGATTTCGGCAATGACCGGGGCTGCTCCCGTTCCGGTGCCTCCACCCATGCCAGCCGTTACGAATACCATATCCGCGCCTTTCAAGGCATTCATGATCGCTTCCCTGGATTCTTCCGCAGCTTTTTTGCCGATATCCGGATTCGCTCCTGCACCAAGTCCGCGTGTCAGCTTTTCACCGATTTGCAACCGTATCTCCGCTTTTGACATATGTAATGCTTGGGCATCTGTATTCACAGTAATAAAATCTACACCTTTGATCCCAGCTTCAATCATTCGGTTTACGGCGTTACAACCGCCGCCGCCTACTCCGATGACTTTAATTTGGGCCATGGCTTCAATATCCATGTCAAACTCTAACATCCAAATTGTCCTCCTCGTATGCCATCACGTCTGCAACCACACTCGTTTCGACTCTATTAGAGGATGTTCAAAAAGCAGTCCTTACTTAACCAATTTTTGAACACGCACTAGCAGTCAAAGAAAGCTATCTTCATTTTACCTGTTTCTAGGAATTTTGTAAGGATAAATTAAATAAATTCAGAAAACCAATTTTTTACTTTATCCATGATTCCATTGCTTTGCTTCACTTTTGTTTTCATTTTCGTATTTCCAGATGCCATAACCGTTCGAATATAGTGTTGGCTTGCATAGCGAATGATACCTACACCGTTGACAAAAGATGCATCCCGAACGCCAAGAAATTCCGGTACCGCGATCCTTACAGGTGCAGCAAGCTCAAACTCGGCCAGCTTGTCAGCGGAGTTCAGACTCGCTACACCGCCGCACAAAACATAGCCGCCGGGAATATCCTTCGCGAATCCGAGGCGTTCCACTTCCCTTCGGATCAGGCCGAAAATTTCTTGCAAACGCGGTTCAATCACGTTGGCCAAATCCGCTTGCGTATATTCCTTATCTGCTTGGCTGCCAATTCGGGGAATTTTAAATTTTTCATCTTCAGAAGCCAATCCAACCAGCGCACATCCGTATTTGATTTTGATCTGTTCGGCGATTTCGGTTTGCGTTCGAAATCCGATCGCAATATCATTTGTAATATGGTCGCCGCCAATCGGCAAAACGGATGTAGCTGTCAAGATTCCTTTTTCGAATATCGACACGCTCGTCGAACCGGCACCCATGTCAATCAGTGCGACTCCAAGCTTGCATTCATCGTGGGAAAGAGCGATCGTACTGGCAGCAAGGGGCAAAAAGACAAGCCCTGCAATCTGGATGCCGGCACGCTCCACACAGCGAACCAAATTATGAATGATTGTTTTGGAACCTGTCAAAATATGCGCTTCGACTTCCAGCCGCACGCCGATCATGCCCCGCGGATCTGTAATTTCACCTAACCCATCCACCACAAATCCTTTGGGAACAACGTCGATAATTTCCCGTTCCGGCGGCAATGCCATGACACGGGCTGCCTGTATCACCCGCGAAATATCTTCTTCGCCGATTTCCCGATCCGGTGAGGAAACCGCCACAACGCCATGACTGCTCTGCAATGCGATATGATTGCCAGCAATTCCTATGTATGCGGAATTGATCTGAATTCCTACCATTCGTTCTGCCAGATCAATCGCTTCCCGTATGGATTGTACCGTTTTATCTATATCAACAATTGCTCCTTTGCGTATACCGTCACCGTCAGCGGATCCGACACCGATAATGTTGATGCTGGAACCGTTCAATTCCCCAATGATGACACGAACTTTCGAAGTTCCGATATCCAGACTGACGATGAGATCTCCTTTGTTCAAACTATGGCACCTCCTTGCCTGAAAACATACCTGTAACGGAATAAATTCAACGCATATTGAGAATTCCCTTTTTTATCGCAAATTTTTTCTATGAAAAATATTACCATACAATCTATTATTCCACAGTTGATTTTCGTTTTCCTAGCAAAACTCTGCGAATCACGGCAATATTTTGAAATAGGCGAACGCCAAAAGCAAATACGGCCGCCAAATACAAGTCAACACCCAGTTGTTCTCCGATGAACGCCAAGAAAGCCGCCAACAGCGTATTCGAAAAAAAGCCGGAGATAAATACTTTATTGTCGAAATGCCGCTCGAGACCTGCCCGGATCCCGCCAAAAACAGTATCCAAAGCCGCCAAAACAGCAATCGACAAATAACTGCTGTATTGTGTGGGAATGGATACATTCACACCCAATCCAATCGCCACACCCACTACTAACCCTAGCAAAGGTATCCAGATCATTTTTTTGCATCCTCCTGTTTTGCATATCGCCCTGGCAACAAACCGTTATAGGCAGGAAGCGTAATACCGTCTTTCTTGGTCTCCTGATAGATTGTCGCAACTTTCCCCATGAGCGCCAAATCTTCCACTACTTTATTGACGGTAAGAACGGCTTCCATTTGTGTAATATTACCAATCGCATCGATCTCATAAGGGGCGGCAATCGGAACCGCATTGACCTGAATGGAACCTACCGTATCTGTAATGCCGCCGACTTGTCGAATGGACGATGTAGTCACAAGCCGTTGATGATTGATTGCAATCGCCTGTGCGCCGTTGCTGAAAAGATAATTGATGATCATTTCCAATGCCTGTGCATTGAAAACGGCAATCGTCGCAGGATGTCCGACTTGAAACGAAGGCTGATCCGAAATAATGATTCGTAAGCCCGAGCCGGATACGGGCGTCAAACCTGCTTCCTGCCTCGATTTGGACAATTCATTTTCCATCACAGTCTTCATCTGCGCCGTATTGCCTTTTGACCGTTTAAATTCATCCAATTGTTGCTGTGTTTTTTGGATGGATTCTTCAATCCTTTTTTGTTTTTCCAGTTCCACTTGCACTTGTGTTTTCAAAGACAGGTAATCCTGGGTAATGGTTTGTTTCGGACGATGCGCGACCGAGTACTGGATGGTCAGCATCACTCCGAGCAATACACTAATACCAAACAAACTGAGCCGAAACAAGCGTTTCTGGCGATCCATCGAGCAACTCCTCCTTATGACCCATTGCCAGATGAACCGTTGTCGACGGGTCCTGCTGTAAATGCTTTGATATGAATGTCTTGTTCCTGTTTGGGAGCCGTAATTTCCAGGCCGCGGCTGCGCAGATAATCGAGAATTCCACCGCGAATATTAAGGGCGGTAGCCAAAGTATTGGGATTCCCGATCGCATCGATATCAAACGGCGGAACGAGACGTACGTCGTTCACCTTAATCACCGGTCCAATGCAAAATACGCCTGATGTGCTGACAATTCGCACACCATTTACAGAGATTGCCTCCGCACCTGCTGTAAACAATTCGTTTATCACACTGCGGACATCCCAATCATGTGTAAGTGACAGTTCGATATTTGCTCCTTTTTCCGGCGCTTTTTGACTGTCGTTAATCGTGAGAATGATTCCCGGCCCGTGTACCGGGATCGATCCGGACAAGATTTTCGCCTCATTTAATTCGTTCTGAATGGTTTTCATCGCGCTCGAGCCTTCCGCCGTCTGCTTTTCATATTGCGACAACTGCTGATTGAGTGAATTCAAGTGCTTTTCCTGTTTGCTGTTAAATTGATGCAATGCATTCAATTCCGCTTGCAATTGCTTGGTATTGCCGTCCATCTGCTCGAGAAACGTACGGGCAGGCGAATTATGTATGGTTCGATATTGCAAAGCGACCATGGTTCCGAGAATCACGGAAATAAACGTCAACGAAACAATGAGCCGATTTTGTACATTCATATCCTAATTTCCTTTCCCGTTTGTTTGAAATGGTGAATATACCAGCTTGCCTGCATACACATGGATCATGCCCGGCGGAAGTTTTTTATCGGCAATACTTTTTTGAATGTCCGGATACAGCTTCATATTTGTTTCCAGTGTTCCGCTTGGCAATTCGATTTCATTGCCGTCTTTCATAAAGACTGTCCATGTATTGTCTGCATTCACGTGTATTTCCGAGATTTGCTCCGATACGAAAGGCGCTACATTTCCCACCTGGCTGCAAATGACGGCCAATTGGGAATTTGCCAGCTTTTGCCCTACTTTTACCTGTTCCATCTTATCTTCGCTGATGATCGGCTTATCCGCTGCACTGCCGAGTGGAATCTCTGCAAAGACCGTTCCATCGTTCAATATCTGATACATTTTCGCATTGCTGATATAGACTGCCGCAATCGATTTTTCAGCAACTGCGATATCCACTCGACCTGTAAGATAATGCGTTGCAACATCCACTCTTTGAATTAATGGAAGATGCTTCTTTATTTGCGCCTGAATCTCCGCAGCATGCACTTTCCATATGCTTTCGCCTTTTTGCACTTGCGACCACTGAAGAATTTGATCGGCTGGGACTTGCTTTGCACCGATGACTTGAATCGTACGTACTTTTGACAAAGGTGATTCAACAAAAATAGCAGCTGCTGCACATATAAAAAAGAGCACGACAAAAATCAGGGCTTTTCGGTTCGGACGATTCGGTTGTTTCTTCGGTTGTTGATAGGAACCGATCTGCGAGTGTAGTTGCATGAAACTCATTCTCCTCCATTTAAGCAATGATGTCATCCAATCCGGTGTTTTACTATATAATGGAAAGAACGCACAAGCAAGTAATCAGTACAAGCAAGCAGTCTGGCGTATAAAAACAAACGATATCCATGAATGCATGCAAACAAAGGGTTTGTATATTTGTATTGAAAGGCGCCAAGGACCAGTGGTTATTTTTATCATGTGTCCGTAACAAAACATGAGGATAGGCGTTCGTATTATACCATGTGTGCATTCATTTTGAAATCTAACAAAATAATACAGAGCATAGTCCATTTAAATACTTTCTGTGTATGCATCAAAAAACCCTTCTTCATTCGAAGGGCTCTTTGTTCATGATCCCGTGATTTTGTTGCATTACCATTTGCGATATGTCCGTTGAATCGATGCACCCAACGATTG
Organism: Fodinisporobacter ferrooxydans; assembly: GCF_022818495.1. Lineage (GTDB taxonomy): Bacteria > Bacillota > Bacilli > Tumebacillales > MYW30-H2 > Fodinisporobacter > Fodinisporobacter ferrooxydans. Next base: position 3,091,526 of record NZ_CP089291.1, on the reverse strand, counting down.
CAATACCTGTTCGATTTGTTGATATCCGCGATCAATATGGTGCACTTGTTCAACAATCGTCGTTCCTTCCGCAGCCAAGCCCGCAATCACCAACGCCGCTCCCGCCCGCAAATCAGTCGCCGCCACGGATGCTCCCGTCAACTTGGAAACGCCTTGTACAAACGCAGTTCGCAAATCGACTTTAATATTGGCACCCATTCGTTGCAATTCGCTCACATGCTTAAACCGTTCCTCAAAAACCGTCTCGGAAATCACACTTGTACCTTTGGCTAATGTCAATACAGCCATAAAGGGCGCTTGCAGATCGGTCGGAAAACCTGGATATGGAGCTGTCTGGATCCGGTCAATCGCTGTCAGGGGACGGCGTCTGCGAATCAGAATCCGATCCATATAGGTACGAATTTCCACACCTGCTTCCCGCAATTTTGTCAAGACTACACCCAAATGCTGCGGTCGGACATTTTGCAGCTCTACATCGCCGCCTGTTGCAGCTACCGCCAATACAAGCGTACCAGCGACAATGCGATCCGGGATAATCCGATAATTCACCGGCTGCAGTGTATCGACGCCTTCAATCACGATTGTGTCTTCGCCGGCACCGGAAATCGAAGCACCCATGGAACGAAGGAAATTCGCCAAATCCACAATCTCCGGCTCTCGTGCTGCATTGCCGATGATGGTCGTGCCTTCTGCCAATGCGGCAGCCATCATCAGATTTTCCGTTGCACCCACGGAAGGATAATCAAGATAGATATGGTTCCCCTGCAGCCGTTTTGCCCGGCACTCGACATAACCATTTGCTTCGATAATTTCAGCGCCGAGTGCCTTCATTCCTTTTAAGTGGAAATCAATCGGCCGCGTCCCAATTGTGCAACCGCCTGGTTTGGAAATGCGCACTTGACCAAATTTTGACAATAGTGGTCCCATTAAAAAAATGGATGACCGCATTTTCCGCATCATTTCATCTTGCACCAGATGTTGGTGAATGGTCGTAGCATCGACAGTTACTATTGCGTCAGAACGTGTGGTCACCGCACCTAAACTCGAAAGGATTTCCATCATCACATCGATATCTTTCAAATCTGGAACATCTTCCAGTATACATTCGCCATCTGCCAACAGTGTAGCGGCCATAATGGGCAACGCAGCATTCTTTGCTCCATGTACACGTACGGTTCCTTGTAATAACTTGCCTCCTTCAATTGCCAGCGTATCCACCGTGTCACCCCCAGGAGTCTAATCTTCTCCCACGATGCGCACTTCCGGAATGAGTGTAATGCCATAGTTACGAAGAATTGTCGCCTGTACAAGTTCAATCAGGCGAATCACATCGGATGCCTTCGCACCACCACGGTTGACGATAAAGTTTGCATGCAGTTCCGAAATTTGAGCAGTTCCGATACAAGTTCCTTTCAAGCCCGAATCTTCAATCAACTTTCCCGCATATGTGCCTTCCGGATTGCGAAATACACTGCCGCAATTCGGCATCGACAAAGGTTGTGAGGACTGGCGCTTTTTGCTCCATTGCTTCACGCGTTGTTTCATTTCTTCCGCGTCTCCCGGCCGCAATTGAAACAACGCGCGGACAACCGGCAACGGATGGTCTTTCAAACAACTATACCTGTAGGCAAACTGAAAATCCCGATTTGTCATCGTACGTATTTGTCCCGCCTCATCGATGACATCGGCAGAAACCAATACATCCTTGACTTCTCCGCCATGCGCCCCGGCATTCATCATCACTGCACCGCCAACCGCTCCGGGAATTCCTGTCGCAAACTCGAGCCCACTCAATCCATTGCGAATCGCGAAATTAGCGGCGGAAACAAAGGATCGACCAGCTTCCACGAGCAACTGATGGCCCGGTTCGATCGAAATATGAGTCAAAGTATCGGAAAGTTTGACTACTACACCACGGATTCCTCCATCGCGAACCAAAAGATTGGATCCACGGCCGAGAAAAAAAACCGGAATCCGGTGAGCATTGACGATTCGCATGATCTGCCGGATGTGCGTGATGGTTTTGGGAATGACCAGAACATCTGCCGGCCCGCCAATCCGCCATGTTGTATGGCGAGCCAGCGGTTCCTGATAGAACACTTCACCGACATCACAGGCTTCCAACAGTTGTGGGATTTTTTCCGTATACATGATGTAACGTACCTCCAAACTTTCTCACAATACTTTCTTATGTCTCTTGTTTCCACGCCTTGTATACCCATCATATGGCATACCGGGGAAATCGGTGACAAACGCCCAACCTAATGCGCCTAGCCCTTGATGATTTGTTGAATCGTCGTATATAAAATCTCTGCCGCATGCGGATAGCCAAGATCCCGGCTCTGGTCAGCCATTTTCCCGGCAACTGCAGCGGAACCGACAATCTTGCAGATTTCTTGATACAGCCGCTCTCCGTTCAGTTCGGCTTCCGGAATCAAAAGCGCCGCCCCGTGTTCGACGAGCCAATTGGCATTAAAAAACTGATGGTTATTCGCTACATAAGGCGAAGGAATTAAAATGCTCGGGACGCCAATGGATGTAATTTCCGCAAGCGACGTGGCGCCTGCCCTGCCGACGATCACATCGACGGCAGACAATACTTTCGGCATATCGTATAAAAAAGGTTGAATGGAAATCCAATCCGAATCGCCGATCCCCGCTTGACGACATGCCTCTTTGATTTGTTCATAATGCACTTGGCCTGTGACATACAGCAGTTGAAACTTTTTCTCTTTCTCAATCTTTTGCAGCATGCTGATGACTGCTTCATTTATGGGCCTGGCCCCTCTGGAACCTCCGACCACCAAGACTGTCTTCTTATCGGATTGCAGATGAAGCGCCGACAAGGATTCTTTTGCAACATCCGCCGGCAGCCGCCGAAATTCGCTGGCTCGCGGATTGCCGCTAATAACCACACGCTTGGCACGCTTGAAATATTTTTCCGAATCCGGGAAAGAAACGGCAACAACACTGGCATAGCGCGCCAACATTTTATTGGTCAAACCAGGGATGGCATTCTGTTCATGTATGACAGTAGGGATTTTCATCTTTGCTGCCGTATACACGACCGGCGCGCACACATAGCCGCCCGTACCGATCACTACATCCGGCTTGAACTCTCGCAGCAAGCGTTTTGCCTGACTTAATCCGCGGCGCAGAACGATAAATGTCCGAATCGTATCGATTCCCAATTTCCGTTTCAAACCCATGACTTCGATTGTCTGAAACGGAAGACCCGCTTTCGGAACGATATCATGCTCCAGCCCTTTCTCTGTGCCAATGTATAAAAATTCGGAGTCTGGCTCCATTTCTTTTATATGACGTGCCAAAGCGAGGGCCGGGAAAATATGTCCTCCCGTACCCCCGCCTGTTACAATCACACGCATGTGCATTCCCCTTTCTTCCTTGTGAAAGGTTGAACTATTTGATGAAACGTCGATCTATTTGGAATACCTTGAAATATTCAATAAAATCCCAATTCCCGTCAGCATCAACGTCAATGACGACCCGCCGGCGCTGATTAAAGGCAAAGTAATTCCCGTCACAGGCATCGATCCTGTCACAACGCTGATATTGATTACGACTTGTACAGCTATCATACCTGTTATGCCTGTCGCCAGCAATGTGCCGAATGCATCGGGAGCGGTGATGGCCGTGCGAATCCCCCGCCAGATCAGCACCAGGAACAATAAAAGGACAGTTACTGCACCGATAAACCCAAGTTCTTCCGCCAATATGGAAAATACAAAATCGGTCTGTGGTTCCGGCAGATAAAAAAATTTTTGCCTGCTGTGTCCAAGCCCCAGTCCCAGCAAGCCGCCTGGACCGATGGCAAAAAACGATTGGATGATATGATACCCTTCCCCTAATGGATATTTCCAGGGATCAAGAAAGGATATGATGCGCTTCAAGCGATAGGGCGCAACGATGATCAAAGCCACAAACACGGGAATTCCAAGACTCGCAAGTGAAAGCAAGTGCTTGACGCGGGCGCCTGCCGCGAACACCAGCAACAGTCCTGTGCCGACCAACACGGCGCTTTGGCCGAGATCCGGCTCCAGCATGATCAATCCGACAAATGCCACAATCAAAAAAAGGGGCGGCAAAAGTCCTGTGCGAAACGATTGAATTCTATGCTGATGCCGAGCCAAATAGTACGAAAAAAATAAAATCATTCCCAACTTTGCAAATTCGGACGGTTGAATCCCGAAGGAACCGATGCCCAGCCACGCCCTGGAACCGTTGCGGATTTGTCCGACTCCCGGGATCAACACGGCAATCAAAAACAACACGCACAAAAGCAGCATCGGCTTTGCATATTGTTCCAGCTTCCGGTATTCAAAACGCAACATGACAAACATCATCACAACGCCAAGACCGGCAAAAATCAACTGCCGTTTTACATAATAAAAAGCGTCTCCATACTTCTGAGCGGCCATTACGGCACTCGCACTATAAACGATGACGATGCCGACGATCAATAACAGAAGCGTCGTTATAGCGATCCATAAGTCCGGAACTGAATTTTTGGTATTGTGCTGCAACAATACCCCACCTCCATATCCCTTGTCCTCTAATCGCTATAATGTATGCACGAAATGTTTAAACATGCTCCCCCGCTCTTCAAAAGATTGAAACATATCCCATGAAGCGCAAGCGGGCGACAACAGCACAACATCCCCCGGCGCCGCCATCTGTGCCGCCTTTTCGACCGCTTCCGCCAAACCGTCCACAAGTTCGATCTCTTTGACATGGGCGCGTTTGGCCGCTTCCGCAAAGGCAAAACGGGATTGTCCCAGCAGCACGACAGCTTTCACATGCCGCGCCAACACTTCTTCCAGCTTGCGAAAATCATCGCCGCGGTCCAGTCCGCCGGCGATTAACACGACCGGCTGCGCAAACGAACCGATGGCGCGCATGGCCGCATCGCTGTTGGTCGCTTTGGAATCGTTAAAATATTGCACCTGATTGACTGTCTTTACATATTCCAGCCGGTGTTCGACGCCGCGGAACGTCAAAAGCACGGCGCGAATCGCCTCGATGCCGGCGCCTGCAAGGAATGCGATGGCAGTCGCAGCGAGAATATTTTCCAGATTGTGTTCTCCAGGCAGGGCCAGTTCCGACACATTGCAAACGTCCGCATCCTTGTCGCCGATGCGGATATGTATAGATCCCTCCTGCACAAACACGCCCTGCGCCAGACGCTGCGTCCTGCTGAAAGGAATCACGCGGGCTTTTGTCGCGCTGTTTAATTCCCACGCAGCCGCATTGTCATAATTCAGCACGGCAAAGTCATCGTCTGTCTGGTTCATCAACAAACGACTTTTGGCGGCCCGATACGAGGCCAGATCTCCATGATAATCCAGATGCGCCTGGTATATATTTAAAATCGCCGCAATCTTCGGGCGAAACGTTTCAATTCCCAGCAATTGAAAACTGCTTAATTCGGCGACAATCCATTCCTTCGGTTTTGTTTCCCCGACGATTGTGGAAAGAGCTGTTCCGATATTGCCTGCAACCACATTCGGCACATGAGCAGATGCCAACATCTCGCCTACCAGTGTCGTCGTCGTCGTTTTCCCATTGCTCCCCGTTATGCCGATAAATGGAGATTGTGCATATTGATATGCAATCTCCACTTCCGTATAGACCGGTATCGAAAGTTTTTGCGCTGCTGCGATCGGCGCTGCAGAATAGGGAATACCCGGGTTTTTGACGATACAGTATAGATCCTTATGAACAATCCCTTCCGGATGGGAACCGGTCACGACACGAATCCCTTTTTCCTCCAGACATTCCACATCATGTGCAATCGCATCCCTTGGCTTGCTATCATTCACTGTCACGATGGCGCCGTGTTGATGCAACAGCAGTGCTGCCGCAACACCGCTTTTGGCAGCCCCCAGCACCAGGATTTCTTTCCCATTCACTTGCATCTGTCTACTCTCTCCTTACCGCTGATAAATCGCAATAGCTGCCAAACAAGCCACAAACTCGACCAGCCAAAACGTCAAAACAACCCGCCATTCTGTCCAGCCAACCAATTCAAAATGATGATGCAACGGGCTCATTTTAAACACCCGTTTGCCAAATGTTTGAAAGGAAAATACCTGAATCATTACAGATAAAGTTTCAATGACAAAAATGCCGCCGATCAACAACAACAATATTTCCGTCTTGGTCAAAATCGCGACAGCGGCCAGCCCGCCGCCGATGGCAAGCGACCCCGTATCCCCCATAAACACTTTTGCCGGATGAATATTGAATACCAAAAAACCCACTACGGCACCGACCATTGCAGCACAAAATAAAGCAATGTCATAGTGGCTTAAATGAAAAGCAATCACTGCATACGTACCATATGCAATCGCGGATGTTCCGGCAGCCAATCCATCCAGTCCGTCCGTCAGATTCACGGCATTGGAAAAACCAATCACCAAAAAAACGAGGAAGGGAAGGTACAACCAGCTAAAATTCAAGTCATAATTGCTAAAAGGTATGGAAATGGTAGTATTGAGTTGCCCTGTAAAATACAGTATAAAATAAAAAACGACAGCAACCAAAATTTGCCCGAACATTTTTTGTTTGGCGCGCAAACCTAAATTTCTTTTTAACACGACCTTGATGAAATCATCCAAAAAGCCAATGGAGCCAAATCCGATTGTAACAAGTAATAAAAGCCAAATCTGGCTCGATCCAAAGCCGAACTTGATCGCTGTAATCGCGAGTGCGATGACAGTCATAATGCCGCCCATTGTCGGTGTGCCGGATTTTTTCATATGTGCTTGCGGTCCTTCCGCGCGAATGCTTTGACCAACTTTCAATCGACGTAACAACGGTATACACAAAGGTCCCAAGATCACCGCTACGGCAAAGGACATAGCTGCTGTGAACAGCAATGTCTGCAAATCCATCGGATCGAAGCCCCCCTTCTGCTGTTTCTGAAATGTGTCGTTTTATTCGAGCCCTTGTACCACCCGTTCCATCCGCATCCCCCGGGATCCTTTTACAAAAAGCACACCGTCTTTGACTTCCAGCATTCTTGCACGCAGATCCGTCAGCAACGACTCGATATCCTTATACCAATGGGCGTTTTCTTTTTGCAGTCCAAAAGCCAAAGCCCCTTCCACGATATAGCGGGCATCTTCGCCAAAACAATACAATTCTTGAATGCCATATTGTACAGCTGCTGCTCCCACTTCCCGATGCGCTTCCTGCGATTGCTTCCCGAGTTCCAGCATCGCGCCGAGAGCGGCTATTTTATAAACGTCTGTCAACTCGCCGAGCAGTTGGAACCCGGCCTTCATGGAAGTCGGACTCGCATTGTACGCATCATTGACCATGACCCACCCGGTTTGTTCCGATTGGATGACCTGCATGCGCATGGGCGTCAACTGTACTCGGGAAAGCCCGGCAGCAATCTTTTCGTCATGCATTCCAAACTCGCGAGCCACTGCAATGGCAGCCAAAGCGTTTGTCACCTGATGTTCTCCCAAAACCGGCAGTTGAAAGGAGCGATTTGTTTCACCTACAGAAAACGTATATCCGGATAGTCCATTGCGCTGCAATTGTACGGGATGCACATCATTCCCCGGCTGAATGCCAAAAAACAAAAGTCTTCCGGAAAACCTGCCGGCACGTTCGCGCAGCAGCGGTTCATCTCCATTAACCACTGCCGTCCGTTGTCCGCCCAACTGTTCCAACTGATCGATCAATTCCCATTTTGCATCTGCAATACCTGAACGGGACCCGAAAAACTCCAAGTGGCTTTCACCGATGTTTGTGATTACACCCACATCCGGCTCTGCAATTTGCGAGAGCAAGCGAATTTCACCTGCGTGGTTCATGCCCATCTCGACAACGGCGATCTCTGTATCTTCCTTTAAAGACAACAGTGTCAGCGGTACACCGATATGATTGTTCAAATTGCCGCCTGTTTTTTGCACGCGAAACGACTCGCTGAGCACCTTTGCAATTATGTCTTTCGTCGATGTTTTGCCGTTGCTTCCGGTAATCGCTACAATCTTTGCATGCAGCTGTTTGCGATATGCATGCGCAAGCTGCTGTAACGCCAGCAATGGATCCGCGACGACGATCACCGGGCAATTGACTGTCGGCAGTTCCCTGCCTTCTGTCCACAAAATCGCCGCTGCACCGGCTGCCGCTACCGCTTCGGCGAATTGATGGCCGTCGAACGTTTCGCCAATTAACGGAACGAAGAGATTTCCCGGCCGGATGTTTCGACTGTCTGTCGAAACACCTGTCACAAGTACATCCTCTGGCCCTTTTGCAAGCGCTCCTTGCGTCATCGATACAATTTCTGCCACCGTTCGTTTCATTGTCCCATCCCTCGTATGACGGAACGCGCAATTTCACGATCGTCAAAATGGTATTTGGTTTTCCCGATAATCTGATAGGTTTCATGACCTTTGCCGGCAATCAGGATACAATCGGATGGATCTGCATGCTCAATGGCATAGCGGATCGCTTGCTTCCGATCCGCCAATCGAAAATAATTGAGATTTGGGATTTCTTGCAGTCCGGCTTCCATGTCATCCAAAATCCGATCCGGATCTTCCGTGCGCGGATTGTCTGATGTAAGGATCGCCGTATCGCTGTACGTTGCGGCAATTTTCGCCATGATGGGGCGTTTGGAACGATCCCTGTCACCGCCGCAGCCAACGACTGTCCAGATTTTCCCTTTTGCAAACTCCTGGATGGTCTTTAAGGCGTTTTCCAGACTATCCGGGGTATGGGAGTAATCGACGATGACGGTAAACGGCTGTCCTTCTTCGACTTTTTCAAATCGACCAGGAACGTTATCCACCTGCTCCAGGGAATGTAGAATTGCAGGCAGGGGGATCGATTCAATCAAGCAAGCGGCAATGGCCGCCAACGCATTATAGACGCTGAATTTCCCAGTCAATCGCAATTGCACGGCAGCAGAACCGGCAAATGTTTCCAATCGAAAGAACACGCCTTCTGCAGTAATGTGAACATCAAGCGCCCGCACATCGGAAGGCTGGTCGATGCCATATGTAATCGTAGGTGCTACGGTTTGTGCGAGAAAAAACTCCGCATGCGGATCATCCCGATTAATGACGGCAAAACTCTGTTTCTCCGTCGAATCTTCGTATGTGTTGCCAAGTCTTGAAAAAAACTTTCCTTTCGCATTTCGGTACTGCTCCATTGTACCGTGAAAATCCAGATGATCTTGTGTCAGGTTCGTAAAAATCGCTGTCCGAAAATGCGTACCGGCTACGCGATAGAGTTCAAGAGCATGTGAAGAAACTTCCATTATGCAATATGTGGTATTCCTGTCACACATGGTTCGAAAGGTTTTCTGAAGCTCCAATGCTTCCGGTGTCGTGTTGGCAACATCGATCACTTCCTGCCCGATCCGCATGTGGATCGTGCCGATCAACCCTGTTGTAAAACCACAGTCGGACAGGACTTTTTCAATTAAATGGGTTGTCGTAGTCTTGCCGTTGGTGCCTGTCACTCCAATGACTTTCATTTCTTTCGAGGGCTGTCGGTAAAAGACGCTTGCTACAATGGCAACGGCTTTTCTGGTGCTCGGCACAACGATTTGTACAACGTGGTTTGGGAGATCTTCACAGGCCCGCTCTACCAATACCGCAACCGCTCCCTTGTCACACACTTCCGGTAAAAATGTATGTCCATCAACGGTATTTCCAACAATGGCGACAAACAAACTACCTGCCGTTACTTCTTTCGAGTTTGAGGTAATCGACCGGATCTCTACCGCTTCCGGTGCACCCAGCACGTGTTTATGCAGTAGACTTGCAATCAGTGTTTGTAAAAACAACGGTCTGCCTCCTTATCCTCCTGAATCAATCCATAATTAGTACTCTATGAGCTTTCCGGTAGGCTGTCAAGAACTTATCGAAAATAAATCGGCGCAAGAACCGATACTCCTTTGCCAACCATGGCGTCCAATCCGGGAAAAGTTTAATTGGCCTTTTTTTCTGTCGAATCTCCCGGCTTATTCCCCAGATATAATAGGATACGAGTGCCAGGCGGAACTTTTGTCCCTGGCGACGGCCGCTGTGCAATCACAGTATCTCCATTTCCAAGCATTTCGGCACGCAAATTTGCGCTGCTTTCCAGCATTTTGCGACTTGCTTCTTGTTTGCTCAAACCTGTCAAGTCAGGAATAACAGTCGGTGTAATGTCCGGATACTTGTATTTTTTCGGCAATCCATCTGCCGACGGCTGCACATGCATATACGTTAAACTGTCTGCGAGTATGCGGCCCACAATCGGCGCCGCAATCTGGCTGCCAAATACAGGTGTGCCTTTCGGTCTTGGATGATCCACTGCAATATACGCCACAAGCTTCGGATCATTCGCAGGCGCCATGCCGATAAAAGACACGATGTAATGGCTGCCTGAGTAGCGCCCGTTTTCCACGACCTGTGCGGTACCTGTCTTGCCGGCTACACGGAATCCTTCCTGGTATGCTTTCGCTCCAGAACCTCTGGCAACGACGCTTTCCAAAGCCCCTCGGATCTCCTGTGCAACTTCCGGCGTGATCACGCGCCTGACAACCGTCGGCTTTGTTTCGGAAAGTATTTGTCCGGTTGAATGGTCTTTAAACTCTTTTACCACGAATGGTTTCATCAATTCACCGCCGTTGGCAACTGCGGAAACCGCCATCACTTGCTGGATCGGCGTCACAGAAACCCCTTGGCCAAAAGACGTCGTGGCAAGTTCCAATGGGCCGACTTTATTCAGCTTGAACAAAATTCCGTTTCCTTCTCCCGGCAAATCGATACCTGTTTTTTGCCCGAAGCCAAAATTTTTAATGTAGTCAAACAGCGTAGTTTTGCCTAAACGTTCCCCCATCAAGATAAATCCCGGGTTACAGGAGTTTTCCACTACTTCAAGGAATGATTCGGACCCATGGCCTCCAGCTTTCCAACACTTAATTTTATGACCGGCAACTTCATAATAGCCAGGATCATGAAAAGAATCTTTCAAATTCACTTTTTTCTCTTGCAATGCTGCTGCCAATGTAACGATCTTGAATGTTGACCCAGGTTCAAACGTTTTCCAAATGGCCAAATTGCGGTCATACGACTCTTTTGGATAGTCTTTCCAATGCCCCGGATCGAATGTGGGATAATTGGCCATTGCCAAAATTTCCCCTGTTTTCGGGTTGGCGACAATACCGACTACCGAATCCGGATTGTATTCTGCCACTGCGTTTTGAATTTCCCGCTCCACAAACGTCTGTATTTTTTTGTCAATCGTCAAAACCATATCTTCACCGTTTACCGGCGGAACATATTGATCATTTTGCTGGGGCATTTCCTGGCCTTTCGCATTGGCGAAAAAACTGATATGCCCAGGTGCGCCTTTTAACTGCTTGTCATATTCAGCTTCCACACCAGCCAGCCCCTGATTGTCAACACCTGTAAATCCAAGCACTTGTGCTGCCAGGCTGTCATTTGGATAGAGCCGTGTACCGCCTTCCGTAATAAATACGCCCGGAAGCCGCATGTCTCGAATCGCTTTTGCCTTATCATCGGAGATTCGCCTCCCTTTCGGACCCAAATATACCAAAAGCGTGCGTTTTTGAATGCGTTTTAAAATTTCTTCCGTGCTTGCATCTAATACTTTTGCCAATTTCGCTGCAGTCGCCTGTTTATCTTTGACCTGAGATGGAATCACGACAACGGTGGCTGCACTCCCATTGTACGCCAGCACCTGCCCTTCCCGGTCAAAAATCGTTCCGCGCATCGCTTCCACCGGGATGTTCCGTTTCCATAGATTTTCGGCCTGTTCTGTCAGCCATGGCGATTTGATCAATTGCAAATACGCCAATCGTACAATCAATAACGCGAATACTACGAAAAATCCCACCAACACGACGACGAGTCGACGTCTCAGCGTTGCATTTGCCATTCGCAATTGTGACGCCTCCTTTTCGAGCCTCAACCCTAAAGCAAGTCCTACTATCTTCACAATATGCAAAAGGCAGACAAACATACCCATCGATTTTGAAATGGCCGCCATCCAAACAGTCATTCCGAATTGCCGATCGCATTACAATCCTTTACAATTCGTGAGCAGGCACGCGGCAAATCTGCGTGCTGCAACGTTTGTCAACGCGGTTTAAAGTCAACTTGAATCGTAGCTCCTGCCGGCAAATCGGACCCGGGCGGTATACTTTGCCGATCTGCAAAACCGCTTCCCGAAGGCACGAACCCGACATGGAGCACAGATAAAATGTCGCTGACTTCCCGCAGGGAAATCCCTGTCAAATCAGGCATCTTTTCTTTCCCAGGCTGGATGGAATCTCCGGTCAGTACAATGATCCTGCTCCCCTGTACAAATTGTTGATTGGCAGCGGGCCATTGTTTGGAAATTGTTTTTCCAGTTCCCAACACTTGCAGTTGGAATCCCGCTTTCTTCGCTGTTGCTGCGGCGCCTGTGGCCGTTTGTCCGGAAAGATCGGGCACCAATGCATAATTCGCAACGCTTTGCGGTGATTGATTCTTGCTGTCTGTCATGCTATTGGTATTCGTTTGCGGCTGTACACCCATATAGTGCAAACTTTCATTCATGACTGTCAATGCAGAAGGCTCAGCGATAATATCTCCATACGCCGGCGCCTTCGATGGATCCGGACTGCGTACTGTCACATAAATTTCCAGCTTTGGATCTTGTACGGGTGCAAATCCGATAAATGATGTAACATACTCATTCGGCATATATCCGCCATGATCATCCGGAATCTGCGCGGTTCCTGTTTTTCCCGCCATTGGGTAATCAATCGGAACTTTGATTACTTTTTCATCACTATTGACGTCTTCGGCCATGACTTGCCGGACCGTCTTCATAATCTCCGGCGTTGCGATTTGACGTACAACGGTTGGTTTGGTCACTTGAATCGTCGCGCCTGTAGTCGGGTCCCGAACTTCCTTCATGACAAAAGGTTTCATCAGGTCCCCGCCATTTGCGACTGCGCCCACTGCCGCTACCTGCTGAATCGAAGATACCGCAATCCCTTGTCCAAACGACGTCGTTGCCAAGTTGACGGGACGGATCGTCTTTGGATCAAACAAAATCGAATTGGGTTCACCGGGCAAGTCAATCCCCGTTTTATGATTAAAACCAAATAAGTCGATATATTTAAACAACAAATCCGCGCCTAGTGCTTGCCCAATATTGACAAAGCCAACGTTACTGGAATGAATCATCGCTTCCCGATATGTGATCCTGCCCCAACCCACATAGTTCCAGTCATAAATCGGATGCGTTGCGCCTTTTACCATGATGGATCCCGACTGATAGGTATCGTTCAATGAGATTTTGTGTTCCGCCAATGCTGCGGTCAATGTCACGACTTTAAATGTGGAACCCGGTTCAAATACGGCATTGACTCCCCAGTTGGTATACAGTGCATTTGCCGATGCTTTTGAAATATCATTGGGATCATAGGACGGCCGATTGGCGAGCGCCAGGATTTCCCCTGTTTTCGGATTTGTCACGATAACAGTCGCTTCTTTCGGCAAATACTTTTTCATGATCGTATCGACCGCTTGCTCGGCAAACCGTTGAATCGTACTGTCGATTGTCAATACAATGTCTTTGCCCTGTACAGGCGCTTTGTACAATTGTTGACCAAAAGGCAGCGGATTGCCATCGCGATCTTTTAAAAACCGTTCTTTCCCAGGTTTTCCTGTCAACAAAGAATTGTATTGATATTCGATGCCGCCAGCGCCTTGCAACGGCTTGTCAATTCCATTGCCGGTGACAAATCCGAGTACGTGTGAAGCAAAGTCACCGTTCGGATAATCGCGCTTGACCGTATCCATAAAATAGATCCCTGAATCGTATTCGGCCATGGACGCGCTTTGTTCCTTAAAATGTGTTTCTAAAAATTTTACAATCGCATCTTTTGTTTTTTGTTCGATTTTATAGTTGGGCAGTTCAAACCAGCCTTTTGAATCTGTTTGGTTAAAAATTTTAATCAATGCATCATATGGCAGCGCGCGATTGGAAAGATCGCTGATTTTTTGTGCAAGATATTGCGGATCTTTGCCTTTCATGCTTTCCGGATGCACATTCAAATAAAAAGCGGGCAATGTGTATGCAAGCTTTTGTCCGGCAGAATCATAGATCGTTCCCCGCACCGCTTGAATATCTTTGGTTTCTACCCAATTTTCCTGCGCGAGTGCGGTCAATTTTTTCCCGTCGACGATTTGCAAATACCCGATTCGCCCAATTAAAAGAAGCAGAAGACTAATGATAAGCAGCCGCAAAATACCTGTTCGCAAACGAAATTGACTCATGAAATTCACCGTGCCGAATGTTGCGATACGAACTGCATATGTAATTTTGTCAATGCTATGTCGATGATTCGCTTGGAATTTGATAGACTGACAGATTCTGCTTGCAGATTTTCATACTTTGTGCTGGATGCATGAATTTGCTGGTTGATTTGATCCACCTGGTAACTTGTTTTTGTGATGACCGCATACTGGGAAACGACAAACATTGCCATACTGGCGCAAATCCCCACCGTTAACAGCCAGCTTACTTTTTCTTTTACCCGGGATTTTGCCTGTATGTTCGTTGCCGCATGACTATAGCTGTTTGTTCGAGGTATGGTTTGCTTTGTTGTTGTATGCTCATGTTGATAGATTGGCTTGCGTGCTAACATAGATGTTCCTCCCCCAAATTTTTATCAATGATCGATTACAGCTTTTCCGCCACGCGCAGTTTGGCCGATCGTGCCCGCGGATTCTGGTCGAGTTCTGCTTGTGTCGGCAAAACAGGCTTGCGGGTTACCAATTTGACGCGAGGTGTTTGCCCACACTTGCAGATCGGAAATTGCGGCGGACAAATACATCCTTTCGCATATTCTTGCATGACTTGTTTACAAATTCTGTCTTCCAGCGAATGAAAGGTGATGACAGCCACCCGGCCGCCCTGTGTCACCAGATCCAGCGCATCCCTCAACGTTCGCTCAAATACTCCCAATTCGTCATTCACAGCGATGCGAATGGCTTGAAATGTTCGCTTCGCCGGATGCGGGCCCTCTCGCCTTGCTCTCGCCGGAATGGCCGCTTTAATCACATCTACCAATTGCCATGTCGTTTCGATCGGTGCCGCTTGCCGTTTTTCCACAATAAATTCACCGATGCGCGCTGCCCAGTTTTCCTCGCCAAACTCCCGAATGATTCGGGTAATTTCTTCCTTTGGCCATTCGTTTACAATG
Organism: Fodinisporobacter ferrooxydans; assembly: GCF_022818495.1. Lineage (GTDB taxonomy): Bacteria > Bacillota > Bacilli > Tumebacillales > MYW30-H2 > Fodinisporobacter > Fodinisporobacter ferrooxydans. The sequence goes on along the minus strand of NZ_CP089291.1, from coordinate 3,076,273 downwards.
GTATACGCACTTAATGGATTGCGGCGATCCATCCGCATATCAAGCGGGGCATCGTGCTGATAGCTAAACCCCCGTTCACCCACATCCAATTGCGGGCTGGACACTCCGAGATCAAACAAGACTCCATCTACTTCTACTTGCATTGCCTCCATGTGAAAACGAAGGGCTTGAAAATTATCATGTATCAAATGTATACGGTCGCCATATTCGCGCAGCAATTGCCTTGCGTTCGCAATCGCAGTTTCGTCCTGATCAAATGCGATGACCTGACCGTTTGGCGAACTTTGGTCCAGCAATTGTCTTGTATGTCCCGCTCCGCCAAGCGTACAATCCACATACCATCCGTCCGGCCGCACCAGTAACAATTCCACAGCCTCTTTATGGAATACGGATGTATGATGAAATTCTGTCACGATCCATCACCTCTAAAGGTTTAAGTCTACAAGTGTCTCCGCAATCGATGCGAAAGATTCAGATGCGTCATTGCTGTATGACTGCCAGCGATCCGCTGCCCAAATTTCAATGCGATTGGAAACTCCGATAACGGTACAGTCTTTCACAAGCCCCGCGTATTCCCTAAGCGTTGCGGGAATGCTGATTCGCCCTTGTTTGTCCAATTCACATTCGGTCGCCCCGGAAAAGAAGAAACGGACAAATGAGCGTGCATCCGCCCGAGTCAGCGGCAATGTTTTGAGTTTCGCTTCTAATATCTCCCACTCATCATGCGGGTATACGAACAAGCAGTTGTCCAGCCCTCGTGTCAAAACAAAACCGACACCGAGTGCATCGCGGAATTTCGCAGGAATGATCATACGTCCTTTTTCATCAACGGAATGTTGATACTCCCCCATGAACATCCTGCTCACCCACTTCCGCTCCAAAACTCACCACTTTGCTCCACTTTAAACCACCCTATATCAAATTCTTCCCAACCAAAAAAAATCCTGCCGAATCGTCGCAAGATTTTTTAAAACTGCTGAATTTCCTTTTGCCGCACTGAAGCACAAATCCAGGAGACAAATCGACTGATCGATACTTATTTTTCAATAGGATCTATGGTATTATGTAAAATAGGTGGTGATAGGAATGGATCATTTGCAAATGTGCCCCAAATTTGAGGCCGCCTTTGAACTGTTGGGAAAACGGTGGACCGGATTGCTCATTCGAGTACTCCTATCAGGCCCCAAGCGTTTTAAAGACATTGCGGAAGTGATTCCAAATATGAGTGACCGTATGATCGCTGAACGTTTGAAAGAATTGGAGACTGCAGGCATTGTAAAACGTACGGTGTTCCCAGAAATCCCCGTACTGATCGAATATGAATTGACCGAAAAAGGAAAAGCGTTGGAAACCTCGATGAATGAATTGCAAAAATGGGCAAATATATGGTTTCAATAAAAAACCGTTCAATCGCCGCAACTCGATTGAACGGTTTTTTTACAAATTCCACATGCTTTTTACGCTTGCTTTTTTATAAGCGTTTGATCATTTACAAGAAAAGCGCTGATGATTGCACCTAATAGCGGCAACAACACAATAAAATCAAAAACAGCTCCAACGCCAAAATGATCGGTAATCCAACCCAGCATGGTTGCGCCAATGCCTCCCGCGCCTACTCCAAACCCAATCATCAACCCGGATGCCATGGCAATGTTTTTTGGCAAGAGCATTTGGCAATAGACCACCGTTACAGCAAATGACGACAGAACGAGAAATCCAAACGCTATCAAATCGATAGCCGCAAGTGTTCCGTGCAATTTTGGCAGCAAAAAGGCGAACGGTGCAGACAGCAGCATCGAGCCGAGCAACAGCCATTTTTTCCCAATCCGGTCTGACATTGTGCCGCCGATGAACGTACCGACGGCTCCTGCGCCTAAAAACAAAAAATTGAACAGTTCCGCTGTATTTAACGACATGTGCTGCTGTTGATAAAAAAACGGAAGGAAACCGGAGACGCCAATCTGGCACCAGGATCTGAGAATGACGACAAACACCAGCAAAATGACGGCCCAGATGCGGTTGTTTCCTTCAATTGTGCGTTTCCGCTTTTGCTCTTGTTCCATTCGCATTCGATACCATGGCAGCAAACGCCACAATACTACAAAAACAAATACACCCAACGCCAAAAACCACATGACTCCGCGAATTCCAGTCGCCATCAGGAACAACGGAATCATCAAAGGACCGAACGCCTGACCTGCATTGCCGCCGACCTGAAAGATCGCCTGCGCCAATCCTTTTCCCCGACCTGCCGCCAGGTGTGCGCCTCTTGATGCTTCCGGATGAAACGCGCCTGAACCCAATCCGGAAATAGCCACGAAAACCAATACCCACGGCAATGATGGTGCAATCCCAGATAGAGCAAGCCCCAGACAGGAAAGGAAGACACCCGCCGGCAATAGCCAGAGTTTCGGCTTGCGATCGGTAAAATATCCAAAAATCGGCTGCATGACAGAAGATGTGAGATACGACATAAAAACAATTAAGCCCGTTTGCGTATAATTCAAATGAAACGCATGTTTATACAGAGGCAATAATGCAGGTACCAATCCTGTCGTCATCAAATCATTTACCATATGGGCAAAGCCGAGATTTGACACTTGCCATACTTGCAAGCGCCTGTTATCTAATTTCCCTAACGCTCCTTCCATGCTCATCCTCCATACTTGCGAACCACTTGATTGCGCCTAAAAATCACACGGATCTTATTATAATTGACAAACAAAGAAATAACATCCATTTCTTTAACCGGCATTTCATTTAACACCATTTCTTTCGACCACATTTCTTTGGGAAACATGTCTTGTCTATAGATAGAGATACCAATGTGTATAGTTCCCGCTCTCCAAGTGATCACGCAAATCCGAAACAAACTGTGGGCCATATTTGATCAAGAATGGAAAAATATTCAATACCCGTTCTTGCAGATGCCCGTTCGGATATAGCGATGCAGTCAGTTTTTGCAGTTGCCGTACGGCAATCTCATGTTTTTGTTCATGAAATTGGTATGTTTTTTGTCGCAATGATTCAACCCGTTGTTGCACCCATTGTTGATTTTCTTCCGATAATTTTTTCAGTTGCGGATCGATCTGCACGAGATCCTCCTTTAACTTCACGTACAACTTGTCGATTTGCTCGAAAAACGATGCAAACACCGTGTCGACGCCTACCGGATCCAGCTGGCTCAAAACCTGCTGTAAAGGATCCTGTCCCGACACGATCGAATCAATGGAAACATTGTATTTTTTGCTGTTTTTTGCCGCTGCTTTTTCAATGACTGTGATCGAAATGCGCGGCATAATGATCGGCATCGAAATGCCGTACACATGAAACAGTTCCTTCAGCATTCCGTGATAGGCGACTTCCGCGCCGCCGCCTACGAATGCCAAAGTCGGAAGCAGATGATCCTGGACGATCGGCCTGAGCAATACATTTGAACTCATCCGTTCCGGAGCGGTGCGGGCGATTTGCACAAGCTCCGACCCCGACCAAGAATATTCTGTTCCCCTCGCCGCAAATCGGCCATCGATGAAATCCAATGGGTATCTGCCATTATCCATTTGCAGAAATAACAAACTACTGTGCCCCATGATATGAACTTGTGGTTCCAACCCGCATCTGCGAACTTGCTCGGCTCCCTGAAAAGCGGCGTTCCGAATGGCTTCATTCCATTCAATCCCTTGTGTGAAAACAGAAGCGCTCAATTGACGAAATTCATGCAACATCGGATTCAGAAATACAAGACGGCTGTTCTCGAAAATATGCGCCATTAACGCCCCAAACCAATCCGCCATCGAATCGGTGGATTGCCAACATTCATAAATGGTTTGCAGCAACTGTTCCCGAAATTCCGTTTCGATGGTGGATGCTTTTAATTCGTCGATGAGGCGATTGACTTCCTGTTCCGGAACTTTGATATGACCGATTGATTTTCGGCTTGTTTCCTGCTTCGACCATTCGATTTTGGACAAGGATTCTGATGTCTGCACAAAGATGTGGTTGACTTCCAAAAAATCGTGGTCTTCCGAAGCAATCCAAAATACCGGTATCACGGACACTCCCAACCGCTGCTGATATTCGTTTGCCAATAACTCGGCAGTGATCGCTTTATAAATCGTATAAAGGGGACCTGTGAACAGCCCCGCCTGTTGACCCGTAACAATCGCCAATGCACCATTGCGAAGTTGTTCGATCGATGCCAATGCTTGCGATCCGGCACCAATGGAGCGATTGTAGGCAACAAGCGCATCCGCCAGGCGATTTCTATATTCTGCATCGGCAAAGCGAGACTGCAACTCGGCGGCGCGGGCTTGCCAGTCTGCTTCGTTGTGCGGATTCCAGCTATAAAGATTGGATATTTGGGAAAAATCCTGTTCATATATGTTTAAAAATGAACGATCCGTTACATTCGAACGTTCAATCCTCATGAAAACGCCCTCCGATATTGACCGGTCAATACCGATTCCGCTCCGAAAGCGATAGCAGCGTGTTTTGCCCATAATGGGTAAAGTGTAAATAATTTCGCCATAAACTCACCTCAATCGAATCATTCGTTTACGAATACCAAAATATACTATACCTCATATACTTTAAAAAGTAAAGTAACATGGGTTGTATACTTTTCCCGCCAAATCCAACTCGTATTCTTGAAATATGGTATACTAAAAGAAAATGAGTTATCCAGACGCAACATGTGTACAAGAAAGCGACAATGGAACCTTCAAATAAGAAATTTACAAAACCAAAACGAAAGCTACAAAAAAGGTGCGATTTCGATGCATGATCAAGATCTTTGTCCCATTGAGTTTACATTAGGAGTCGTCGGTAAAAAATGGACCCTTTTAATATTGCGTGAATTATTCGCAGGAAAAAAACGTTTTACGGAGATTGCAGCAACTCTCCCGATCAGCTCAAAATTATTGACAGATCGATTGAAAGAGTTGGAAGAACAAGGAGTTGTGACCAGAACTCTCTATCCGGAAATTCCGCCGCGTGTCGAATATACGCTGACAGAGAGCGGAAAAACCCTAAAGTCTGTGTTGGAAGCTTTGCGGGATTGGGGTGCAGAACACCAGAAAAAACAGGATATTAAATGTCCCGGTGTGTATCCTTCCGCTGCCAAAACGGACTAAACCTTCCTTTCCACGGCATAGAAAGGAAGGTTCTTTTATACGGAATGCGTAGTATTCGTATTTTACGCATATTCGAATAGTAGACTCTGTTTCTATTCTGCTGTTTCTGCTTTATTCACTGATCCACGGAAGCGTCGTGTCTTGGATGTTCCGAAACCGCTTTGACCGCTTTTGTCAGCGCAGCTAAAATATCTGCATGGTACTGCGCCTCCAGCAACTTCAATTTGGTATATACTTCTCCGCCTGTTGTTGCGATATAGCGGGGAGGCAGTTGATTTAACGCGAATGCAAACATATCTTGCAAGCATATGTCGCAACTGCATACTTGAGGCATTGTAGGAAGCAAGTCTTCCAATTGATTCCACACGATTTCTTCCATAAAATTCCGAACATGATTGCGAATCATGTTTCCCATCTCCCCTCGATCATTCCTGCGCTTTTATCAGATCATACATGATTTGATGATGCATCGCTTTTAGTCCATATTCTTTGGCCAATTGAAGAATTCGCCCATTTAATGCATCAATTTCCGTTTTTCTGCCTGCCAGCAGATCCTGCAGCATAGAAGAACGATTGTAATATGTATCGGTACATACTTGTTGAATATACGGCAGCAATTCCACCAGCTCCATTCCATACTTCAATCGGCTCACTTCCTGTGCTTCCTTTGCCAATGCCACCATCATGGGATGGGCATGTGGATTTTCCCAAGCAACGCCATTTTCCAGCTTTGCCAGCGCCGTCACAGGGTTCACACAGGAATTGACAAGCAATTTGCGCCAGATGGCCGAATCGATGTCGGAAGTAACTGTGATGTTCACACGGGGCTTTATAGCCTCCACCCAATTCTGAAACGTTTGACTGTCATGCAAGTCCGATGGCTGTTCCAACGTCCATACTCCGTTTCCACGAATCTGAACAGACCGGGCTTCTTCAGCTGTCACGCCATATGTCAACACACTGCGAATGATTCGTCGTGCCGCGATTTTGGGAGAGACTTGCCGATAATCCACAAATCCGTTATGTACAGCAACAACCAATGGGCTCGCTTGCAAAAAAGGTTCCACGTTTCGGCTCCATAATTCATAGAATACCGGCCATTGATAGGTTTTTACGGAGACAATCCATACTTTTACAGCAGCAACTGTCGCAGCCGTTACATGTTCCCAGGCAATGCAATCGACCGGATACTCGTTTGTGCGGCCGGAAACAGTATCCATCACTTGAATGCCTGATTGCTGTACCGCTTTTGCTTGTTGCGAATTCTTGCAGATTAAACCCGTTTTAACTCCAGCTTGCATATGAATGCCTGCCAGCCACTTCCCAACAGCACCTGCTCCAATAATAGCTACTTGCACATTCGTTGCTTTCCTTTCCTGTGAAGGTTCAAATGAAGATGTCCAATTGAAGATGTCAAAGACGTCTGAACATCGAAGGATTTGTTCTAACAACATAGTGCAACAACTTCCTCAAAAAAACAATAAGCCGCAGAAAAAAGAGTGCATACCCTTTCAACCCTGCAGCTGTTTTGTTCACTTCTTATACCGGATACACCGGATGTTTTCGGGAAAGCTCCGGAACATATTTGGATTCATACATCGTCAATCGTTGGATGAGTTCTTCCCGCAATTGATTTGGTGCAATGATGCCGTCAATGACCATTTCCGAGGCCAATCGATAGATATCAATATCTTCTTTATATTCCTGCCGCTTTTGTTCAATAAATGCCTGGCGTTCCGACTCCGGCAGTTGTTGAATTTTATTGCTATAGACGGCATTGACTGCTGCTTCCGGCCCCATTACGGCAATCTGCGCAGTCGGCAAAGCGAGACAACAATCCGGCTCGAAAGCAGGCCCAGCCATTGCATACAATCCTGCTCCATACGCTTTTCTGACGATTATGGAAAGTTTCGGGACAGTCGCCTGGGACATTGCCGCAATCATTTTGGCTCCATGACGAATGATGCCAGCCCGTTCGACTTTTGTTCCGATCATAAATCCCGGGACATCCGCAAGAAAAATCAACGGAATATGAAAGGCATCGCATAATGCCAGAAACCGTGCAGATTTATCGGCAGAATCGACAAATAACACGCCGCCTTTGACCTTTGACTGGTTGGCGACAATCCCCACGCTTCTGCCATCGATTCTCGCCAGACCTGTAATAATTTCTGCCGCAAAGCGCTTTTTGATTTCAAAGAAACTATCTGCATCGACAATCCGTTCAATCAATTGATACATGTCAAACGCCGCATTCTGGTTGGCTGGAATAATTTCTTCGATCGATTTGTCAAATGACTTTGCCGCAACGGTTGGCAAGCGTTCCGGCTTTTGGCTGCAATTGGCAGGAAAATACCGGATATACTCGCGGCCGAGCAAAATCGCATCTTGCTCCGACTTTGCCAGGATATCCCCGCAGCCGCTGACTGTGCAATGCATATGGGCGCCGCCCATTTCTTCGAGCGTCACTTTTTCTCCGATCACCATTTCCGCCATGCGTGGAGACCCAAGATACATGCTGGCGTTTTTGTCCACCATTATGACAATGTCGCAAAAGGCGGGAATATATGCGCCCCCCGCAGCGGAAGGACCGAATAGCAGACAAACCTGCGGGATCCGGCCGCTTAGCCGTACCTGATTATGAAAAATCCGTCCCGCCCCGCGGCGGCCGGGGAACATCTCGATCTGATCGGTAATGCGGGCACCGGCAGAATCGACCAGATAAAACAAAGGGATCTGCAGTTTTTCTGCCGTTTCCTGAATCCGGATGATTTTCTCAACGGTTCTCGATCCCCACGACCCGGCTTTTACCGTGGAATCGTTGGCCATGACTGCAACAGTCCGGCCATGAATCGTTCCAAGACAGGTGACCACACCGTCTGCCGGCAGCTCCGGGTCTTGACAGTTGGCAAATAGCGCATCTTCTGTCCACGTACCTTCATCAAATAACAACCGCAATCGCTCGCGCGCGAACAATTTTCCTTGTTCCCTGTTTTTTTCGTGATATTTATCCGCCCCGCCTTTCAAAATCCGTTCCGTGGCCTCCTGTAAATGATCCTGCAGCGCCATTTGCCATCACTCCTTTAAAAACTACTCAAAAAAACTACTCCAACTCGATCAATACATCCTCGTCATTGACAAAATCGCCGACGGTAACGCGAATATTCTTGACGATTCCCGTTTGCTCGGAGGAAATAGGGACTTCCATTTTCATCGACTCCAACAGAATTACATCTTGTCCTGCTTGAACAGAATCACCTTCTGATACAAGCACTTGTAAAACGGTTCCTGCCATCGTTGCATGAATCGCCGCCATATGTATCCCACCTTTTTCTATTGCTTCATATGCCTTTGTATAAAATCGGTTGTCGTATTCCCTTTTTGAAATTCCGGGTGTATGACCAATGTTTGCAGAAACGGTACATTTGTGTGAATTCCCGCAATTTGATATGCATGAAGCGCGTGCTGCAATCGTTCGATCGCTTGGTTGCGGGTATCACCCGTTACGATTAGTTTGGCGATCATCGGATCGTAAAAGGGAGTGACTGTCATCCCTGATTCTACCGCCAATTCATGGCGGATCCACGGAGCGGCCGGACGTTTAAAGGATGTAATCGTACCAGGCGACGGCAAAAACGTATCCGGCCGTTCTGCGTAAATCCGACATTCGATGGCGTGTTTGGACACGGAAATGTCCTCATCCTTAATTGTGAGCGCTTCACCATTAGCGATGCGCAACTGCCATGCTACCAAATCCAACCCCGTAATTTCTTCCGTGACCGGATGCTCCACCTGCAGCCGCGTATTCATTTCAAGAAAATACAGATAGCCCTGTGGATCGAGCAGACATTCAATCGTTCCCGCATTGACATAGCCAAGTGCAGAACAAGCGTTTCGTGCCATCGACCGCAGTTGTTCCCTTTGATCCGCCGTCAAAATCGTCGATGGCGCTTCTTCGAGAATTTTTTGATGCCGACGCTGGATGGAGCATTCCCGCTCCCATAAAAATAAGACATTCCCATGTGTATCGGCAAGTATTTGCGCTTCGATATGTCGGGTTGATTCCAGATATTTTTCCAGATACATCGATCCATCCCCAAAATAGGCTTGCACCCGTTTGGTATTTGCCGCAAACGCTTTGCGGAGAGAGTCGTCATCCGCCACTGCCTGCATACCGATTCCACCGCCGCCGGCGGAGGCTTTCACCATCACCGGATAGCCGATTTCGTTGGCAAAACGGACGGCCGTTTCGGCGTCAGCGATCGGCTGCAATGTACCCGGAACGACTGGAACACCTGCATGTTTCATCGCCATTCGTGCGTTTACTTTATTGCCCATCTGTTCAATCGTATCTGCTTGCGGCCCGATGAACACAATCCCTGCCTGTGCGCATTTTTTCGCAAACTCGGGATTTTCCGATAACAAGCCATACCCTGGATGGATTGCCTGTACTTGTTCCTGCATGGCAATCTCAAGAATGCGATCCATTTGCAGATAGCTTTGAGCGACCGGCGGCGGTCCCACAAGATGAGCGGCATCCGCCATCTGGACATGCAAGGAATTGCGATCCGCTTCCGAGTATATACCAACCGTTCGGACGTCTAAAGCTTTACAAGTGCGCATAATACGGCAGGCAATTTCCCCCCGATTGGCGACGAGAATTTTTTCAAACATGTTTAGCCTCCTTTCATCGATGAAACCTGCTGACACATGATCTTATACCATTGTATGCGTTTCCATAAGATCCACATGAATCGAACGCAAAGAATATGCAGCAAGCGTTGCAAAAACATATCGTATAGGAGTACGTATTCGACATCGATTTCTGACATCCTTTCCGTTTATACTTATGTTAGGAGAGATTCTTCGTATGATTGATTTCCTACAGATCGGAGAGGAACAAATGGAATTTGAAACTAACTTTGCCACGCGCCCATTGCTTGGGCAAACCGCAATCGTTACAGGAGCCGCCCGCGGGATTGGACAGGCGTGTGCATATCAACTTGCCAAAGCGGGAGCCAATGTGATCGTTCATTACCATACTTCCAGACAGCAGGCGCAGACGGTTGTTGCTTACTGCAAGGAACTGGGTGTGCAGGCGTATGCATTTGCCGCTGATGTGACCAAACAGGAAGATATCCGGCGATTGGCCGATTTTGCAGGAGAAACATTCGAACAGATCGATATTTTGATTAACAACGCAGGAGTCAGTCATACAAATCTGCTGATCGATACGACATATGAACAATGGCAGCAACTGATTGCCACAAATCTGACAGGTCCGTATTTATTGACCAAGTCTGTACTGCCAGCGATGATTCGGCAAAACTATGGACGGATCGTGAATATCAGCTCGATCTGGGGCATGACGGGCGGATCGTGTGAAGTCGCTTATTCTGCTTCAAAAGGAGGAATTTTGGCTTTTACAAAAGCATTAGCCAAAGAGTTGTCCCGTGCAGGCATTACGGTAAATGCGGTTGCACCCGGTGCCATCGATACGGATATGATTTCTGAATTAACGGAAGAAGAGCGGATGCAATTAGCGGAAGAAACTCCTGTAGGCAGGCTCGGGACAGCTGATGATGTGGCGCATGTCGTACATTTTCTTTGCTTGCCTTCATCGTCTTTCATTACTGGTCAAGTGCTTTCGCCAAATGGAGGATTTGTCATATAAGAGGTAAAACATCGCAGTGCGGTGATCCCAAATGTCTTCAGCCATTTCCAATGTTATGTTATATTGACCGACCAGAGCATAGAGTTGGACAAGCGACTCCAGCGGCAGAATCCTGCGATTGACTTTCTCCAGATACCATATTCCTTGCTGATTTTCCTGCACACATCCGGCGTATGAAAGCTGCAGGCGCTCCGACAGATTGTCGCCGACAAACGTCTCAATCACGGCAATCGTATAGTATGCATGATCGATATAAAGCATATGTCTCGTTTCCTTGCCTGCTTGTTTGACCATTGTCAATTGTTCCAATGCAGAAAGCAACTGTTCCGCACATTTTCTGCACTGGAACATTTGGTAGGCTTCCGTGACATCTGTCCCTTTTGCATCGTATACACGGCCTTCCTTAATGGTTAGCGGGAACAAAAACAACTCCTCCATAACTGCTCCTCCTTCATTACTGCTGAAATATCGGAGAACAAGCTGTGGCACTGTTTTTGTAATATTATTACAGATGCAAACCGGTTATAGGATAGGACTAGGATGACAAGTAAAATGACAATGCGAGCATTCCCCGATCAATCGGTCTGTAATGCCGTATAAATCTCGGCGTCAAATTTCTTTGCAAGTTTGGGATCGTATGTTTTTTCATACTGTGGTTCCACCGACAATTTGCCGCCATAAAACATGACATCGCGCACTTCTTGCAACTGAATTTCCACCATCACCATTTTCAGAGACACGCCGTTCATTACGTCATCTCCTATATTCGCAATACCGGAAATTCCAAAGCAAGATCCAGCACCCGGCACCGTTACCTGAATGCGCGGATCTTTGCGCAAATTGGCGATCACGCGGGAACGAGGATCCATCGCAAACCGAATGTTTTGCGCATCTTTCGCAAGCATCCAAGAGATTGCTGTTGTGTTCGGTGCGCCTGTTTCATGATCAATGGTTGAAACAAATACCAATTTCTCACCTTGCAAGAATTGCAGCAAAGACTCCGGCAAGGAATCATACACAACTTCTGGCATGAATCTTTCACCTCTTATGGACAATCAAGTTAGACAATGCGAGCGTGTTCAAGAAGAGTATAAGCTTCTTGAACATGCTCTGGAATGGAAAAAACTATAGTACTATCATTATAGCATAGCCGTGCTTGTTTTCATGACTGTTAAGATTTTAACGCTTTTTGTTTTTGATACTTATCCCGATCTGATTTTTTAAGAAATTTTTTCCGCAAGCGGGTCGATTTCGGTGTGACTTCACAATACTCATCGTCGTCCAGATATTCCAACGCTTCTTCCAAGGAGAGAATACGGGCTGATTTGAGTCGAACCGTATCATCTTTGGTCGCCGATCGGACATTCGAGACATGTTTTTCTTTACATGGGTTGACAGTCAGATCATTTTCCCGGTTATGTTCACCGACAATCATGCCTTCATATACTTCCGTCCCCGGTGTAACGAACATGATGCCGCGATCTTCCAGGCCCATGATCCCGTAACTGTTCGCCGTACCTGTTTCACTTGCGATCAACACGCCGGCGCGCCGTCCGCTTACGTCCCCTTTGACCGCTTGATAGGAATGATAACTGTGATGCATAATGCCATATCCCCGTGTTTCCGTCAAAAATTCAGTACGGAATCCGATCAGTCCGCGAGCGGGAATGATGTACTCCAAACGCATATTGCTGCCGTCTGTCGGCGCCATGTTGACCATTTCGCCGCGCCGCGTCCCGAGCCGCTCCATGACAGACCCCATATACTCTTCCGGCACATCGACCAACAAATGTTCATACGGTTCCATGTGTTGGCCTTCAATGGTTTTAAAAATGACTTCCGGTTTGGATACTTGCAGTTCATATCCTTCCCTGCGCATCGTTTCAATCAAAATCGACAAATGCAATTCGCCGCGCCCGGATACCAAAAAGGAGTCCGGGCTGTCCGTTTCCTCTACACGCAAACTTACATCTGTCTCCAATTCTTTAAACAACCGTTCGCGCAGCTTCCGGGATGTCACGTGTGTTCCTTCCCGACCGGCAAACGGGCTGTCGTTGACGAGAAACGTCATTTGCAAGGTAGGTTCATCAATCGTCAAAAGCGGCAATGGATCGATGTGGTCCGGCCGGTTGATCGTTTCGCCTACCAATACATCGCCAATACCGGCCATCGCGACAATATCCCCAACTTCTGCCGACTGGATTTCATGACGATTTAAACCGGAAAATCCAAAGAGTTTGGTGACTTTCGTTTTTTCAATGGCGCCGTCCCGCTTCACGATCGCCACTTGATCGCCGACCGCTACCCGTCCGCGATGAATGCGTCCGATTCCGATTTTTCCCAGATATTCGCTATAGTCCAACATGCTGATCTGCAATTGCAGAGGCGCTTCCACTTCCCCGGACGGATGCGGGATGTGTTGAATAATCGTCTCAAACAGCGGCTGCATGTCATTGCCAAACTCCGTCGGCGACAGTGAAGCGATTCCTTGCAAGGCAGACGCATATACCACCGGAAACTCCAACTGTTCATCAGTCGCATTTAATTCGATGAAGAGTTCCAACACTTCATCCACGACTTCCGCCGGACGTGCGTTGGGGCGATCGATTTTGTTCAATACGACAATCGGCGTCAGGTTTTGTTCCAGCGCTTTTTTCAGTACAAACTTCGTCTGCGGCATACAGCCTTCAAACGCATCGACAACCAATAAAACACCGTCCACCATCTTGATAATCCGTTCGACCTCGCCGCCAAAGTCAGCGTGGCCGGGTGTATCCACGATATTGATCGTATACGACCCATAAGGTACCGCTGTATTCTTCGCCAGAATCGTAATGCCGCGTTCCCGTTCCAAGTCATTGGAATCCATGGCCCGTTCTTCGATATGTTCATTTGCTCGGAACAATCCGGATTGTGTAAGCAGTTTATCGACCAGCGTGGTTTTCCCATGATCGACGTGAGCAATAATCGCAATATTGCGCAACAATTCTTGATGTGTCATAAAGTGCCTCCCTTTCTAGCACATACCGATCTATCATACCATCTTTGCGGATGGATGAACACTCTTTCTTTGTAAGACTTTTGTAAATTGTTTTGAAAACTGCAACAAGGAGTGAAAATAAGCGATCCAAATTGAAACATCCAAATCGAATTCCCATTTCCGAAAACATCTACGCTTAGTATTGACAAGAAGGATGGATTCGAATGCAGACGTTACGAATGATTCGCTTCCTGCAATACTCGCTCCAATGCGCGATAAAACTGTTGATCGTCAGACGCCGTCCGCTTCTTCGGACCTTTCGTGCGATATCCTGCTCTTCTCGCTTTGGCAGACTGTGCGCGCAATTCGAGCACCCACTCCATTTCACTTGCTTCATACACGTGTCCCGATACATGTATCCCGATTCCCAGCCGGGCTTGACAGATCGCTGCCAAACCGATATCTTGCGTAACGACAATATCCCCTGCCCGCACATGATTCACAATATATAGATCAGTGGATTGATCCCCTTGATCAATGGGAATCCGATGCGAGTGATTAAGTTCATGTGCGTATGTTGCCACATATCGATACTGCCATCCGTACGCTTCCGCAAGTTCCTCAACTGCGTGTAGAACGCCTCTCGGACAACCGTCTGCGTCTACCCATATCGTCCCCACTGTAAACCAAGCCCCTTTTATTTTTTAAAAATATACCGTTGAGTTGCAGACAACTTCTCTGAAGCATGCTGCGTTACAAGTTTTGCACGCCTATCATATACTATGCAATATCCAGAGCATTGGCAGGTGATAGGAACAAATGAAAAAATATCTCTCCAAAGGCAAACGCAAAACAAATCGAGCATCCGCAAAACATCGACGAACGATACATTCCAACAACTCTTCCCAATTGCAACTTGATGGAGCAACATTAGGGGCCATTGCAAAAGAAGCAGATTTTCTGGGGTTAACGGTAGAGGAGTACTGCAAACTTGTATTTACATCCGCACAAGTATTGCGGGAGACAACACTGCAAAAACCGCTCTCAGATGCAGGTGTATTAAAATCGGTAATAGGATCGCCGTTATTGTTATCGCTGGTTAAATCTTTTGCATCGAATTTCCTTACTTCTTCTTTGCAAGACCTGTTGACAAATTTACAAAACCCTTCTGCTCCATCAAATCATACCCCACAACATCGCCAATCGCAACAGTTGCAACTGCCGCAGCCGTTTACCGGGCCCTATCCACCCACTTCGTATTGGCACGGGTATTGATCGATCCGATCTCTCCATAAGCAAAAAAGGCAGCATGTTGCAATTGTTGCATACATACTGCCTTTCTATCCATTCGTTTTATACATCCATCCGTTCCATTACGCTGAGTTGTGCTGAATGTTTGTCGGAGTCGGAGTCAGATTTGGACTGTGACTGCTCATTTTCCAGATCCGGCTCAAGAATCGTGAGTTTGCGCGCACGTTCCATAATCCGCACCAACATTTTATAATCATTTGTCATCGTTTGGTGTTTTTCATTCAGGTGATCGTATTCTTCATGCATCTGTTCATATTGTTGGCGAACAGTTGCCGCTTCCAATTCATATCTCTCTACTTCTTTTTCTAATTGGCGTATACGAGAGACTAATTGTTGATGCTCATTTTTATTCTGTTTTAAAAAGTGTATGACGTCATGCCATGTAACTGTATTCGCCAGTGATACATCCTCGAATTCTTGCTCATCTTCAAATACCGCCTCATAGGGGTCGGATTGCTTTGCTACAAGTTTATTTCGGTAGGTTTGTACAGGTTGTTGCAATGTACTTTTGTTTTCTTTTCGCTGCGCTTTTGCAATTTCAATGGCCGCTGCATATTGTTTTCGCACACACGCATTCCAGCGGTATCCACACGCTGCTGCCGTGCGACCCAGACGCTCCCCGACTTCCTCGAATGCCAGCAATTGTGTACTGCCTTCTCGTATATGACGTAAAATGATCTCTGCAAGCAGTAAGTCATCCTCTTCTGCCCAAGCATCTTGCCGAACTGTTTTCATAGTTTTACCTCCCTGAATCCCAGATACTTATGTATATGCATAATCTCTGAATCTAACCTAGTATCTGTATTGCCAAGAGAATAAAACTTTAAACAAAAGAGAAGGAAGATTCTGCTCCCTTCTCTTTCAACGTTTGCTCATTACCTTATAAAACATGCGCAGCAAATTCCTTGATTCCCCGCTTCGCAAAGCCCCGCTCAATGCAGTCAAGCTTTTTGCCACTCGATACATGGCGGATACAAGCCGGATGGCTCGCTGCAGCTCTTTCCATCCAAACGCACGTTTCAATCGTTTCCGCAACAGTCGCTTCCACCACTTCACAGGATCACCTCCCACAATACTTAGAATTTCCAATGTGAGAGGGAATATGTATTCACGGATGTTTGTCCGACTCGCGATTCCTTTTCACGTAACCTTTTAACGTTTCCTTGCAGAATGGATATCAAACGCAAGTTCATCGGCACGATAAAAAAAAGCTTCTGTTTTTTCAACCGCATCCAGTACAAGAGCAGCTACCTCTAATTTTTGTTCTTCTTTTTCCGCATCTTCACGCTTTGGTTTTGTAGCCGGATGCTTGGGCAAAAAAATCGTGCAGCAATCCTCATAAGGCAAAATGGACGTTTCATATGTGCCGATTTGCCTGGCTACCCGGATCACATCGGTTTTGTCTGATGCAATCAATGGCCTTAGCACAGGCATGTTGGTAACTGCGTTAATCGTATGCATGCTCTCAATCGTTTGACTTGCTACCTGCCCCAAGCTCTCGCCGGTCAACAGCGCCTTGATCTTCCTTTTTTCCGCGATCGCCGCCGCAATTCGAAACATAAAGCGGCGCATGATCGTGACAGATAATTCTTCGTGGCAATGCTGCCGAATTTGTTTCTGAATCTCCGTAAACGGTACGACATGCAGACGGATACTGCCGCCATAGTAGGAAAGAATCTGTGCAAGCGTCTGCACTTTTTGCAGCGCCCGTTCACTCGTAAACGGATAACTGTGATAATGAATAGCCTCGAGCGTAAGGCCGCGGCGCATTCCCATGACACCGGCAACCGGGCTGTCGATGCCGCCGGACAATAATAACAGACCTTTCCCGGCCGTGCCGACCGGAAGCCCTCCTTGTCCCGCAAATTCCTGTGTATATACATATGCATCCTGTTCCCGGATTTCAATGGAAACGATGCAATCGGGCGCATGCAAATCCACCTGCAGTTCTCCATCCGACACATGGAGCAGATACCCTCCTATATTACGGCTGATTTCCATCGAGGTCTGTGGAAAGTTTTTATTGGATCGACTTGTGGAAACCCGAAATGTACGCACCTGTTTGTGTTTGCGGGCTTCCTGCAGTTCATTGAGCGCCGTACGTTTGATCTCCTCAATATCCAATGCGGCAACTGCTACCGGACTGATCGAGACGATTCCATACACATCCTGCAGCAAACGGATCGCTTCTTCTGTCCGCTCGGCTTGCTCCACGTGCACCAGGATCCGCCCGCTTGTGCGCGACACTTTGGTCCCTGGCAACTGATGTAACATCCGGCGGATATTTTCCACTAATGTTTTCTCAAAAAATGATCGATTTTTTCCTTTTGTTCCTATTTCTCCATACCGTACAATCATCGCCTGATACAAATTCGATTACCTCCGCATCAATAACCGTAAATCCTGTACGTGATAGTGTAACCGATCCACAGTACATTCAATATCTTTTTCTTGTAAAAAGGGGGAAACGCTGAATCGGATCGCCGAATTCATCTGCTCCGGCGTTTTTCCCATCGCTTTCAATACATGGCTATGCCGCATTTCTTTTGAAGAACAGGCAGATGCGGTAGAAACGTAGATTCCGTCTGTTTCCAGCGCATGCAGCAACACTTCTGCACGTACACCTGGAAATGACACGTAGAGAATATGCGGTGCAATTTCCTGTGCGCCCACAGGCGAGTGTATCGAAATATCCGGAATGTTTTGCTCGATCTTCCGCCACAGCAAATCCCGCAATTCGGACATGCGTTTCGTATATTCTGCAAGATGTTCTTGCATCATGGCGGCCGCCTGTCCAATTGCTGCAATTCCCGGCACATTTTGCGTTCCGGAACGCCAATTTTGTTCTTGTCCCCCGCCCCATACGATCGGTTGAATCTTGCGCTGCCGCCTCATATACAATGCCCCGATGCCTTTCGGTGCGTGAATCTTGTGGCCGCTGACCGATACATAATCCGCATGCAGCCTGTCCACATCGATCGGCAGTTTTCCGAATGCCTGAATCGCATCGACGTGAAAGAGTGTCTTTGGTCTGTCTTTCACCAATTCACCCACTTGCTGCACCGGCTGAATCGCTCCTGTTTCATTGTTCACATACATCATGCTGATCAAGATCGTATCTGGACGCAGAGCATCCTCCACATCCTGCACGCTGACGAATCCCCGGTCGTCCGGCTGCACATATGTCACGTCAAACCCTTCCCGCTCCAATTGCCGCAGCGCTTCCAGCACGCTTGCGTGTTCGATGGCCGTAGAGATGATATGTTTCCCGCGATTTTGATACAACCTGGCGCTTCCAAGCACCGCCATATTATTCGCCTCTGTCCCAGAGCCGGTGAATATAATTTCTTGTGGTTTCGCACGCAAGATTTTTGCCAACGTCACCCGTGCGTCCTCGATGATTGTTTCCGCTTGCACCCCTAACCGATGCAAGGAAGAGGGGTTGCCGAAATTCGTTAAACAGGTGCGTGTCACGATATCCATGATTTCCGGCAGAACAGGGGTCGTTGCACTCGTATCCAAATAAATCATGTTTTGCAAATCACCTCCCCTTTACATTTCTGGCTTTCCTAAACTCGTCAATCATTATAGAGGATGTTCAAAAAGTAGTCAAAACTTCAACAACTTTTTGAACACGCACGTATAGACAGTTATGCTAAAAAAGCTGGCATCAGGAAACTGATGCCAGCTTTTTGCTTTCGAGCACTACATGGCGGGCCAAATCGATCACTCGCTGCGAATATCCCCACTCATTGTCATACCAGCCTAACACTTTTACCATTCGCTCCTCGATCACCAACGTGGACAATGCGTCGATAATGGAGGAATGGGATTCACCGACAAAATCTACAGATACCAAAGGTTCATCAGAAACCCGCAATATGCCTTTCAGCTCATGTTCCGCTGCATGCCGAAATGCCTGGTTGACAGCTTCGACAGATACGATTTCTCTTGTATTGATCACCAAATCCACCAAGGATACATTCGGTGTCGGTACGCGTACTGCCAGTCCCGTTAATTTTCCTTTGATTTCCGGCAACACTTTGGCCACTGCTTTTGCGGCGCCTGTCGTCGTCGGGATAATCGATTGGGCGCAACTTCTCGCCCGCCGCAAGTCCTTATGTGGATTATCCAATACATTCTGGTCATTCGTGTAGGAATGAACCGTTGTAATCATCCCATACTCAATCCCGAAGGTTTGGTTTAAAACTTTTACAATCGGCGCCAGGCAATTGGTCGTACAGGAGGCATTTGAGATCACCTGGTGTGCTTGCGGATCGAAATTCTTTTGATTCACACCCATGACGATCGTAATATCTTCGTTTTTGCCAGGTGCTGTAATCAAGACCCGTTCTGCCCCTTGGGCGATGTGTAGGGAAGCTTCCTCTTTGGAACGGAATTTTCCCGTGGCTTCAATGACAACTTCTATATCCAATTCTCCCCAAGGCAAATCGGATATGTTCCGCGTATGGAACATTCGAATTTTTCGCCCTGCTACATGCAAAAAATCGCCGTCGATCTCTACCGGCAAATTAAGAGAACCATATATGGAATCATAGCGAATCAAATGTACCATTGTGCTGACATCTGTCGCCGCATTGATTGCGACAATATCAATCGTCGGATCCAGCAATGCTCCTCGAAATACCGCCCGACCAATTCTACCAAATCCATTGATTGCAATTCGTGCCATACTATTTCCCCTCCCAAAGATATATCGTATATATCATACACGCTATTTCTCTTTTTTTCTATACTAAATCAGGAATTAGTATGGCATATTTAAAATATATGTTCTTTGGGAGACATTTTTATGAGCAATATATCTGCCTGATTTCCATGTAATTACTATTTCATCGCAAACCAATATCGATATCCAAGGATCAGGAACAAAACACCCAATAGGATCAATACGATTGACAAGCGTTTTAAAAACATGCCGATTCCTCCGACGATGGGCGGTTCAAAGGCAAACGATGAACGGCAACGCGAAACGCATCGCCCATTCCGCCCGGCAAAATTAAGTGTTTGATGGCCATATTGCGCTTTCTTGCAGCATCATCATATGGTTGGCGAAATGTATCTTGCAGGCGATTTAAAATACCTGCGTGCACCAAAAAACGTCCTTGTGTTTCATATCGCTCGCGAATCCAGCCATGTGCTTGCGCCAACCGTTCCAGACAGCTAAAATCTACATCAGCCGTAATATCCCGCTGCCCTGGATTCGCCAGAACATCATTCGAAACCTGATGGTGGAAAAAAGAGCGAACCGTTCCAAGGGGGTGATGAAGACCATACAGCTCTTCTGCATCACCACCGTAATCGATTGTGATTACAAGTCCGGAGCGAACCACGCGATCTACGTCATGGACAAATTTCGGCATGCCGCGATTCCACTCATAAGGGAATGTTTCCTGTTTCTCCTCATTCACCGCTGCTTGCATTGTTTCCATATATTCCAGCGCTTGCATATCTTGCAATTCGCGCCAAACTTCTCGAAAAGCTGATGGAGAAGGATCCCAATCGATCCATTTTTGCATCCAGCCATCATTCATTTTCCTGACAATATCCACGGGGAAAGCGTCCAATACTTCATTTGTCAGCACAACGGAATCACATGGAGGGATCTCTGAAAACGTATGCGCCCAAGTCACATAGGACTGCCATGATTCTAACGTTTGCTGCTGCATCCGGGCAAGTACCTGGGAATGCTCCACAATTACGTATGCAAACTGGCTTGTCGACAACTGATAGGTGTCAGTCAGATGACGGATGATTCCTTGCGCCAGCTTGCCGTTGCCGGCACCCATTTCGATGATGCGCAAAGGAGCCTGATCATTTGTTTCCTGCCAGCAATTCCAAACATACTCGGCCAATGTCTCCGCAAACACAGAATGGACGCCAGGCGCCGTGTAAAAGTCGCCTCGCGTCCCAAAAATGTTTTCTTTCGAAGTATAATAGCCAAATTCCGGATGATATAACGCCAACTCCATCCATTTGGAGAAAGGGATCGCTCCGGTTTTTGCTATCAAATCGGCTAGCCAGTTGCTCATGCCTTTACGATGACCTTATCGATCAACCCGTATTCTTTCGCAGTGTCTGCGTCCATAAAATTGTCACGATCCGCATCTTTTTCAATGCGATCCTTTGGCTGTCCGGTATGCTTGGAAAGAATATCATACAAGCGTTCCCTTGTTTTCAAAATATGTTCCGCCTGTATCGCAATATCACTCGCCTGACCGCGGGCGCCGCCAAGCGGCTGGTGTATCATGATTTCGCTATTCGGCAATGCGATTCGCTTGCCTTGCGCCCCGGCGGCCAATAATACAGCACCCATGCTTGCTGCAAGGCCTACACAAATGGTGCTTACATCCGGTTTGATAAATTGCATCGTATCGTAAATCGCCAATCCTGCCGATACCGATCCGCCTGGGCTGTTTATGTATAATGAAATATCTTTTTCCGGATCTTCCGCTGCCAAAAACAACAATTGGGCAATGACGGAATTGGCAACTTGATCATCGATGGCAGACCCTAAAAAGATGATGCGGTCTTTTAACAAACGTGAATAAATGTCGTAGGATCGTTCTCCTCGATTTGTTTGTTCGACAACCATTGGGATTAAATTCATTTCCAGGTACCTCCTTTAATTTCTGCTACATTTATGAATTGTATGTTTATCATGCCACAAACGTCAGAGAAAGTCAAAGTGCGATTGAAGCCTCTTGAGTGAGCAAAGATTCCATCATCATTATGGTCGTATTTTCTGTCTATATGCAACAGTTGTGTCATATATGCGTGCAAATCATGGCAGAGAAACGCAACATAAGGATGGACCAGATTCTTTGTGAAAAAATTCTGATCCATCAGGTATCTGTCATATGTCAATTCCATTTCTCTTGCCATGCCATTATCGAAACCGCACACCGAACTTTCCCCGATTCGTTCGATACAACTCGATTTCTTTCGGTGGCTGGTTTCCGTAAATCCTTTTATCGCCTTCGACCCACATGACGGCGCAATACGCTTCAAACTTACTGTCATACAAGCCTGCCCAATATATCCATGACATCAGGAAATCACCACCTCCTGTGAAGATATTGCTAGTGTGCCACAGAATAATGGCGAGCAAACAAAAAAAGAGCCCAAAACAGGCTCATTTCCGCTAGCAATGTTTAGAATTGAAGGCGATTAGACCCAAACCCGTCCGCCGCCCACAGACAATACATTGGCATCTCCCAGAACATGGCGCATGATCGTTGTGGCTTCCCAATTTCGCCCATGATAGGAAGCACAGAGACGCTCGAGAATTTTTACATCGTAGTTTTGATCGATCAAATGGTACATCGTTGCCATGACGGCCATTTCCGCGTCAACGCCGGCAAGATGTACTTCACAAATGTCGTGTTGCAGAAGAAGCTGATTCACTTCAGGCGTCAATGCAGAGTATGTGCGTTTTTCAACGACTTTGGCGTCTGCATACTCCAGCAAAAGTGTATTTTGGTCTTTATTTTCCTCATGCTTCCAATGTGTGAGAATGACCAAATCATATGAAGAACCAAACTGCGCTAAATAATTTTGACACAATGGGGCGATGTAATCTTGTGTATTGCCAAGAAAGTCTTCTTGAACATCGATTAAAATCAGCGCTTTTTTCACAACTGTCGCTCCTTCTCCCAGACCGCGTATCATTTCATATTTTATGGTAACACTTGATTGCTGAATTGTGATATCATATTTCTAAAAAATTCTTGAACAACGAGGTGCGAACCAAAGATGAATATGGATCTGATGTACGATGAAACAGAACCAACCTCAACCCGCTATGTGGGTTTTGTCGGTTCTTATGGCCGCTTTGATCTGGCGATTCTGCAAACCAATCATTTTTATGGCAAAAAACTTGTGATTTGCCTGCAAACAAATCGCTGCGCCATCCTCGACCAATCCGAGGCGGAACATGCGCCATACATACAAGAAGTTTTCCAACTGCGGTCCGAAGAAGAAGCGGAAGAATTGTCAAATTTTTTAAGCCATAATATTTAAATCCAACATAGTATTGAAAAGTGAAAAGCAGCGAAAATTCCAGGCGGAAAACCACCGCCTGGCACATCAAACAAAGCGCGGCACCATGCCAAACACAGCAAGCGAGGCACACCATGCCAGGCACATCAACTGCACATTTGGCGACTTCACATTTGAATATGCAAGATCTCCCGATATTTGTTCAAAAACGCTTCTGTCACCGTTTTATGTTCGTTTTCTTCGATTTCCTGCACTTCCAATGTTGCTCCGCTCTCAACGATCTTAAAAAATACGATTTCCGGCAGGATGTCTGACATATTTGCAGATTCCCGCGGATAATATGCGCCAAACCAGTCTTCTCCAGCTTGAAAATATGCGCCGATGGCATATTTTGTATCGACTTCGTTTTCCGTTACCTGAATGAAGAACACGGTATCCACAAGCTCCATGAGCCGTTCTGTAAACAACGACCCCGGATAATCCAAAACAAGCGTGCCATCCTCCTGATGATCCAGCACCAGATACAATGCCTTCGTGAAATCCCGTTCCCATACCAGCAGCAACATTTGCGTATCCTCATAAAAAAACACAAAATGCGCTGCGTTTGGAAACTGTACCGCCGGATTCGAATGAAATGGATGCCGTTTGTCCATACTCTGACCCAACCCCTTGTCTTTCCACCATTCTTTCTTATGAATAAAAACAAATGTTGAATAAAAACAGTTGCAAAGCTGCAATAATAAAAACGGCAGGTATTACCCCGCCATCGTGTTGTTATTTGGATTGTTCCCAACTGTTTTTTTGCTTGCGTAATGCCGCTTCGAACTTTTCCGCCGTGATTTCGTTGCAAGCATACAATAAGACGAATAACCCGATTATTGCCACAATAGTCCCTAACACGACTGCAGCGCCTCCTTCCCATACCTATACACCTGTTCCCATATGCAGATGGCATATTCCACATGCAAATGGCATCTTCTTTGCCTGCTTCCTGCACGAACATCTTCACATGCAGCAGTTTCCTGCTTTGTATTGCAACCGAATAGCTACCTTTACCATCTTTATTGTACGAAACGATTCAAACGGATGCAATATTAAGGAGGATGAAAGTTTTTTGACAATATCCAAGCGAATGTCTGATTCAAGCATCTGTCTACTGTCCGCCATCTGTCCACTGTCCGCAAATTTTTTATTTGCACAATTTGTTCATAGCCTTCGTCTAGCCCAATATCGCATTCTCCTGCGGAAACATGTATACTGTTCCCGTAAGGAGGTCATAATCGATGGCAGACCGAAATAAAATATGGGAATACGCCAATGAACTGGGAGTATTGCTGTCTCAGTCACCGGAAGTCGCAATCTATAAGCAGGCAGAACAAGTGTTAAATGAAAATATGCAAGCACAATCGCTGATTCGTCAATTTCGCGAATTGCAAGAACAACTTGCACAGTTGGAAGAGCGTGGAGCGGAGCGAAAATATACAAAACCTTTACGGGATCAGACCATGAAAATCCTGAAAGAAATCGATTCTATCCCGGAAGTCAGGGCGTTTAAGGAAGCACAGGAACAAGTCAATGAACTTCTCAGTTCGGTTTCAAACCTTTTGGCCAGTGTTATCACGCAGAAAGTGGAAGATTTACAGAATTCGTGCGAAAGCTGACAGTAAAACATTTGACAGCGTGCCTGTTAAAACGTATGGTAGTACATAGTTCTACATATTTTATTATTCAAGTACGATTGGAGCGAATGCAAGTATGGCAGATCACAACCACCAGCACGGTCCTGATTGCGATCATGAGCATGAATTCGAAGTAGTGGTATTGACAGATGATAACGGTGACGAGCATGAATTTTTGATTGTCGATGTTATGGAACATAGCGATCAGAATTATGCAATTTTAGTTCCGAGTGAAGATCCGGAAGGCGATGCGGTCATCTTGCGGTTGGAAGAAGATGCGAACGGTGACGAATTCCTTGTCGATATCGAGGATGACGAAGAATGGAATGCGGTCGTAAAAGCATACGAAGCGTTTGCGGACACAGCAGAATAGTCACGCCTTTCGCATGATCCGATAGGTAACCTGATCCTATAGCTAACCGCTAGCTGTATCAAGCTTTACTCTATAAAAAAGGATTGTCACAGATCATTGGGACAATCCTTTTTTCAATTTTTCAAGCAGCAAAAAAAATAAAAACTCTTCCGAAAACCACGGAAAGAGTTGAATTCAAAACCGGTTATGGAGCGGGTGATGGGAATCGAACCCACGCTATCAGCTTGGAAGGCTGAAGTTCTACCATTGAACTACACCCGCAAATGGCGGAGCGAGAGGGATTCGAACCCTCGATACGGTTTTAGCCGTATACTCGATTAGCAATCGAGCGCCTTCGACCTACTCGGCCATCACTCCATGGCATTTGATGAATCTTGTTAAAATGGCGGAGAGAGAGGGATTCGAACCCTCGAGGCGGGTTTAGCGCCTACACGATTTCCAATCGTGCTCCTTAGACCAAACTCGGACACCTCTCCAATCTCAATTGAAAGAAAACCGTGTTTAACAAGACAATTAATAATATATCATTTTTTGTTCTATTTTACAAGTCCTTTTTTGACACCTTTTTATGACACAATCCTCTTGAACAACACAAACGTTGCAAACAATGAATTCTAGCAAAAGTTGAAGTCATACAATGCGCGAAGAAAGAAGATTCGTGTTTTTCCAGCCAGTTCTAAATCGTCGGCATTACATTTCCGCCACACACAGGGATATATGCACCGGTGATGAAACTCGCGAGATCAGATGCCAAAAAAGCCACGACGTTGGCGATCTCTTGGTCGGTTCCTCGGCGTTTGAGCGGAACACTTGCCGAGTACGCCGCTTGAATCTCTGTTTGATTTTCGCGATCGCGGTCGCTGATCGTCCACCCAGGCGCTACTTGATTGACTGTAATCTGATGTTCCCCGACCTCTTTTGCGAGAATGCGGTATATCCCATCCATGCCGCGCTTCCCTGCCACATATGCGGATTGCGTCGGGAAATTCTGCATCGCGCACTCTGTATTGATCCCGATGACCCGCCCATACCCACGTTCGATCATATGTGGAACGAACGCTTTGATTAACAAAACGTTTTGCATGACACACGTCTCAAATTGATCCACATAATCGTCCAGATCCTGTTCGAGAATTGTCGTCCATGTATACTGGCTGACTGCATTGGCTACCAAAATATCCAAGGAGTCAAACCTGTCAAAGATCTGGCTTTTCATTTTTGCGGCAGCATCTGCGTCTGTCAGATCGGCCTGCAGGGGAAGCGCTTGTCTGCCAAGTGCTTCAATTTCGTTTTGCAGGCTGCGTGCCATCGTTTCATTCTTCAGATAATGTATCACGACATCCGCGCCGCACGAGGCTAATGTACGTGCCATGACTCTGCCGAGCTGCCCTGAGGCGCCCGTAACGAGGGCTGTTTTATTCGACAAATCGATTTTCATGATTCCACGGCTCCTGACTTGTTTCGTAGATTTGATGTAAATTGCTCATGTATCTACATTTCCAACTCCCATTGGTATTCGTTTTCATGTGCTGGCAACAACTTTATTCGGACTTAATCCCTAAAAATCACTTTTAAATCAATCGCCAAATCCTCGAATATACCTACAGGAACCGTATCACCCCTCCCATATACGCCATGTAGCTCATAGCGCCCCTGTTCATTTAAAGTAAAAATCTCAATCGTGCTATTTGTCGGTTCTACAAGCCAATACTCCCTGACTCCTGCCCGTTCATACAATTTATACTTGATCCAACGATCGAGCTTTCCTGTTGACGGTGAAAGAATTTCTACTATAAGATCAGGACTCCCTTTACAACCTTTATCGTCAAGTTTGTCTGGATTGCATATGACACTTAGATCCGGTTGCACGACGTCCCGAATCTCGTCATCTGTTTTACCGTTGGCAAACAATCGTACATCAAATGGCGCTATCAAGGCTTCACATGTTTTTCCGCGAAGGTAGAATGTAAATTCGGTTGCCAACTGGCCCAAAATTTGTTGATGCCTTCTCGATGGAGAAGGGGACATATTGTACGGAACGCCATCAATTAATTCAAAGCGCTCTTCTGTAGACAAATTTACATAATCTTGATAGCTGTATGTCCGTTCTGAATGATATTGTGGAGTGCTCATCGTATTCACCCTCCTAAAAAATAGAAACGACTATTTCCATTTCCAATCTTTCATTTAACATTCTTGTCAGTAAATAAGCTGTCTTACAAATACTTTCACAACCATCGAATCGCTTCATGAATATCCTGCATTGCATCATGGAATCCCCATCCGATCCCATCCGTCTTATCGACTATTGCAGCGATTCGTTCCTCATACTCCTCATATAAATCGTAGCCGTCATCTTCATTTATTACTTCAATTACCGATTCATACATTTTCAGGATATTTTCATAAAAGCGAGCGTCAATATCTCCATATGCATTCATGAAATCCACACCCATTACGACATAAAAAAGCTTTAACTCCAACGTATGCTTTTTGCTTTGTGTGATCTTTTCAAACTCGTCAATGGCCTTTTTCGCTTCTGCTAACCGCAGTTTTCCGAAACCGCGATCCGGGAAAAATTCATCCTTTATCTTCTTTTGATAAACAGCAAACAGCCCCTCAACCGCTTCCTCCCCAACCAGTTTGACAGTGAGAAATTGTTCTGCTTGTTTGCTGGATTTAAAAGTTTCGACTACGATCTGGATAAGCTCCGTATTTGACAGGGATTGCAATTGTTTTTTCAATTTCGCGGCAGTGAGCTTGACCGGCTTCTTTGGCGTCTCTTCATGCTGAAGAACGTTTGAATTTGCCTTTTGATTTAACTGGCTTGCTTTTTTATGAAGCTGAACGTTTACTTCTTCAAGATCAAAACCCTCGGGGTCAAATCCCTTTTTTAACATGGAGACGGTATCTTTATATTCAGGATGTGATTTCGTTGCCAAAATCTCAACCATTCGCTGATATTCCCATGTACCTCCACAATCCTCCGGCGGACAGCTTCGTTGACCTTCCAGACAAAAGGGATACTGCATTTCATCTTGCTTTGGAAGGATTTTTTCCAGTATCAACTCATGTTTCCAATCGTCGCCAAAGTCGTAGATATATACTACCTGTTGCCCTTCATTTATTAGATGGGCATGTAATTTTTCCCTTCGGGCATGCAGTTCTGATCGGTCATCTGGTGGAAATGTCGGATCAGGACGCGTAATCGAGAAAGAACCGAAATTAAACTCATAAAGATGATACTCTTGCCAGCCCATGACAATCTGCAGTGTTTTATGCAATTGGTGAAACGTAATCGAACTGTCCACCTGGAATCTTCTCCAAATGGAAGGGTGTATATCTTCCAGTGCTACTTTAAATTGATAGATCATATGTTTGGCTCCTTATTAACAAGTAAGGTAATTTGTAGTCTGAGCATTATTATAGCGGATAGGGATACGTTTACAAAACAAAAGATCAATGCCTCTTTCCAGATTAATAAGTGTAAACTTTCCTAAGATGATTAAATAACAAAGCTCAAAAAATTTTACCGTTACTTATGGTACGGTTGATAGGGTAAACTAAATGACAAAGGAGAGGCATGATGTTTATGATTACTGAAGCAGTTTCTTCTCCAACCACCCATAATACCCCTCGCTCACACACCTTCTCTTTCATGCAAATAAGTCAGCGCTGCCTGGCCGATGCGATAGACTTTGCCTTCTACCGTTCCACCGAAAGAACTCGTACACTCTACTATGTTGGCGTGTCCGCCTTCATATGCTTTTCTTGTGAACCGGAAGGAATACCCATGCAGTAAACCACAACCGAACACATCCATGAACAAGCCATCCACTCGGTGGAGTTTGAAACGTTCATCATCCATGCATGATCCGTAAGCGAAATATAAAAACTGTTTCTTTTGTTTCAATATGCTGTTTGCCATTGCTTCATGCGATTCCTGTACATGATGCAATGTCCGCTCTCTTACGATTGCCGGATATCCAAAGCCCGTATCAGCCAATATCCCGTTTGTCCAGCATTGTCGCGAATACGATCTTCAAAAAAATAGCACTTCCCAATGGGTGTGCTAGAATTTGAAGAAGCAAGTGATGACAAATTCGCTTTCATCCTCGTTCATTTTGAAATCGTTTTATGAATCGTCTTCGGCAAATTCAATTGCTCGAAATTTAACGCCAATCCTGATGATGTTCTTCCGTCACAAATTCCGCTGCCTGTGCATTTTTCGAAACTTGCTCGGGATTTTTGCACCCCGGGATCACCGTCGTTACAGCAGGATGCTTTAAGCACCAGGCGAGCGCCCATGTCGCCATGTCCATCCCTTCAGGAACTTCGGTCTTGCGAATTTCTTCCACCATCTCAAGTTTCTCTCTTGTTTCCTCTTGATTATGCCTGTGCCGTACGTCTGTTTCTCCGAACACCGTTCCAGGCTTGTATTTTCCGCTCAGATAGCCGCTGGCGAGTGGGACGCGTGCAAGTACACCGAGGTCTTGCGCCATACAGGATGGGAAGACGCGCTCTTCCGGTTTGCGATCGAGGCGATTGTATACCACTTGGATTGCCGCTGAACCTACTCGGCTGGACGCTTCCGTCTGATGAAGATTGTCATTGCTGCCAATCGAAGTGCCAAGATGGCGTATTTTGCCCGCTTGTACTTGTTTATCCAAGAGAGTCCAGAGATCGTCTTGATCAAACGCCTCGTCAGTGCCGGAGTGGAATTGATACAAATCTATGTAATCTGTCTTTAACGCTTTCAAAGATGCATCCAATTGCCGGAGAACCTCTTGCGGGGACCATAATTGCTCACGTTCGAACCGCCCGCTAAACAAGTGTCCAAATTTCGTCGCAACGATCCAGGAATCACGCGTTCTCCGCGACAGATAATCGCCGATCAAGGATTCCGATAAATGATCACCATAACATTCCGCCGTATCGATCAGGTTAATGCCTTCTTCATACGCGCGATCCAAGATGGCATCGACTTCCTTTTGCGTAAAATCCATGCCCCATTCGCCGCCAAACTGCCATGTCCCAACGCCAATCACCGAAACCTTCAAATTTGTCTTGCCAAGTTTGCGATATTTCATCTTCATTCCCTCCCATTGATTTCCTACTCTTATTAAACGATAGTCGATTCCATAT
The DNA here is from genome assembly GCF_022818495.1 of Fodinisporobacter ferrooxydans. Lineage (GTDB taxonomy): Bacteria > Bacillota > Bacilli > Tumebacillales > MYW30-H2 > Fodinisporobacter > Fodinisporobacter ferrooxydans. Next base: position 3,045,957 of record NZ_CP089291.1, on the reverse strand, counting down.
GTCAAAACAATATAACCCCGAGATTTTCCATACTATTTTTATACTCATGCACGTATATATGGAATCAAATTGACAGTAGGCCGTAAAAAATGACCTCGAAAAGGAGGCCATTGTTTCGTTCACACATTTTTAACTACTTTATCTATTTTTCTTACAAAATTATTGCTTCGGCTGCATCTGTGTTTTTAATGTTTGCTTATAAAACCGGATGGCATCAAGCATCTCGTTAAACCATGGCCCGCCATAAGAAACAAGTACGCCTGCCGTGACATAATCCAGAACATCCGCAAGCTCCTGCGGCTGCAATGTACTCCAAAGAGGCGTGATTCCCAATAGCTGCAGCGGATGGATTTGCCCCATCCATGCTAAAAGGGTCCCGTTCACGCCGGATATAAATTGTACATTGGAGTGACGAATCATTTCCTTTTTTTGCACGATATGCTCTGCCATATTCAGAATTGGATCATCGCCCGAACGTTGCAGCTTTAAAAATGAAATGCGCTTTTTTAATTGTTCCGTAACGGTTTGAGCAGATACGGACAACGCAGACATGACACCGAGAAACCGAATCCATTCATCCAATCAAACTCCCCCTCCCGCTTCCTACTATCATTCATATGGAGGATGGGACGTCCATTAGAATCCTTTTTCTTTTTCCGGACAAAGAAAAGGAAAAAGCGCAACCAACCGTTGCACTTTCCCCATGTACTTCTATGCATTTCTATACAATTGCTTGCTACTTGGTTTGTCCGGATGTCACAGAAGAAGATCCCGAATTCGGTGTTCCTGTTGTTGCACCTGTAGTTGTCCCTGAGCTTTGGCTGTTTTGGCCCGCTTCTCCCTGGCTTGATCCCGTTCCGGACTGTACAGTTCCACTGGAAGGAGGAGCTGTCGCAAAGGACGCACCATTTGTATTGGCACTCGTTCCTTTCGTCGTTCCTGTCCCATTTGCAGGATTGGGGGCAGTACTCGAACCGGTCGGACTCCCGTTCCGTGTGCTGCCGTTGGAGCTTGCTGCGCCGGAATTGGAAGTACCGGCATTCGAACCTGTCGATCCGTTCGAGGTTGATGCGCCAGAACCAGAGTTCCCAGAAGACCCGTTCACGTTTATTTGCGTGTTCCCGGCCGGATCTGTTCCAGTGCTGCCAGTTCCCTTCCCATCGCCATTTGATGGAGCCGATGATTGATTCGATCCGCTGCCAAAGGGATTTGTCGGTTGATCATTCGGATTTCCATTCCCTGTTTTTTCCTGAGCTTGCGGATTTGCCGGCAACTCCGGCTGTGTGGAGGATGCATTCGAACCGCTTGGCTGAGAAGAAACGGAACCCTGGTATTCCACAGACGGATCTTGCTGAATCGCGTCGTTCATCCCGAGCATTTTGTGAACCATGACGCGTGTCGCATACACATTCGGAATGACAGAATCTTCACCATCGATAAATCCCGTTTTCAGATCTTTCATATCCGGAACCTGCTGTGATTTCATGTTCGCCCAATTGATGTCTTTTGCCAGCATGCCAAGTTTCAACATGTCATCCATAGTCATGTTTGTTTTGATATAAGGTTGAATCGCATCCAGGATCGACGGCACCTTAAGGATGTTTGCCGGTTTTTTCATCTGTTCCGCCAACGCTTTTAAGAAATTCCGCTGCCGTTCCGTCCGCCAAAAATCACCCATCGCATCGTGCCGAAACCGCACATATTCCAACGCATGCCGGCCGTCCAGGTGCTGATAGCCTTTTTTCAAATGGATATCATATACGCCATCATCCGTATAGTCCATATTCTTTTCGACGTAAAGATTAATGCCGCCGACCGCATCGACGATTTTTTCAAAACCCTGAAAATCGGTTACTGCATAATAGTTAATCGGAATTTGCAGAAAATCACTAAATGTTTTGATCGCCAAACTTGGCCCGCCCAAAGAATAGGCTGCATTGATTTTTTGCGAAGAATACCCTGGAATCTTGTACCATGTATCCCGCAAAATGGAGAACATTTCAGCTGTATGTGTTTTGGGATCAATCGAAACGAGCAGATTCACATCCGTCCTTGGATGGGGATCGCCGCCGCGGTTATCTACGCCGAACAACATGATATTGACACGGTCTTTGCCCGACCAAGCGACAGTAGAAGAATTGTCCGAACCACCTTGAATTTGTGACACAAAGTGATTGATTCGATACCAATAGTATCCCGACACGCCAACCAATACCAGTATCGGGATTAAAATCCCCAGCCAAAATCCTTTTCTTTTGTATAAAGGCATCCGCTTTTTATTCCGCTCCTGACGAGATTGCATGCATTCTCAACCTCTTTCTATCTAGCAATCTGTAAGACAATCTTAGCTATTATAGCATACTCCGCCAAAAATATTAGAAGCAGAATCTGTATATTTCTTTAGCATGTGAAAGGAATCCTTTAACAAAGCTGTTTTTACAAGCCTGCACAAACATAAAAAAATCGTGCATGTATTAGCATTTGCCAACCCGTGCGCGATGGGCTATTTATAAAAAACATTTCAGTGACTTACAATGGTAGTATTAGTGCGTGTTCAAAAAGTGGTTAAGTAAGACACAAGGAGTGCGAAGCCGGAGCATGAAAAGGCGACGGAGTGTACGTGTTTGGTACATGAGTAAGCCTTTTTGGGATTCGGCAAAGCAATCCGCCGTGGAGTTTTGACTACTTTTTGAACATCCTCTATTAGGATGAAACAAAAAATTGTTCAAAGGAGTTGTATGTCGTTTGTTGACAGGTTCCGCTCAAAAAATTCCTCTTGAAAAATTCCTCTCGAAAAAAGAAAAGCCGGAACTCCTTCGCGTTCAGGAATCCGGCTTTTCTGGTTTGCAATTTTTCTTAGCGTGCGAAATCTGCGTTTGGTTGTCAGTGCCCCATTTTTGAATTTGTTCCAAATCAACCGTTGTGACAGTACCCAAAAAGGAACGAATTATAAAATGGTTGCACGCAGCGCTGCCAGTTTATGCCCGCACTCGTTCCATTCTTGTACAGGGTCGGAATCGTACACAATGCCTGCGCCTGATTGCAAATAGCATACACCGTTTTTGTATACAACCGTACGGATGATAATGGCCGTATTCATATTCCCTTGAAAATCAAAACAGCCGATTACACCGCCATAAGGCCCTCGGCGCAGCGTTTCCAATTCATCGATAATTTCCATCGCGCGAATCTTTGGCGCACCGGACAATGTACCAGCCGGGAATGTAGAGAAAAACACATCAAACAAATCCATTTCTGCTTTTACTTGTCCTGTTACTGTGGACACCATATGAAACACGTGTGAATACTCTTCTACTTCCATAAACTTTTCTACGTGTACACTTCCCGCATCGCAGACGCGTCCCAAGTCATTTCTGCATAAATCCACCAGCATCAAATGTTCGGCCCGTTCTTTCTCATCGACTTGCAGCATATAGCGAAGCCGTACATTTTCATCGACCGTTGCGCCTTTCCCCTTGGACGTTCCGGCAATCGGCTTCATCATCGCTTGGCCGTTTTCCAAACGGACTTGTACTTCCGGACTCGCACCGAAAATGAGGTAATCACCATAATTCACATAAAACATATAAGGGGAAGGATTGAGCTGCTTAAGTCGATAATAGACTTCCTGTGCATCAATGTTTCCGAGCACTTGTGACCGTTGGGAGATGACAATCTGGAAGATATCGCCGGCAACAATATATTCTTTTGCCTTCTCTATATTTTGGATAAATGTCTCAAAAGGCACATCGTGAACCACACGCAATGCTTCTTTCTCGTACCCTTCAAATACTGGTGCTTCATACGGATGCAGATAGGATTCCAACTGCTGGATTGTCGGCGTATCAATACCCGGAATATCTGTTATGATAACCTTGATCACATCCCGGTCGAACTGCATGACAACCTGGTGAATTTGCAAATGAATATCATCGATATCCCGGTCATCTATATTGCTGTCGGGGATATTTTCCACAAAGCGGATGGAATCATATCCAAAAAACCCCAAAAACCCAAAACCATATGGAGGAATTTGCGAATTTTTTTGTTGAAACTGTCCGCGAATCATTCGCAGCATCCGGGGAACCCGTGTTTGTATATCTGTTAATGAAAAGTCAGCTTCCGAAAGGCGCTGGCGAATCGCTTTTGCCAGCACTTCCTCTCCTTCAATAAACGCTCGGTTTTGTTTCACCCGCACGGATATCAAAGGCCGGAATCCGATAATGGACGAACAATATTTACTTTTAATATCGGTAATGGAATCAAGCAGAAACACAGACTGCTCGCCATGATCGTTTGTCAATGCCTGAAACACAGAAAACGCTTCACAGTTTCGTGGAAATTCGTAGACATGTGACTCGACGGGAATTTGTGAAACAAGTGTTGTCATTCCTTTTCCTCCTTATGCATTTGCAATGAAGTTATGCATCATTTGCCGTCCATCCTCTGTGAGGATCGATTCGGGGTGAAATTGAACGCCTGAAATGGCGTACTCTTTATGGCGAATACCCATAATTTCCCCATCTTCAGACTCCGCCGTAACTTCAAGGCAATCTGGCAAAGAGGACCGCTCCACGACTAATGAATGATAGCGAGTTGCCGTGAACGGATTGTTTACACATGCAAAAATCGAATCGTTTCCGTGATTTACCTTTGATACTTTTCCATGCATCGGTTTTTTGGCGCGGACGATTTTGCCGCCAAACGCTTGACCGATCGCTTGATGTCCCAAACATACGCCTAAAATTGGAATTTCACCTGCGAAATGCCGAATCGCTTCCACCGAAATCCCTGCCTCATCCGGTGTACAAGGCCCCGGAGAAATCACCAGGTGTGTAGGATTACAGCGCTCCAATTCTTGCAAAGATGTTTGATCATTGCGAAACACGCGGACATCTGCACCTAACTCTTGAAAATACTGAACAAGATTAAACGTAAACGAATCATAGTTGTCAATAACGACGATCATACACTTCTGTCCTCCTTTTTAGCGGGAAGAACAGATAGGTCAGGAAGCACAAATAACCATGGCAAAGAGCCATGGTCCTCCATGATCAAAACGGAATGATTGACCTACCTCAGCTCTTCTCAACTCACTGCTCATCTCAACTCGACTTGCTTCATACAAGCACATGCGCTCGCACATATGCTATGAAGTATAGAATGAATCTGATTACTGTAAAGAATACGAATTCTCGCAGCAATTGTCAATAAAAAAATGCAGTGAACAAAGATCACTGCATTTTGCTGTTACCTTATGGTGGGCCTAAGTGGACTCGAACCACTGACCTCACGATTATCAGTCGTGCGCTCTAGCCAGCTGAGCTATAGGCCCATATGGCGGAGCAGACGGGATTCGAACCCGCGATCTCCTGCGTGACAGGCAGGCATGTTAGGCCTCTACACCACTGCTCCAATGGTGGGCGCTGACGGGATCGAACCGCCGACCCCCTGCTTGTAAGGCAGGTGCTCTCCCAGCTGAGCTAAGCGCCCGTGTCGAATGATAACCGTCGAACTGCTTTGTCAGATCTTTCACTCCGTCAGTCACGTACATTAGTACGATCCTTCCTCCGCTCAAGCTCTTCCTCGCATTTCTCGGTTCTGATTCGCCAGTCGAATGATAACCGTCGAACTGCTTTGTCAGATCTTTCACTCCGTCAGTCACGTACATTAGTACGATCCTTCCTCCGCTCAAGCTCTTCCTCGCATTTCTCGGTTCTGATTCGCCAGTCGAATGATAACCGTCGAACTGCTTTGTCAGATCTTTCACTCCGTCAGTCACGTACATTAGTACGATCCTTCCTCCGCTCAAGCTCTTCCTCGCATTTCTCGGTTCTGATTCGCCAGCCGAATGATAACCGCTTCACCATTCGTTTGGACGGAAACATGAAACAACTTTGGCTTCCGGCTTCTGGTCTCCGGACTCTGTCAAATGACCCCAAGGGGATTCGAACCCCTGTTACCGCCGTGAAAGGGCGGTGTCTTAACCGCTTGACCATGGGGCCAATTCTATATGGCTCCCCGAGCAGGATTCGAACCTGCGACCCTCCGGTTAACAGCCGGATGCTCTACCGCTGAGCTATCGAGGAATACTGGTGGAGGTAAGCGGATTCGAACCGCTGACCCCCTGCTTGCAAGGCAGGTGCTCTCCCAGCTGAGCTATACCCCCATAAAACACTATGTAACTCATCCAATTCTGCAAATGGTGCCGGAGGTGGGACTCGAACCCACAAAATCACGATTTTGAGTCGTGCACGTATGCCAATTCCATCACTCCGGCATTATGAAGCCAGCAACAGGAATCGAACCCGCGACCTACTGATTACAAGTCAGTTGCTCTACCTGCTGAGCTATGCTGGCATAAATCTTTCAGAAACAAATGTCTCTCTCATGTCCCGCCCGATTAATATAACATGATGTGCATCCATTTTGCAAGAGTTATTTTTAAAAAAGTTTGTGTGATATGTATCGATCCACAGGGAAATTGCTTCATCGTTTGTCTCCATCGAATAAAAAACAACAAGACATGAGGAAGAATTGTTGTAGGATGTGTACTACACATGCATACAACAATTTTCCTCATGCCTGATCAAATCAGTCATCCGAACGCACGACATGAATTGTGATCGAAAATGCCAAATTCATTGCGATTATTTATAGATCAGACCGAAACGCCTTCGTTGAATTCCTGAATAATGTCAACTTTGGTGCGATCCTTGAGCAGTGAAGTCGCGATGATGGTTATGACCGAACAAATGACAATATATCCGGCGATCGCATTGGAAGAGCCGAACGTATGCAGCAGCCAGGCTGCCACAAGCGGAGCCGGACCTCCGGCAATTACCGAGGCCAGTTGATAGCCGAGCGATGCCCCGCTGTATCGGAGCCGAGTCGGGAAGTTTTCGGCGATCAAGGCAGCCTGCGGGCCGTACTGCATGTCGTGTGGAATCAGTGAAACAACGATAGCCAGAACAACCAGAGCCGGCACTTTCGTATCCAGCATTCCAAAATACGGGAATGCATAAATCAATGTCAATGCCGAGCCGATGATATACATTCGCTTGCGGCCGATGCGATCCGACAAGTAACCGAAAAACGGTATGCTGAACAATGAAAGAAACGCTGCTGCAAGTACGGAGTTGTTCAGAAAATTGCCGCTCAAATGCAGGGTTCCCGTGCCGTAACTGATGACAAATGTGATGAAAATGTAGAACGGCGTCTGTTCGGACATACGCAGGAGCGCCGACAGCAGAATTTCCTTCCAGTTGTTCTTGATCACCTCGCTGACAGGCGTCCGCTCCACGCGTTTCTCTGCAATCACCTTGCTGAACAGCGGTGTCTCCATGATCCGCAAACGAATGAACAGCCCGATCGCGACGAGTACAATACTTAAAATAAACGGAATCCGCCAGCCCCAGCTCACAAATCCTTCTTTGCCGCCAACCGCCAGAAAAATGCTGACAAGCGCGGAAGACAATGCAAGGCCCAACGGAACGCCCAACTGCGGCCAACTGCCCATTAAGCCGCGTTTCTCCTTGTGCCCCCATTCCAGCGACAGAAGCACCGAACCGCCCCATTCTCCGCCTACCCCAATGCCTTGCAGTACCCGCAGCAGCGTAAGCAGCCATGGAGCTAACGAACCGATGCTGTTATAAGTAGGCATCAGCCCGATCAACGTGCTGCTTATGCCCATAAGAAGAAGCGTGATGATCAATGTCGCCTTGCGACCGATGCGGTCGCCGTAATGGCCGAAGATGGCGCCACCAACCGGTCGGGCGACGAAACCAAGAGCATAAATCGCAAATGTCTCCAGAAAACCGACATACGGATCGGATGTCGGAAAGAATAATTTCGGGAAGACCAAAGCTGCGATTGTACCGTATAAAAAGAAATCATACCATTCGATGGCCGTACCGATAAGACTGGCGATCGCCGCCTTTCTTACTTGGCTGCGATAATCGTGTTCGCTGATTTGCGCTGCTGACATGTTTTGCGCCATTGCCGTTGCCTCCTTTTCCCCTACCCTTAAAATCAGATATTGCCAACGCCCGCTAAAGAACTGTTCCAAATTCTACGTTTCGGCCATCACCCCCCACCCAAACTAAGTGAAAACGTTTCCATTTAAAAACGCTTTTTCCAATGTGTCATAAAATACAATCCCTTTGCTTTATTTTAAAATTATTCATCAAAATTTCGAAAATACTACTGGAGACACTAACGTTGCATATATTTTTACCGACTCATTCGGGATATTTTTCTTATCCTGATGTGGTAAATCAGATGGGGCGAATCGGACCATTGACGATTTTCGTTTATCGATCTCTTCCACAAAGAACCGGAGCTATTTATGCCCCGGTTCTTTGTGGAAAGTGTTATGTGAAGGTGTGTGTCAACGTGAAAACATTCCGGATAATGGCCCCGCCTACGCCAAGTATCAATGACGGCCACAGTTGCCGTCCCTCCTATTAAAAATTATAATTGTAAACGCTTTCAATGTCAAATATATATTTATCGGATCAAAACGTAATTTCTGTCACTTGCATGCTCCCAATCAAAGCAGTTATTTGTTCGCGGCGTGATCAATTATTCATTTGATTTCGAACTATTTACATTATGAACTATTTTATGGTTAGATTGGTTCAATTATCAGATTGATTTTCTATCGTAAAAATTGCATGATAGTAACATAAACAATATGTAAACAATGAAACATGTCAACAAACTACGGACGTAATTTGTTTACATAATACGAACAGTATAATTGGCTGGGTTAACTGGCCTTCTCCCCGTTCAAGCTGGCGACAAAGTCGTCAGTTTTTTTCTATGATTCTTTCTTCATACCTCCCATTCCTATGATAATGGCCCCCTCGCCTGTCTGAATTTTGCTTATAGAGGATGTTCAAAAGTAGTCAAAACTCCACGGCGGATTGCTTTGCCGAATCCCAAAAAGGCTTACTCATGTACCAAACACGTACACTCCGTCGCCTTTTCGCGCTTCGGCTTCGCACTCCTTGTGTCTTACTTAACCACTTTTTGAACACACACTTATAAAGTTTGAATCGTCATTAAAAGAAAGCTATGATGGAAGTATAAACTTACGTTATTTTATAGAATGGAGTTGTCTTTGTGATCATCGGATTTGGTTTTGGCAATCCTCTTACCAGCATCCTTATGTTACTGGCAACAAGCTTGATCAGTTATTTTTTGTTTCGGCTGCTTCGGCGCAATCATCCAGAACAAAAACCGACACGAGCCCAATTGCGCCAATACTATTATGAACAGCGTCGGCAAGCCCGGGAATACGCAGCACAGTACGATCTGACAGATGAAGAAATCGAACGGAAACTGGACGAGCAATTGGGTAAAGAACTTAATTAAAATGAAATAAGTCCTTAAAGTTTTTCAAATCTTTTCAAATCTATTTCTGATTCCATATTGTTCGACTTTGGTTGCGAGACTTGCCAGAAAGAATTTCAAAAATTCAAAATCGAAATCGAATGAACTGAAAATTTCGCTATATGTATAGTATGGGGAAGGGACTAGCACTTATGAATGGCAGGCTTCACTTGTTTCAAAAAGGACATCTTGTAACTTTTTTTGCCGGATTGCAGTGGTTGGGATTTATGTTTGCAAATACTGTAGTCATTCCGCTGTCCGTGGGTAATGCGTTTCACTTGTCATCCGAACAAATTAGCGGCGCGATGTCAAGATCGTTTATCCTGACAGGCATCGCTTGTTTATTGCAAATTGTTTTCGGACACCGGTTGCCGCTCATGGAAGGACAATCCGGGCTTTGGTGGGGATTTATCCTAAGTCTCTGCTCTCTGGGAGCATCCACCGGCATGCCGTTAACGGAGATTGGCGGAAGCCTCGGAGCAGGTATGATTTTGGGTGGGATTTTGATATCTGTCTCTGGTTTGCTCGGTCTGCACAAATGGCTGAACCGGCTTTTTAGCCCTATTGTCATGGCTGTCCTTCTTATCTTGTTGGCAGCACAGCTCATCGATATATTTTTCAAAGGCATGACAGGCATACAGGCTGACGGTCATATTCATCCGGGAATTGCCATTCTTTCTATCCTGCTTGTTGTTCTGGTCAGTTGCTTGACTGTAGCCGGAAGAGGATTGATCAGCAACTTTTCCATTTTGATCGGAATCGTTGTCGGTTGGGTTGTATATGTTTGGATATTTGGCTCACCTTCAGCACCTGTCATCCCCAAATGGCAGGCAATCCTTCATCCATTTGACTGGGGGACGATTGCTTTTCAGCCTGGGATTCTAATCGCAACGATCGTATCGGCCTTCATTAACACGACAAATACGATTGCTACATTGCGTGCAGCAGAATTTGTTTTTGAAACCCCCGTATCTGCTTCCGAATATCGGCGATCCTTTTTGTTGACCGGGATGTATACTGCTGCATCGGGCGTGTTCTCACTTGTTGCATACGCTCCTTATACGTCCTCTATCGGCTTTTTACGGACGACCCGATTATTGGCGAAATCTCCTTACATTGTCGGCGGAATCCTTTTTACGATACTCGGCTTGATTCCGCCGCTTGCCGGATTTTTTGCAACATTGCCGATTTCCATTGGCGATGCCGTTTTGTTCGTGGCCTATATGCAGCTGTTTGGTTCCGCACTGCAGAATATCGAAGGTGTCACGTTCAATTTTCGCACGATTTTTCGAATCGCTGTCCCCATTTTGACAGGTCTCGCGATTCAAAGCACACCTGCAACCGCTTTTGAAACATTGCCAAAACTTTTGCAATCCATCGCCAGCAATGGTATGTTAATCGGCATTTTATTATCCGTGTTGCTGGAAAATGCCGTTCCTTGGGAATGGCTTGAAAAACGCGGCAAGGAAAATCCAGCCGCAAAATAATTCATCGATCATGATTCTATGTATGAAACCCGTCTCCCTGGAAACACTTCAAATAAAAGAGGATGTTCAAAAAGTAGTCAAAACTCCACGGCGGATTGCTTTGCCGAATCCCCAAAAGGCTTACTCATGTACCAGACACGTACACTCCGTCGCCTTTTCGTGCTTCGGCTTCGCACTCCTTGTGTCTTACTTAACCACTTTTTGAACACGCACTAAAAGATACATATTTTGATATATATCGTTATATATATTTGTATTCAATTGAGTGGTTTGCAGGGAGAGCACAGTGATGAACGACCTATTCCATCTTTCATTAAAAAATTTCCTGATGAAACTGATCCTGTTTTCGAGCATTCTCTATTTGGCTGACCGTTTGGTTCCATCTCTTTACCCGAATTTCTCTCCCATTTTTACAACGGGACTCTGCTTGTCAGTTGTCGGGATGATTGCAGATCTGACTATCGTTCCCCTATTTGATAACATTCCTGCTTTATTTATGGGCTTTCCTGGCATAACGCTAATCGTTTGGGTGCTTGCAAAATTTTATCCGGATACACATGTTTCTCTGCTGCAGGCTGGTACTCTCGCACTCTGTCTGGCTCCATTCGAATATCTGCTGCATGTATATATTTTGAGGCATTTAAAACGGACATAACTCCTTAGTGATACATTTCATTCGTCAAACTATACATATGTACAGATACATGCGTATAGTTTCAACAGCTTTGGTCAAACTATTGACTGGCGGAGAAAAGTCTTTCAAAAAGCTGGAGGGATGTGCCGGAACACATTTGTTAACTGCCACACGCCATGCAGTAAGAAACTGGAGAGATGTGTGAACCGCTCCGATGCGTATTTCACCATTATGGAAAGTTTCTATCAAGGAAAGACGCCGCTATGAAAAAGAGCCCCCACAAGGGCTCTTTTTCTTTCCTCGAATCGAAGTGCAGTAAACCAAGACAGAAACATGCAACTCACTTGAAGTCTTTCCTTTTACTTATTTCTGAATCGATGCATCGGGTTCAAGTTCTAGCGAATCGATATCCACCATGTCCATGATCGGCACGCCTGAATCCAAGTTCTCGCCGGCATGTTTTTGAATGTTTCTATAATAGACGTATACCAAAAAAATTACACTGACCAAGACGACTGTCATTACGCTTAACATAAAATCGTCGTATCTCACTGTAGTCACCTTTCTTTTTGCATATCAAATTGTCCTCCCATCTTATTGTTTCCATACATCTTAAAAAGCATACCGCTTACAAAACATGATCCGGATGCACAGGGAATGAAGCTGGCAGCACGATCAAAAATTTCGTTCCTTTCCCCTTTTGACTGCTCACGACAATCTTGCCTTTCATTCCTTCGATAATTCGATAACTGACCATCATGCCGATTCCATTTCCGTTTTCTTTCGTCGAATAAAAAGGAGTGCCCAATCTTTCTATTTGTTCACCGGTCATTCCGATCCCCTGATCAATAATTTCAATATGAATATAATCTTCTTTAAAATACGTGATAATTTCCACGACCCCTCCGTGCGGCATGGATTCAATCCCGTTTTTAATCAGATTCATTACTACCTGACTAAATTTCTCATTATTTGCCGTTATAAATAAGCCGTTTGCCAATTTTTTTTTAATTTCAACATTACGCAGCAATCCGTAAGAATAAATAACGTTAATGATTTGATTTATAACTTCTTCCACATTTAAAATTTCAAATTTTTCCAGATGAGGTTTCGCAAGTGAAAGATAATTATTGATAATGGATTCCGCCCGATCGAGTTCATGTATCATAATTCTTACATACATGTCTCTCTTTTCTTGTATGTCCTGTTGATTTAATAATTGCATAAACCCACGAATGGCTGTTAACGGATTTCTCACTTCATGTGCAATTGATGCAGCCAATTCCCCTAAAACATGAATTTTTTCTGATTTTTGCAATTCAGATTGAATCGCTATGTTTTCTTGAATAATCTCAAGCAAATATACGGCGATCCATGTAGCTAAAGGATTTATTAGACAATACTCCACAAAGAACAAACGAACATCCGCGTCTATAAAAACATGTTGGTTCGTCAATCGAAGGATGCTTACGAACACGATTAATAGCGCCCAAGTGAACGACAAAGCCATCGAAATGAATATTTTTTTACGGAAATTTAATGATTGATAGCGATTTTTAATCAGATACAAAAATAAAAAAATGGGTGTATAGGAAAAAACGGTGGTATAAAAACCATCTCCGCCCAACAAATATCTGTAGATGAAGAGCGTTGCGATCACAATTAAGGAACACCAATATTCCCCATAGAAAAGGCTGATCAAAATAGGAACAGTTCTTAAGTCATATATGTGTCCGGGTAATACAGTAAATGGAAAAGCCATGCATAAAATAAGCGATATAGTCGAAAGTAATAAAATAACGATATTTTTATGTGTTTTTCTAAATTTCATGAATGAAAAAGTTAAAATTGAAATTACAATAAAGAAAATATTAAGTATAAGATCCTGAAAACCGATCAATGTCTCTCACCCTATGTACATGTGGTTGAAAAATACAAACTATACGGAATTTTATTCCTTTTTCTCATTAATCATATTCCAATATTAAATACCTGTCTATGTTTAAAATAAACGATCCCACCGCACACAATTTGTACATTTTTTATAGTTGATCGTTACAGACAGGCAATCAGCGTGCCTTCTTTCAATCGAAAAGCACCTCCCGGAAACTTTAGAAGGTGCTTTCTATTGCTTGTCGTCGATCTCAAAATTATTTTTCAGATTGTTAAAAGCTGCTATCGAGTGAAATGTTGTTTACAACAAAAGAAAGCTTCGGTATGCCTATCAGGAATATCCGAAGCCATTTTCGCTGCAGATGGCGGTTATACTGTTTCCAACTGCTTGCTTGCCACAACAGCTACTTCCGTTTTACCGGCAGCAGCACTTCCTTTGGCAATGTTCAAAGACATATATTCAAACAAATTGGTGAAGACCACCGGTGTAATACTGGATTTTGCGTGTTCTTCAATATATGGGAGATCCACTTTTAATAAAGGTGTTCCCACATCAATTGGATCGCCTTCTGTTACAAGCAATTCAAATCCTTGCCCTTGCAAGTTGACTGTATCCAACCCTACGTGAATCAAGATTTCCAAACCTTTCTCAGAAAGGATTCCGATCGCATGTTTCGTCGGGAAGGCATTGAGTATTTTCCCTTTGACCGGTGATACGACAAGCCCATCTTGCGGACGGATCGCAAAGCCATCCCCCATCATTTTTCCTGCAAAAACAAGGTCGGGAACTTCCGTGATGTCGATCACCTCACCGCTGATCGGTGCGAAAATATGCTCAGGTTCCTTTTCCAGGTTCGCGGCAAGTGAATCCATGTTTTCCGCCTGCCCGTTTATTTCCGGCAATTCTTTTAGATCTGGAATATTTACGCGTATTTGCGGGGCGGCACCACTCATGACCGCTTTGATCTGTTCTTTTAATGCATCCGATTTGGGCCCGAATATTGCCTGAATATTGCCCCCTACTTCCAGAACCCCCGCTGCCCCAAGACGTTTCAGAGCGTCTTTGTCTACTTTCTGATGATCATTTACCGTCACGCGCAAACGGGTAATGCATGCGTCCAAGTGCTTAATGTTTTCTTTTCCGCCAAGACCTTCCAATACGCCAATCGCAAGCTCATTTCCGGAAACGTTTTGTTGAACAGTTGCTTCATCGTCGTCTTCGCGGCCTGGCGTTTTCAGATCCCATTTGCGAATGGCAAAACGAAATCCAAAATAGTAAATGGCGGAAAATACCAATCCGACGGGAATGACGAGCCACCAATGTGTTCGATTCGGCAATACGCCGAACAGCAAATAGTCAATAACACCACCAGAAAATGTCATACCGATTTTAACATGCAAAAGATACATCGTCATAAAAGACAATCCGGCAAATACGGCATGAATGGCGAATAACACAGGTGCAACAAATAAAAATGAAAATTCGATCGGCTCGGTAATACCCGTCAGGAATGAAGTTAACGCAGCAGAGCCCAAAATACCGGCAACCAATTTTTTCTTTTCCGGCTTTGCTTCATGATACATGGCGAGCGCTGCAGCAGGCAGGCCGAACATCATGAACGGGAATTTCCCGGTCATAAATGAACCCGCAGTGAATGGCACGTTATCTTTCAACTGGGCAAAGAAGATATGCTGGTCTCCATGTACAACTTGTCCGGCTTTTGTCGTATAGGAACCAAATTCGAACCAGAATGGCGCATACCAGATATGGTGCAAGCCAAATGGAATCAGAGAACGCTCCACCAACCCGAAGATAAAAGTGGCAAGCACCGGGTTTTTTACAAGCATAAAATGTGAGAATGCATTCAGACCCGTTTGAATCGGCGGCCAAATGAAGATCATGATAATTCCCAAGATAACTGCAGATCCGGCTGTTACAATCGGCACGAAACGTTTGCCGGCAAAGAATCCCAGAAATTGCGGGAGTTCGATATTGTAAAATTTCTTGTACATATACGAAGCCATGATGCCGACAATAATTCCGCCGAATACCCCAGTCTGGAGCGTCGGTATCCCCAATATGGACGCATATGCCTGACTGTGAGCAACCATGTCTGGTGTAACATGCAGAATGTCACCCATTACTTTATTCATAATCAAGAAGCCGATAATGGCTGCAAGACCCGCAACGCCTTCCCCGCCTGCCAAACCTACCGCCACACCGACGGCAAACAGCAATGACAGGTTGTCAAACACGACACCTCCGGCATCCTGCATGACAAGTGCAATCATTTGAAAAACATTCCCATTGAGTGCAGGAATCCTTTCGAGCAATGCCGGGTTTTGGAATGCGTTGCCAAATGCAAGCAGCATTCCTGCAGCAGGCAAAAGCGCAACCGGCAACATCAAAGCTTTACCCACTTGCTGTAAGACGCCAAACGTCTTTTTCACCATACGTTCTTTCTCCTCCTTTGTTCGATTCGCACCGGGACATTCGGGATATTTTCTCCTAAGCCCGATTCTTGCACGCATCATACAAAACAAAAAGGCATGAGGAAGTAAGCTGCGACACGAAAATCACTGTCATTGCAGCATAAACTCCTCATGCCTGATCGAATCAGTCACACGAAAGATCTTTAAGAGGATGTTCAAAAAGTAGTCAAAACTCCACGGCGGATTGCTTTGCCGAATCCCAAAAAGGCTTACTCATGTACCAAACACGTACACTCCGTCGCCTTTTCGTGCTTCGGCTTCGCACTCCTTGTGTCTTACTTAACCACTTTTTGAACACGCACTTTAAGCATTCATTCAATTTTTAAATGCATTGACACCAATCTCAAAATTGGCCTCAAACTTGACATCAAACTCAAAAAATGCAATCTTCAAGACTTGTTCTTAATGTTTGTATGATCGTATAAACGTTGAATGTGTAAAGTCAGATAGCTGGCTTCCGCTTCCGGAATCTTCTTTTGCAATTCCTTCTGCAAAATTTTGATCAGCTTCCAGCTCAAATTGTAGCACACCGGATATTCTTTTTGCAACAACGTGCTGAGAGGATGATTTTCCCCTAATGGCTGGTCTTTTTCGGCCCGGTCCACAGCAAAACGCAAATGTGTCAGCAAGCGGGAATAATCGGCAGTTGTTTTATCGATTTCCGTCAAAAGCTCAGATTCTATGATTGCGATTAATTTTGCAATTAATGTTGAATATTTATTAATCTTTTCTATCGTTTGATGTGTTCCTGCACCATGCAAGTGGAGTGCGATAAAGCCGACTTCATCCTCCGGAATTTTAATTTTCAGCCGGTTCGCAAGCATCTTGATGCCTTCCAATGCCAGTGAATACTCTTTGGGATACAATGCCCGAACTTCATGCAAAAAAGGATTCCGTATTTGAATTCCTTGCTGCAGCCGCTTAATGGCAAATCCGATATGATCGAATAGCGTGATTAAAAATTGCTGCGTAAATTTTAATTGCAATTTGTTTTCTGCATACTGTATAAAATCACTCGTCGCCCGGATGACATCTTCATCTGTCTCCGCGAAAAGTCGCAACATGGCATCCCGGTTTTGATCGGAAGGAGATAAAAACAGTTTTTCCACTTGCTCCAGGCCAATCCAATCGCCCTTTTTTCGCTGAAAACCGATTCCCTTGCCGAGCAAGATGACTTCCGTTTGCGATGCATCAACAGCCAACAGGGCATTATTGCTTAAAATTTTCTTTAGTTGATACCGCTTTACCTCGGACATACGACACACCCTATTTGATAGCCTTTTAACAAACTGATTATAAGTTCCTGACTAGGAAATGTCACTACCTGATGTTTTCCTTTTTGCGAAATTCGTGTGACTATTTTGCCCATACATTGCCATTCCATTTCGTAAACGGGAAAGAAAAGCTCCCGACAATGCTGTAGACTCTAAGCAGTTCATTACTGTAAAATGTAATTCAACATGGAGGGTACTCAAAGAAACAAATACCGAGAGACTATGATAGGTTGCAGGGGAGGAAGGAAAGCCATATGAATCGTTGGAGTTTGATTGCTTTAGACATGGACGGAACATTGCTGAATAAACAAGGTGCAATTTCTGAGGAAAATCGACTTGCTGTAAAACACGCAATGGAAGTTGGCATCGAAGTAACGATAGCAACCGGACGGCATATTAAAAATATTCTTCCATTTGCTGAAGAGCTTGGTTTAAAAGCGCCTTTGGTAACAACAAATGGCAGTGAAGTTTGGACCATTCAAGGAGAATTGCTGGAAAGGCATATTCTTTCGAGTCCCGATGTCCATTTTTTGCATGATCTGGCACTTCGCTACGAGATCGAATACTGGGCGTATTCCGTGGAGCAACGATTTCAATCGGATTCGTTTCCAGAATCGATTGCGTCATATGACTGGCTAAAATTCGGGTTTCAATCGGATCGTCCGGAACAAATCAACCGCATTTGGAACGAACTTTCCAAACGGGGAGATTGGGAACTGACAAACTCCGATCCCTTAAATATTGAAGTAAATCCAAAGGGAATCACCAAATCATTCGGACTGCAAAAAGTTTGCGACTACCTTGAGATACCATCCGATCAGGTAGTCGCCATTGGAGACAGCCTCAACGATATAGCAATGATTGAGTGGGCCGGATTTGGCGTCGCAATGGGAAATGCACAACAGGCGGTAAAAAATATAGCAGACCATGTCACAGCGAGCCATGTCGATCACGGTGTGGCCCGCTGTATTGAATTCTTGCTGCAAAACATGAAAATTCACAAGTAAAATCAGTTGAACATTTGACATTTGACACCATTAAGTGAAACTTGAATCAGGTGGAATATTGTCTCCATCTGATTCTTCAATACATAGCCGAACTTGCTGCTTTGGCAGTTAGCGCGAGTTATCTTTCCGGGAACCTTATGTTCCCATCCGAATCCATCTGCAACGGTTCATTGCATGAACTAACGTACACTCGACAAAATCCCTTGGTACAAGGAGATAAATGCCTGAATTTCCTTTTCTGCCGTATGTTTCGTTCGCACATACGCCATCGCGCGGGAAATCAAATCGTTTTTAAAACTGACATCAAACATAATCGTTTTGCAATAGCGAATAAACTCTTTTTCGTCATGATACAACAAACCCGTTTCCTCATTCACCAAAATGCTGCGATTCCCTGGAATATTCGATGCTACTACCGGAATTCCGAGATACATGGCTTCCAGGAGCGCGGCAGGTTGTCCTTCTGCCAGCGACGTATTCAAAACAAGATCGGCGCATCGATAAAGAGCACCCATCTCTGCGTGGGGTACTTGGCCTATATACTCGATCCAATCTTGATTTCGACGTATAAGCATCTGTACTTTTGACCATTCTTCCTCTTCGATGACAGGCCCGCAAATCCATAAGCGAATGTTCGGCATCTCCATATGTAGCGGTTCTAACATCGAAATGGCCGCCGGAATATTCTTTACTTTTCGAATGCCCGCAGGCAAAAGAATTACAAACGTGCCCGCTTCTTTTCGAAAATGACTTTCTTGAATCGCAAAATCTCCGACACCTTGAGGAATAATGACCGTTTTATTTTGAACGGCAGGCAAATGCTGCAGCAGTCGACTCTTGTCACCCTCGCTAAAAACATGAACGGCTTTGGCGCCGATTAATGTATTTCTAACTTTTTCCTTTCGTTCCCGATTCGATAGGTCGTAGTTCAGGTCCGTACCTGTTAACGTTACAATGTACGGCTGACGGGCTGTTTTCTGATTCTCCAAATATGCACAAAATCGGTATGCATGAAATCCATGAATCAGATCGGCATTTGATTCTTCAAGAATCTGTTCACTGTCTAAAGAGACAACCTCTACTTCTATATGGAATGTTTTCAAACCCTGTGCAATTCTTCTTACGGTTATTGAATTTCCCCGTGGAACATGGTAATAAGGTGTAACAAGTCGTACTCTCATGTATTGCCCTTCCTAATGAATAGAATCATGAATCGAAATGAAACAAAAGCTTGTCTAAGTTTACAATCCAACACGCAAATCCAACGCTTCGGGCCCGGCAAAGTCCAGCCCTTTCTCCCGGATCCGATCAATCAACTGCTCCAGAATGATTACGGTTTGCGGAAGTTCATGCAATAGCACGATAGAACCGGATGAAACATGTCCGACCACATGATCGGCAATTGTATCCGGATCATGAGCATGAGCCCAGTCCCATGAACCAATATTCCATCTTACGCAATGCAGATGGAAAGATTTTGCGATTGCAATTGTATCTTCATTCATTCTGCCATTTGGCGGCCGGAAAAACCGAATGGGTGATTGTATGCAGTTTTCCAATGCGACTTTACTCTGTTGAATTTCCCAATATTGTTCTTGATACGATAAATCAGACAATATTTTATGATGAAATCCATGACTCCCAATCCCGTGTCCTTCTGCGAGTACCTGCGATATCGATTGAGATGGCGATAGATTCTCACCCAGCCAGAAGAAAAACGCCATTACATGTTTACGCTTCAGAATATTTAATAATGGTATCACATACTCAGATGGTCCGTCATCAAATGTCAAAAGCACACCGGAAGGTATTTGTGTTATGCTAGGCAATCCATCTTTCCAGTCGTACACGACTGTATCGTATTCGTATCCTCAAAGTCAGACATCCTTTTTCGCCATTGCGATCACATCTCTTTCAAAATGAAAATGAAGCTGCTCCATTTAGTATACCTCAAGTACGTATGCCTACGAGAAAAACAATTATTCCTGAAATTCCTCTTCAAGCAATTCCTCTTCAAGCGCTTTTCGAAACATGATTCTGAAACGGACTTGCGGCCCATCAGAACGAACGTGTTTTTCTTTTGAAAGATCCAGCGGTGATATTTTCGGTTTTAGACCTTCCACAATGGGCCGATCCTCTTCAAGGACTTTTACGTTATGTTCATAGTGGATTTCGTCGATCAAGTCGACATCTAACAGAAAATTGCGCAATGCAAGGCCATATATTTTAATTGTTTCGTCATTTACCGGAGTAAAGGAAAGATAGGTACACATTTGATGTCCATTATCTTTTACCATATTTGTACGCAATAAAATTTGATTCGGGAATGAAAATAGAATGGTTGACGAACCTCTTTCCTCCACTTGATTCAACGGAGTTTTGAGCAGCGGGTGGAACGCTTGCGCCTCAATTCGAATGTGCCTTTCGGTAACTTCAAAATCCGGTCCATCAACGATCGGGTTTACGTCACCTGTAGAGTTTGGATGTACAAATGGCAAATGGGATACATCGAGAATACTTTCAACAACCCTTGTTACATGTGCATTCCATTCTGCAGAAAAAGGCACGCCTCTAAAGGAAGGACTTGTTGCCTCTTTGGGCAATGCAAGCTCTTGAACATGATTTTGTTTGCCGATATATACCCAAACAAATCCGGCCGTTTCACATACTGGATAGCTTTCGACTTTCGCGCCTGTTGGAATACTTGCATTCGTTCCATTCGCCGGAATGTACATGCATTGTCCATCACTGAAAAATTCCCAGCCGTGAAAAGGGCAAACAATACAATCCTCATGAATTTTCCCGTCAGACAACCTGGCCCCCCGATGGACACATTGATTTTTTAACGCATGTGCAATTCCTTTTGAATCTCTATAGAGCAAGATATCTCTAGATAGAATCGTACGCGGAAGAATTCCCTCTTTCAGTTCTTCACTCGTCGCAGCAATGTACCAAGCGTTCTGCATAAAGATCCCCCTGACAGTTTTCTATTTAAAAATATGTGGAGAATCCGTCTCATGTGTTAGGCAGATGCACGAGATCGAAAGCAAGAGTAGTGGAGTAGCAATTTTAGACTCATAATCGTACTATATATGACTTGGTTCCATTTGAGCCTAGTTGTTGAAAACGGAGGAGATTCTGTGAAAGATGAACGGGTATGGAGCGTACTTCAGAAACTAGAGGAACTCGAAAAAAACCCAAACTTAGAAGAGGGGCTTTGGCATATTTCAAAAGAAACCGGATTGCTCCTTAATATAGTATTACGACATAGTGGTGCAAAACGAATTTTGGAAATTGGCACATCAAGCGGCTATTCCACGCTATTTCTTGCAGATGCAGCGCGGGAGAACGGCGGAAAAGTGACCACATGCGAATTAAGTCCATTTAAAATACAATTAGCCAAACAGTCGTTTGACGAAGCTGGCTTATCTGATTATATTGAACTGCTGGAAGGAAATGCATTGGAAACGATTGAGCGGCTGGATGGTCCATGGGATTTTGTTTTTATCGATGCAATGAAAGATGAATATATATTTTACTTAAGTATGCTTTGGCCTAAAATGCGTAAAGGCGGTCTGATTGTGGCCGACAATATGCTGTCACATGAAGGTGTATTAGGGATTGAAGCATATAAAGTGACAGTGGACATACTTGAAGACGGATCTTCCGTAACAGTCCCGATTGGTTCGGGAGATCAATTTACGTGTAAAATAAGTGAATGAATCAAATGATGAAAAACGAATGGGATCGTTCTTATTCAAAAAATAAGCCATTCTGTGATGGATATTTCTGAAAATACAAAAATTACCCGGAAAAGGCCATAGATATTTTCTATGGCCTTTTCGAGCGTTTCTACTGAACTTTTTGTGCCAGGTCATTTAATGTTTGAATCAACTGATCATCCAATTTGGAAAGTGTCTGCTTATCCAGCGGACTTATTTTCGAACCTGCTACAGTTGGATCCAGAAATTTTTCGACGCCCGCATATTGATCCGGGTATTTTGCCTTAACGCTATCCTCAAAGGAATGCCAAGCATCTTCCAATTGTGGCCCGGTACTCTTGACTTTTGCTTCATCACCCGCTTCAATTTGCTTTTTGAGATCCGTTGCAACCGAAAGCATCTTTGCAACACCTGATTTTATATCCGTTGCAGAGGCATTCGATTTATCTGACGCGGAAGATGTCCCTTGTGACGCCTGTTGTGTTGTTTGAGCAGTGCTCCCGTTGCCATTGGAGCCTGATGCTGCATTGTTGGCGCCGCATCCAAATAAAAACACGGTGCCGACAAGAGATACAATCATAAGTGAACGAGTTGATTTCATAACAAATTTCCCCTTTGCCTGAAATGATAATGTATTGATTTATTGATATTGGTTTGTTGATCGCAATGATTGACTGCAATCAGTGATTTACAGTAATTTGCTGATGTTGATCTTTTTTCGTCCATTTCATCGGACGGTTTTTCCAGAAAACCATACATAGCGCGAACAACACTAACAGAATTTGCGGGATGCTGCTCTCCCAGGATGGATAGAGCGCTATGAAATCCACGCTGGGAAGAGGCGCCGTTGTTGAAGGCAAGGTTCCTGCCAGTTGCAAACTATGGATCCCCATCCCAGTAAATTTCAAACATAAATAGAACACAATGAAACTGGAAACCATGAAAAACGGCCGCATCGGGAGCTTGATTCCGACGACGAGCATCAGAAAAGCAAGGACAGCTAATATTCCGAGCCCGAGCAACAGGCCAAGTATGAGATTTTGAATGCTGATCTGATTGATCATCCCAATGATAAACAAAACAGTTTCCGTCCCTTCGCGAAAGACGGCAAGAAATGACAGGACGCCAAGGGAAACAAGTCTTCCTGTATCCACAGCCGATTGACTTTGGGTGCGCAGGTATTTTTGCCAATCTTTTATATTCGACTGACTATGCAGCCAATAAGCCATGTATAACAGCATGGCGGCAGCGATCACACCCGTCCAGCCGGAAATCAGAAAGTTATTGTTGCCAAACGCTCCGGATGAGAATACAAGCTTCACAACCACGGCTAAAATCGCACTGACTCCGAGACCGCCGAATACTCCGCTCCAGATCCATACTTTTCCTTTGCTTTGATTCGATTTTTTAACGAATGCAAGCAATGCCGCCACAACAAGCAATGCCTCTAGCCCTTCGCGAATCGGAATCATCGCGGCATCCCAAATCGTATATCCTGTTTTCGTAGCCAGTGGAGTCAAATATTGAATCATCCGATCCAATATTTGAGCTGCGCCTTGATCATTGCCTGCCGCAATCATCGCATTGATTGTCACCATATCCCGTTCCGAATCGCCATAGATGCTCGCTGACTGTGCAACAACAACACCTTCTACACTCAGCCATGATTGCCGAACCTTCCCAATATCTTGAAGTGCCGCTTGCTGATCGTGATTTTGTGTTTGTTTCTTGGTTTCTTGCAACATGTTTAAAAAATCGCCAAGTGTGATCGATTCTTTCTTGAACTGTTCGCCTTTTGCGTATTGTCCATGAATGAATCTTTCATTCACATCTTTCAGACCTTGCAGAGCCTTGACAATTCCCGGTTGTTTATTCTGTATAAGAGCGTAATCCACTTGACCCATATTTAATTCAATGTCGCTGTAAGCCTGACCCGATTCCGTCTTCACGCTATCTTCGATTTTTAACCACATATCCGGAAATTTCTGATATGTATCTTTTGCTTGCGATAGATGACCTTGGTTCGCCTCTGACAATGCCTTATCGACAATTGTTTCGGCCTGTGTCAAATTCTCCGTTCCTTGGCTGGCAGCTTGTGCCGATATTGGCAAAATAAACACGACCGCCAATACGAACAGGAATAAGGCGCGGCTTATTTTCCTGTCCCTTATTTTCCTACGCATGAAATTTTCCCCCTTATTCAATCACAAGTCCCTTTTATTTAACATTGATAATCATTCTCAATATCAAATAAAAAAAGAATGCATTTTATCGATGTTTCTACTTGTAAACTCATTCATTCCATTTCAGTATCCTATTATCATCTACTCCTAATCCTATCCTAGTATCGATAATGATTCTCAATTACACTCAAAAAATATGACCCTCTTTCATCAATCATGAACGAGTGTCGAGCAAACCATACGATTTGAAATTCGCATAAATGATTAGGCAAACCTAATCACACGATTATTTTATGCAAATTATGAGGATTCGTCAAGTTGTAATATATATTTTTAGAGAAGCGATAAAAATTCAGCACGTTTGTCAGACTGATTTTCAAAAATACCGTGAACGGATGTAGTGATTGTCGCAGCATCTGATTTTTTAATTCCTCGTCCACACATACACATATGTTTTGCCTCAATGACGACCATCGTACCCTTCGGTTCGAGAATTTCTTCAATTGCTTCAGCGATTTCATTGGTCAGGCGCTCTTGCACTTGAAACCGCTTTGCATACCCGTCAACCGTACGAGCAATTTTTGACAAGCCGGTAATTTTTGCATCTGGTATATATCCAACGTGAGCAACTCCAAAAAACGGTGCAAAATGATGTTCACACATGGAGTAGAATTCAATATCCTTAACCAAAACCAATTGTTTGTGATCCACATCAAACGTTTTTTTCAGATGATTTTTGGGATCCTCCCGATACCCTTCCGTATACTCAAGAAAAGCATGCAAGACACGCTTCGGAGTTTCGAAAAGTCCATCCCGATCGGGATCGTCTCCGCAAAGTTTAATCAAATCTCTGATGGAATTCATAAAATTTGTGGCTTGTATGATTTTATCGTCTGTTTCAGAAACAAGATACTCAAAAAACGGATGCTTTTTTGATGCTTCAATATTCATTGCCAACTGTATCCACCTCTTTCGTTTGGTTAAAAGTTACGTACAAATGCCACCCGTATGTGCAAGCCAAATTACAATTACGAATGTGTCAAGTTTTCGTCCTCATATGAAAAAACACTTGTTTCAGGGTCAATCGGCTGATCGACAAGCACTCGAAATACGCAACGTCCATCGCCGTTTTGAAAACGCTCCTCTCGTACTACCCGGCATCCCAACAAACGTGTAAAAGCGGATACTGTAACACTGCAAAGTGCTGGACGCCGTTTCGCAACATTTAAAAACGGGCAATTTTTTTCAATCAAGCAAACTTGATCTCCTGACTGCTCAATTTCCATGTATGCATCATTTTCCTGATATATATCCCTTAGAACATTGACACGTTCCGAAAGGCTCAATCCATTGACACGCGGCTCCCACTCCCGAACCCGATGTTCTGTCATAGATTCAAGGACGTGTCGCAACGCATCCTGACCAAAGTGTTCCGTAATTGTATCGATCACTTCTACTGCCAGGCTTACGTAATTTTTCGGAAAGAGATGTTCACCTTCGGATGTCAGACGATAACGAGTGGATGGCCGTCCGGCTCCATGACTTGCCCGAAAAATTTTTCGTTCGACCCATCCTTCTTTTTCAAGTATCAAAAGATGTTGCCGTATTGCTTCTCCCGTCATCGCAAAACGATTTGCAAGCTCCGCGATCGTTACAGGCCCATTGCGTTTAAGGGCTTCCAAAATATTTCGACGGACATCTGAAAGTTGTTCGATGTTCTGAAGCATCGTTTCCATCCCTCCTTCACCGTAAAGTAAAACTTGAAATAGATGGAGTTTTTACTCCGTTTAATGATCGGATACAGGTATTTCTCATCTGAACATTCGAAATAATCCAATTCTTCATCATTAGAAATTGCTTTTATTATCTATATATACACCGTATCTATAAATTTTGCAAGTTATACATTGTATTATTTTTATTATATAGAGCATATCTGTTTTTTCATATATCGTGTATAATGATTGGAAAATACTATGGGTTATTTATGGGAGGAAACGATGGAAAAAACAAAAGGTATGGATAAATACCTTGAAGCAATCTATGTATTGCATTCCGAAGGCCAAACGGTGGTGGGATCCAAACTGGCGGAGTATTTGGGCGTTACGAGACCAACCGTAACCCAAACGGTACAACGGTTAGTCAGTGTGGGTTTTGTCAAACATTCGGATTCACGTGAAATTTCGCTTACAAAGCTTGGAGCCGAACGTGCGGAAACCATCATCCGTCGTCATCGCTTGATTGAACGCTGGTTGACAGATGTATTAGAGTTGGATTGGGCGGAGGCGCACGAAGAAGCAAGCCGATTGGAACATGCGATTTCGGATCGGGTGGAATCGAGGCTGGCAAAAATTTTGGGATTTCCGACTACGTGTCCACATGGAAATGTCATTCCGGGATCCGGGGTACCCATTGCAAAGGCAATACCCTTATCCGAGATGTCAATCCCCTCTACCGTTACAGTCAATCGAATTTTTGAGCATGCAGAAGAAGATGCAGAAACTCTTCGTTTTTTTGAAACAAATGGGTTCGTTCCAAACGCCAAGATATTCCTGCTATCTTCAACTCCCGCAACCGGTGAGATTCTGGCTCAAATCCGTGACAGCAAAATCACAATTCCGTTTGAAATTGCCAAGCGAATTCTTGTTACTATGGTAGATCAAAAAATACGTTAAGCAGGTAATTTTTTGAAAATAAAGGTAAACAGCAAAGCGGTAGGATGTTGCAATAACATTGCCAAAAGTATCGGAAAAGCTGCTGTTGGCGAGAAAAATGCGGTTGCCAGAACAACCCCAACCGTATAATTTCGAATGCCGCCACTATAGGAAAAAGCAATTTTCAAATCTTTCTTCTTGCAAAACAGAGATACAAATCCTAGACTGACCAGATATCCCAATATCATTAATACAGCGACAACTATGATAACTTTTACTAAATCATGAGCGACTGCATGTAAATCCCCGGCAATCAATGCAGCATTAAAAAGGACAATCAAGTATAGACAAAATTTAGATGAACTAATGGCAAGCGGGCGCAACCATTCGGGTGGATTTGACTGGCGCAGCTTGTCTCCAGCCCACATCCCCAAAACGGACGGCAAAACTACCAATTTTAAAAGCGAAACGACCAAAGCTCCTCCATTTACAGAAACGGTTGAACCTAAAACAAAATGTAAGGACATTGGAACAACGAATGGACTGATCAACGTATCAAATGTTACAAAGGCGAGCGCGATCATCAGACTTGCCCCCGCATAACCCACCCAAAAAATTGCAGTCACACCAACGGGAAGAGCCATGAACAAAGTGATGCCCGCAATTAAATCTGGTTGGGCAGGAAAAAATAATTTTGCAATCTGAAAGGCACAAACCGGTACGATTACGTGCAATAACAGTAGAATGACGATTGCAGAAGTTTTCTGATGGATCAATTCTTTAAAATCACGAAGATTCGCATGCAAGGAAGATACGAATGTCAAGTACATAAAAAGATAGGGTGTTGCATTTACAAAGTCATCCAAATATACATGAATGATAATTCCTATTCCCATTAAGAGCGGCATTACAATATAAATCCAACGATCCATCAAAGAGTTTGCTTTACTAAGGATCATAGACGTATTTAATCCTTGTGATATACGAATCATAATTTCACCATCATTACGAATTGCAGATCGTTTAATGTTCTATGAGATCCATACAGCATACATATACACTCCCTAAATTCGAACCCATTGTTTTCAAAAAGCCCGGCGCTATGCCAGGCTGTATTGTGTTGCTCGATTTGTTCAAAGTGTCCCTATACTTCATACTTCTCCTATACATTGAAAACGACAATTCTTTCTTCCGTCATTTCTTCAATTGCATAGGCTGGGCCTTCTTTACCAGTACCGCTCCGTTTTACACCACCATACGGCATATGATCCACTCTGTAAGCTGACGCATCATTGATGATTACACCGCCTACTTCAATTTCACGGGCAGCCTTCATTGCCAAACCAAGATTATTTGTAAACACACCGGCTTGCAAACCATAATCGGAATCGTTGACTCTTGCAATCACATCATCAAAATCGCTATACGTATCAATAGAAACGACCGGTCCAAATACCTCTTGGCGACAAACTTTCATATCGGCATTGACATTTGTCAGGATTGTCGGCTGATAAAGTGCTCCTTCGCGGTGACCTCCCAAGACAATCTTCGCACCTTGGTCAACCGCTTCCTGAACCCAACTTTCCACCCGTTTCGCTTCTTCCATCCGTATCATCGGCCCAATGTCTGTCGACTCGTCAAGTGGGTTCCCTACTTTAAGCACCTCTGTTTTTTCTTTTAACTTGTTAATGAATGTTTCCTGAACATCTTTATGAACATATACGCGCTGTACGGAAATACAAACTTGTCCGGCATTATTAAAGCTTTTTTGGGAAATAATTGACGCTGCTTTGTCTAAATCGCAGTCATTATGGACAATCGTTGCGGAGTTATTTCCGAGTTCTAACGCCACCTTGCGAATGCCAGCCTTTTGCCGGATCCATTCACCAACTCTTGGACTCCCGGTAAATGTGAACATTCGGACATCTTTGTTTTCTAATAACCAATCTCCAATTTCCGGTCCATTACCCGTTACGACGTTAAAACGCCCTTTTGGCAGCCCAGCCTCATCTAACAACTCAGCTAACATGAGTGCCGATACCGGCGCAACTTCTGCCGGTTTTAAAACTACGCTATTCCCTGCTGCAATTGCAGGACCAATCTTGTGGCATACAAGATTCAAAGGCACATTAAACGGAGTAATGGCAGCAATCACGCCAACCGGTACACGAATGGTAAAGGCCATTCGGTTTTCCGATCCCGGAGCGGATTCTACAGGAATTCCTTCGCCATGAATTCGTTTGGCTTCCTCTGCAGATATCTCTAATGTTAACGCCGCACGTTCAACTTCCCCACGTGCTTCACGAATCGGCTTCCCGACTTCAATTGCCAAAATCCGAGAAAACTCATCCCTCCATTCCAGCAAAAGCCTTGACGCTTTTGACAAAACTTCAAAGCGTTGATAGGGAGAAAATGACTTTTTTAATGCAGCCTTCGCCGCTTCAACCGCTTTCTCCACATGAACCTTTTCTGCAACAGCAATCGTTGCCGCCTTTTCTTGTGTGTATTTATTCAGCACATCCATCGAATGAGATGGATGTTCCCATTCTCCATGAATCCATAAGCCATACTGTTGAAAACCAATTTCCGCCATAGCCATAAAGATCACTCCTTATTCATTATATCATTACTATCTTTTTATCCTGAAAAAAGTCTTGTGCTTTCCCGGAACTACCAAACAAACGGATTTTTTCCCGTACTTTTGCTTGCATGACTTCCCTGCCACGTCCAAGATAAACGGCTAGATGATATTCAACGGGATTGTCGTTCAAAACTTCCAAGACTCCATGTGTAAAAGCTTGTCGCAATTCCGTATCCACATTTACTTTTGCAATTCCAAGTGAAATTGCCTTTACGACTTGTTCATCCGGTACATCCGAACCACCGTGAAGAACAAGCGGCCGTTTTACTGCCTCGGAAATTTCTTTTAACCGGCCAAACGCAAGTTTTGGCGGCTTTTTGTATATACCATGGGCGGTACCGATAGATACCGCTAAAGAATCAACATCAGTTGCTTCTATGAAAGCAACCGCTTCCTCCGTAGTCGTAATCATTGCATCTTCCTCATCCACCGTTATGTCATCTTCCGTCCCGCCAATTTTTCCAATTTCACCTTCCGTACCGATTCCAAGCGCACGGGCAGCTTCAACCACTTTTCTTGTAATCGCAGTGTTTTCGTTAAAAGAAAGCGCCGATCCATCAAACATCACGGATTGAAATCCAAGCTGAATGGCCTCCATTGTCTGCTCATACTTGCGACTGTGATCAAGATGAATACAAATCGGCACCGTAATATCCTTCATAAAAACGTCAATCATTTTTTTCATTGGTTCCAGTCCAAGATATTGAATGACCCTTTGTCCGACCTGTATCATCGCCGGCGCTTGTTCCGCTTCCGCCGCCCATAAAATGGACTGAATGGTTTCCGCATTGTGCGCGCTGAAAGCTCCCACAGCATATCCGTTCTTCCAAGCTTGTTGCAATAATTCTTTACCGGAAATATAAGGCATAATCCTCTGTCTCCTTATCGTTTTAATTCAATGTCATAGTGGTAATGGTCACTTCGATATTTTGTTTTTGTGAATTCAATGGGCCGATCATCAAGCCCGAAACTTAACCGGGACATTTCAAGCAAAGCCTCACCAGGCCGTATTCCCAGAACGTCCGCTTCATAAATCGTCGCATTGATGGCAGAAATTTTTTCTTTTGCTCGTTTTAGGAAAATATTATTTTCCTCTAATATTTGATAAAACTTCGCTGTTTGCAAATCATATTTCATCAATATTTGACCAATTTTCTCCGGCCAACATGTACGTTCTAATGCAATTGGCGTGGAATCGGCAAAACGGATTCTCTCGATGACCAGAATTTTTTCATCCTCAGTTACTTGCAGCATTGACTTTTCATCAAAAAGTGAACCGCTGAATTCCGCACGCAACAACTGCGAATGAGGGATTTGCCCACGTTCCATCACCTCTTCGGCAAATCCTTTCAAACGACCAAGACTTCCGACTAGTTGTTGGGTTTTGACAATCGTGCCTTTTCCCTGTTTTTTTTCCAGCAATCCTTCTTGAACGAGGATCGAAATGGCTTGACGAATGGTCGTACGGCTTACATTAAATTCCTGCATCAATTCTTGCTCAGTCGGAATTAAGGTGTTAGGCGGCCAAACACGATTTTGAATACGGTCAATCAAAATTTCTTTTACTTGCAGATATAATGCTACATTATTACTTGGATCCACTGTATAAATTTTCATCAATCATTCTCCTTCTAAGTGCAGGAGGGTATGAAGGAATATTATCTCCAATCAAATGTTTCAACCACCGAAAATATCTCTTTTGATTTGATATAAATTCCTCCGGAAGCAATCTTTCTCCTTTACTCGCTACAATCTCCAATGGACAATCTTCTAATATAGAAGTATATCGGATGGAATCCAAGTATTGAATAGCAACCATCACTTCCGTTTTGCCTGCTTTCAAAATTTCAGCCGCTTTTTTGCCTGTTTCATATGCTTCCAATTGATCTTGAGACGAAATCGCCATGATAGAACTTCGCTGATTCATGCCTAAAATTTCAGCTCGGGCATTTAGGCCAAGATGTTCTCGTACGATATCCTCCAGCTGTTTGGAAATCCCGCCAAGAACAGATCTGCCTTGGACGACTGCTTTCTTCACTTGCGAGGCCCCTTTAAGTGTCACACCTTCACTTACGACAATTGTTACGATTCCATATTCACGAACCATCTCTTTTATTTGTTGGAGCAACTGACCCTGTTCGATTGGCACTTCGGGAATGCAAACCAAATGAGGACCATCTGTCTCTGATTGTTTTAAAAATCCACTCGCAGCAGCCAACCACCCTGCATTGCGCCCCATTGTTTCAATAATCCTTACTTGCTCAAAGTTCCGCATAGCTTCCAAATCTTTACTGATATCTCTTGTAGAAAGGGCAACATATCTCGCTGCACTGCCGAAACCAGGAGCGTGGTCAGTTCCTGCCAAATCATTATCGACAGTCTTCGGTATACCGATCACTTGCAGTTCATAGCCTATCGCTTTCGCCTCGTGACTAATTTTTTGGAGAGCCGCCATCGTTCCATTGCCACCTATAAAAACAAGTGTATGGATGTCACGTTTTTTTAAATTTCGAACAGCTTGTGAAATTTTCTCTTCTGTAAAAAGAAATCGGCCGGAACCCAGACATGCTCCCGGTACAAATCGATGACTCAGAACCCAGTGCAACATTCCACCTTCGAGCAACTCCAAATCGTTTTCTGCCAAACCTTGATATCCATTCATGATTCCATATACAGTATGATGTTCGTCCAAACCTTCCAAAAACCCGACAAGGCTTGCGTTTATGACAGCTGTGGGGCCACCGGCTTGCCCGATCGCAATCGTACTCATTCATTAGCCCCCCATTACACAAATACGATGGTTTCAATACCCAATTGACGCCCCAATTCGATTAACGCTTTCGTAACATCCGCGTAAACAAGCGCATAATGCGGTTCGAATCCTTCGTTCATGAGTTTATATACCGTTTCAGTTACTTCTGTCGTCAGGGCAACTTCCACCGATGTGCCGCTAAATGGCTGGGGAGAATCAACCGCTTTCCCTTTCATGACCAACAATCTGTACCCGTCGGGAGTAAACCCGAGTCTGAAAATTGTAACCTCGCCAGGCTTCAGTCCAAATTCCATCGTCATGCCTATTTTACGGTTCGGATGCACCCCTGCCTGTGCTCCTGTGGCAGGATGTGCCAACGAATACGCACCTGCGCCACAATGCCAAAAAACAACTGAATTGTTTGCTTCATCGATATGGACAAGATCGCCCAAATACGGGGCGCTTCCGCTGCTTAGTTCCCGCAATAGAAACATCGAGATCGAACCGTGTATATCCGATTCGCATGAAGATACGACACCGTATTCGGTCAGATGTGACAGTGTCGAACATGCTGCCGCTCCCAGTTCATTGAAGAAATCCGGCCAACAACGGACTGCCAATGCTTGAATGTTATGATCTTGAATATAACTTTGCACGTAGGAAGCAAACTGTGCAAACTTTTGAACCGTTTCATCCGTCCGATTCAATCCGACCACTTTTGTTTCCGCCAGTTCCAACGTATTCATCCATTGATCTTGCGGTAATTTGACACATTCGGCAAATGCCTGATATAAATCCATTTTATGAATGTTTACACCAAATATCTGTTGGAGCTTTTCCTCGTTCGCACTAGAAAAAAAGAACCCGGGTGGATGATCACCAATCACACCGACCGTTAATTGTTTCAGTTTGCGAATAACACGATTGACTTGGAATTGCCGGAGCAGACGTGTTTGCAATTGTTTTTCCTCCGGGTTGCCAAATACAAAAGAGAAAGGATGGCGATGATTTCGAAGAACATTGCACGTACTGTTTCCGCCTGTCAATGAATTCAAGCGTAATCGCCCGCCGACGCTAGGTTCACGAACCGACCAAACCACGACCGGGATTTGAAAATGTTTGAGTACCTTCTCAATAAATTCACCATCCGCAAATGTTACACTCTGATATAACACCGTATCAAATGGATAGTCTTTCATCGATAAAAGGAAATCTTCCAATTCCGCAACAGATGTAATAATCTTTTCAGGTTGTTGTACGACTGTACATTGATCTTGTAACCAAACCGCACTTTGCTGTCGATATTGTTCACCGGCAGCAAGATCAAACGTTGTACGTCCGATGGGCACATATAGTAATGATGTTTCTAACATATAGCAACACACCCTCTACATTCGATGAAAAGCGCCGTTATTTTATAATTCTATTCTATCAAAGATAGCTATCTTTTTAAATACATTATTACCTTTTAGGCTGGAATTTTACATTTACAACTTCACTGTGCTTCTATAAATTTGAAATTTCCCGAAATAACTCAACAAAATCCGAATCCTCTCGATAAAATACGGCTGGATACCCTAGTGGAACATCGACCTCAGAATATCCGCCCTTATATTTTTGTCCAGTCCACAAATGGATCCATTGATCCTCCGGCAAATATACGTTCCATGTCTGCTGGCTTTCTTGATGTACTGGTGCTACAAGCAAATCACGGCCGTATAAATACTGATACTGTAGTTTATATGCCTCTTCGTCGTTTTCGTAATGCATAAACAAAGGTCTCTGAACAGGAATCCCTTTCTCTGCATTTATTTTTACCAGGTGTTTTGTGTAAGGAGCTAAAGCAACGTAAATATTCGTCATTCGCGCCAAATGTTCCAATGTTTCATCATCACTATCGAACTGGAAGCAGTCGTACGGACGATTGCCTTCATGTGTTCGCATCACCGGTGTAAACGTACTCATTTCTGCCCATCTCATAAACAATTCTTTTGTACGTTTATTGCCATGCAGACTTGTATATCCGCCTATATCACTATGATGCAATCCGCAACCAATGATTCCACTGGATAAGGCTGCCGGAATCACAGATGCCAATCCATCATCCAAGCTCCAATCCACACTTTGGTCTCCGGCCCATAAAAGGGTGCAATATTTTTGCGTTCCGGTAAATCCCGCACGCATAAAATAAACGACTTCTCCCAGTTTTCCGGCTTCCCGGACGGCTTCGTAATTCATTTTCGCCCACAGCACCGGCCAAGCATTATGCATGATTTTTGCGGATGCACCACTTTTTAAAACGACATCTGTCGGCAGATATTCTCCAAAATCGGCCATCCATCCATCCAACCCGAAATCAATGAGATTATTTTTAATAACGGATTTATACCATTTACACGCTTCCGGATTCGTAAAGTCAACAACCCCGCAATAAAATTCGCCGAAATCAACAAGATAATCTTCACCTTGTTTATTTAAAGCCAGGTATCCTTTCTCGCTGGCTGTTTTATATAGATCACCTTCAATAGCCACATATGGATTGATGTACCCAAGAAAGCGAATCCCCTTTTCCTTCCACTCTTTCATTTTCTGGTCAAGATTCGGATATTCTTCAGGGTTCCATTTCCAATTCCACATCAATCGTTTTCCAAACGACGTAATACGCTTTCCTTGCCAATCCTGGCACCATACTCCCCCGACTTTCACGCCTTTATCAAGTGCCCGCTGCAGTTTTTCTTCTACAACATCAGTACCTCCCTGTATGCCTAACCAGATACCGTTATACGTCCACTCCGGCAATTCCGGCTGTCTTCCAAAACGTTCGGTGATTTTCTCGACCAATTCCAAAAAGGAATCAGCGGCTTCAAACACGATCGATTGAGGAACATCCCAGACCTGAAGTTCATGGAATTCATCATTTCGAAAATCAAAATCGGCATATGCTGTTGTATCCACGTGGCAATAATACTTTTTACTTGAAACGTAAGTGGGAAGCGGAAAATTCGTAGTATAATAATCACCGCCGGCGTGATCGTTTACATCCGCTTGCCAGGTCACATACGTCTTTTTGTTACGCCCGACTCCCGGCTCAGATGTCCATAGCGGAAAATGTTTTCCCCGCAAGTTAAAATAGGACAATTGTTCACCACAGCCATATACTTTTTCGTTTTGATCTGCAGTTACTCTGAACCAAAAACGGTTGATCGTTTCGTCTGATTGTATCAATTCTAACTTTAACCTTTTGTTTTCTTCCTTTATCGAAAAAACAATAGAGGGTTCACTTTCCGCGTACTTGGATAAACGGACCACATACGAATCTCCATTTTCATCGATTTTTGCATAGCGGAGCGCAACTCTTTCGATCAGATAGTCTTGAATGTCAAAGTTGCCGCGATGCATGTTGATCGTTTCTGCACCAATCCCGACAAACACCATCGGCTGATCCATCGTGTGCCGCAGTATCGGCATGCCGTTTAAAGCGATTTCGAAGCCATCTGCCAGGCTTTTTAAGGCAAAAGTGTTCGTTGTTTTTGCAAATATAGACATGTTAATCCCTCGTTTCTAAATGCAATCGATTCGACTTTTCTAGAAGTTTATGAAAAATGTATCTCGATATTTTCTCCGGTAATACCCGGATAGGCTCCCTTTTCCACTAATGGTTTACGTTCCGGATGAGCCAACAACCATTTATTTCTCATAAACAACAACTCATCTTCTTCGGTTAGCTTTTGAATCGGTTTATCCAATGGAGTATTTGTGCCTCTAGGCAGGATAACTATACATTTGAAACCGCTATCCAGTACTTTACAAGGTGCAAAATGTAATGTTGTTTGATACAACTCAATGGCAGAACCCATTGGCACAAAAAAACCCTCGATTTTTTTCACATCGTATCTATTTTTTTTAATTTCCTGAACGTTCCCTAAAAGCAAAACCATATCAGTTGCAGCAACGTTAATTTCGCTGCCTTTATGATATTCAAGACCATTCAGATGCGAATTTCTGCCGTTGCAATATCCTACCTGAATTTCCATATCGCCATAGTGATTCTTTTGAACCATTTGTGCAACAACGATTTTTTCCATATGTTCCACAGATGGAACATATATGTTTTCCGCTGCAGGAATTTCGGTTTCCTCCATATAATGGATCATTTCAGTGAAATCATAATTTGTAATCTTTTTTCCATAAGGAGTAAAAGCTTGGTCAGAAATATGAAATATATTTACATGTTTATTCAAACCTTTAATCATTTCAAATATTGACATTTTGGATACCACCTATAGAAAGATCGGAGTAATAGTACTATCGATTCACGCAGCCCGCGGTTTCCTTACCCTTTTACCGCTCCTGCAGTCATCCCGGCAATAAAATATTTCTGTAAAAATACATACAACACGACAAGAGGAATACTTGCCAAGAGTACACCTGCAAAGATAACCGGATAGTTCGTTTGATATTGCCCGGTAAAGCTTAACAATGCCAATGGCAATGTTTGATTTGCGTTTGATTTAATCAGCAATAACGGGAATAGCAGGTCATTCCAAAGAATCACTCCACCAAAGATCGCCGTACTTGCTATCGACGGTGTGGAAAGTGGAACTGCAATTTTCCAAAATATATGCCATTCATTCGCCCCATCGACAGTTGCTGCTTCAATGAGTTCTTTTGAAAGCGAGCGCATAAAGCCACCGATAATAAATACGGCAATTGGAAGGAGAAAAGCTGTTTCAACCAAAATCAAACCATAAAGTGTGTCCACCATATTAAAGTGTGACAGCTCAAGGTAAACAGGAATCATATTGACCTGCGTCGGAATCATCATGCCAATGGAGAAAATTCCATATAGAATAAACGCCGGAATCTTTGGAAGCCTGAGAATTGCGTAGGAAATCATGCTGCCGAATATGAGCACCATCACCAATGAAATTGCAGTCACTTCAAAGCTGTTCAAAAAATATTGAGAAATGGGTTCTTGCGATAGCAAAGTGCTGTATGGCCCTATCGTAAGATTTTTTGATGGCAATAATGGATTGTGATAGAGATCGCTAAGCGACTTAAAGCTGCTCTCTACAACAACCAAGACAGGCACCAAAATCAGCAAAGCGTATAGCCAAACCAGCGGTCCCCGAATGAACTTCATGCTGTTCCCCCTCCCGAAACATACTCAAGATCTTTTGGATTAGCCGTTGGATTCGCTGAAGTTGATCTTGCTTTTTTTTTTGAACTTTTTTTCTCCCTGCTTCCCGACTGGAGGCGCAAAATACCAAACTGCAGCATCGTAATAATTGCAATCACGATCATAAAGACCATCGAAACTGCCGATGCATACCCTACGTGATTATATTGAAAAGCCTGATGATAGATATAGGTTGCCAATATCTCAGTCGAGTTATTGGGTCCTCCATCTGTCATTGCGTAGACCAGATCGAATGCACGGAATGACTGTATCGTTGTGTATGCGACAACCATGGTTGTTGCGGGCGTAAGCAACGGCCATGTCACTTTTCTAAACGTTTGCCAGCGCGTCGCACCTTCGATTTTCGCAACCTCATACAATTCAACGGGGATTTGCTGCAATCCAGCCAGATAAATAATTAACAATTGTCCGGTATGTGCCCAAATCTCTACAATTCCGAGACAATAAATGGCGATATGCGGGTCGCCCAGCCAGGAATGTTGTAACGACGACAGTCCAAAATCTTTCAACAAAGTATTTAGAATGCCTATATTCGGGTCGTAAATAAATGTCCATATAAAGGCAACCGAAACGGAAGCCAGAATTGTTGGAAAAAAGTAGAGTGTCCGCAAGAAAATATTTGTTTTTGTGTTTCGCAATAGAAAGATTGCGAATAGTAACGAAAAGAACGATTGTAAAATCACGACCATAACCACAAACTTCAACGTATTACCAACCGCACCATGAAACATCGTGTCATCTGTAAAAAGATGCGTATAGTTTGAAAACCCTGCAAACGGCACCTTGCTTGATAAACCATCCCAATTCGTAAAACTAAGGGACAATCCGTAAAGAGTAGGGACTACAAAGAAGATTAAAAATAATAGTCCTCCAGGAACAAGAAACAAATAGATTGATTTTTTTGTACGCACACATATACCTCCGTTCATGCATACAATGCGAATATCGTAATGAAGAGACCGACTTTTTTAAAAAAGTCTTCTGCCATTCAAGAAAGAATTCTACGCAAACTTTCGTCAAAATTTTTATTTGAGGCTAAGTGCCTGATTAATCGCGTCTTGGCCTTTTTTCGCAGCTACTTTCGGATCCTTACCGGAAATTACATCTTCCACTACATTTGTAACATCATCTACAACTTGCTGATTGGTGAGAGTATACATAGGTTGGAATCGCAACGGCTTTTTCAGCAGCGGCTCCATCTCCTGTAATGCGGGAACCGTATATTTCACATCTTTTACAGTCACCATTTGCGACGTTTCATTCGCATATTGCGCCGCAATATCCGGTTGTGATAAAAATTGCAAAAATTCTTCCGCTTCCTTCTTATGCGGTGATTTTGCGTTTACACCCAACATGAATGTTGTAGTATCAACACCTTGATATTTCGCGTCCGTTGCAGAAGCGGTCGTAATCGGCGCCAACAATCCCATTTTGAACCCATTGTTGTTGTCTTTATTGACCGGGGTGATTTGATAGGATCCAAGTGCAAGCATCCCCGCTTTACCTTCGGCAAAAATTGCCGTTGCAGCATCTTGAGATGTACCCAAAGCTCCCGTTTGAAAATACCCTTTTTGCGCCAATTCCCCCATTTGTTCAAAACTCTTTAAAAAATCGGGATCTGTAAGTTTGGATTTCCCCGTTAACAGTCCTGTAAAGACATTTGGATCTGTGACATTGTTCATGACGATATCATTATAAAACTGGCCTGCACTTACTTTTCCGGCAAACACAATCGGAGTATATCCATGATCTTTCAATGTTTGACAAGCCTTCAGGAATCCGTTCCAATCTGTTGGCGGTTCAATATTTAACTTTTTGAATAGATCCTTATTGTAAACAGGCATATTGAATACAACCTGGTACGGGATCGCAAACTGTTTGCCATCTTTTTGTCCTGATTTAATAAGATCGGAATTAAAATTGGAAAGGAACGGTTGACTGCTCAAATCTTCATACAAACCGGCTTTATTGATCGCCGAAAACTCAGATCCGGGAAATGAAGTAAATATATCAGCTCCGTGATTTCCAGTTAAATTCGCCTGAGCTTGCGCGATATATTGATTGGACGGAAGTACTTGCATTTGAACAT
This sequence comes from Fodinisporobacter ferrooxydans, assembly GCF_022818495.1. GTDB lineage: Bacteria > Bacillota > Bacilli > Tumebacillales > MYW30-H2 > Fodinisporobacter > Fodinisporobacter ferrooxydans. Next base: position 3,006,532 of record NZ_CP089291.1, on the reverse strand, counting down.
TGATGTTTGGATATTTTTTATGAAATTCACTGATAATTTTTTTGAAGGTTGGAACATCTTCCCCCCGCCAATGTAAAAATGTTAACGTTACTTCTTTCCCATTTCCCCCATTGGCATTTGAGGAAGCTCCACTACCTCCGCATCCCGTTACTAATAAACTACCAACCGCAGAAAAAACAGCAAGCGTTTTCATTAATTTTTTCATAAAGTTTATCCCCCTTCAAAATTCATAGTTTAATACCAATTTCATCATTATGTTTTATTAAACATCACTACCTTTTGTTATTTAATAATATGTTATCGCTTACAAATATGCAAGCACTTTTTTATTTGCTTGCTTTCGTAATAAAACGGGTAACACGCGAGCGCGACAGCATTTTTTCTATTGTCGCATAGATTGAAATGATTGGCATAATCTATTAGACGACAGGTATACCACATCCTCCATGGCGGTAAACTACATGCGCGTGTATCTCTCCATAACTGGGAACATTTGAAATGGAATGAAATTTCTTCAGAAAGTGAGGGAAGACAGAATGGATGACACCACCATCGCAGGTCTTATTTCTTGGCGAGATTTCTACGGTCCGAACTTGGGTTATGCGATCGAACTGTATGAACGATATTTGTCAGACCCGAATTCAGTTGACGCTGCAACAAAAAAATTTTTTGAACAATGGGAAGCACCTCCAGTGCAACAAGAGTACCAACAATTGGATATGGGAACAGCAGACAAGCAAAGAATTGCGATTTCGGAAAACGAAGTCACACGAATTGTTGCGGCCCAGCGGTTGGCGCGCAACATTCGCGAGTACGGGCATTTGGAAGCCCGGATCAATCCGCTTGTGGAACAACCCGCAGCAGTGGCATTGCTGAAACTTTCGACATACCAGCTGACAGAGAATAATTTGGACGCGATACCGGCGCAAAGTATCTGGCCAGATGCGCCGAAAGAAATTCGGACTGCGCGGGAAGCGATCATTCGCTTGCGGCAAGTTTATACGGGTACACTGGCTTACGAATTTGGACATGTACATAATATGGAGGAACGCGCCAGGTTAATGAGAATGGTTGAATCAGGAGCAATATTTCATTCCCGTTCTCCGGAAGAACAGCGCAAGACACTCAAGCGGCTGATCCAGGTAGAAGAATTTGAGACCTTTCTTCACCGTACATTTGTCGGCCAAAAGCGGTTTTCTATTGAGGGTGTCGATATACTCGTACCCATGTTGGATAAATTGGTGCAGGCAGCGGTCGAAGCCGGTGCCAAACATGTCATGATTGGAATGGCCCATCGCGGGCGTCTAAATGTCCTTGCACATGTACTTGGAAAACCGTATGCGGCCATTTTCTCTGAGTTTCATACAGCACCGAATAAAGAATTGGTGCCATCTGAAGGTTCCATGGGCATCAACTACGGATGGACAGGTGATGTCAAATATCATTTGGGTGCAAGCAAAACCATGCATGAAGGCAAAACCGTACAAGCACGCGTGAAATTGGCAAACAATCCGAGCCACTTGGAATTCGTCAATCCGGTTGTCGAGGGCTTTGCACGTGCCGCACAAGATGATCGCAGTGCAAAAGGGTATCCCAGACAAAATCAAGACAAGGCAATCGCAGTATTGATTCACGGCGATGCGGCATTTCCGGGCGAGGGAATTGTCGCGGAGACACTCAATCTTTCAAGTCTGGAAGGATTTCATACTGGAGGTACGCTGCATATCATCGCAAATAACCAGATCGGTTTTACGGCAGAAAAGCATGAAAGCAGGTCGACACGCTATGCAAGCGATTTGGCCAAAGGGTTTGAAATTCCAATCGTACACGTATCTGCCGATGATCCGGAAGCATGTCTGGCAGCAATTGAACTGGCACATGCATATCGGAATACATTTCATAAAGACTTTTTGATCGATCTCGTAGGTTACCGCAAATGGGGTCACAATGAAATGGACGATCCCAATATGACACAGCCGCAACTGTATGCAAAAATCACGTCACATCCGAGCGTGCGAACGATTTATGCACAAACATTGGAGAAATCGGGAGTCCTTACGGCAGAAGAATTGACGCAAATCGAACAAGAAATACGTGAACGGCTGCGTACTGCCTACAATCAGATGACGGCAGAAGGAAAAGCTCACGATTTGCAGTCAAAGGACAGTCAATCTCCTCAAACTTTGCCGTCTACCGCTGTGCCGATCGCATCGCTGCAGCAAATCAACGAGTCATTATTGGAATATCCGGCCGATTTTACTGTTTATCCAAAGTTGGACCGGGTTTTGCAGAAGCGTCGTGCAGCATTTGCCGAGGGCGGAAAGATTGACTGGGCGTTGGCTGAAACGCTTGCGTTTGCAACGATTTTGGCAGATGGCACAGCGATACGCTTGGCGGGCCAAGATACGGAGAGAGGCACATTTGGCCATCGGCATGTGGTATTGCATGATGCGAAAACAGGCGATCGATTTGTTCCACTACAACGACTCGCACAAGCGCAGGCAACGTTTGCCGTTCATAACAGTCCGTTAACGGAAGCTGCCGTCATCGGTTTTGAATATGGCTATAGCATTGAAGCGCCGGATACACTGGTGCTCTGGGAGGCGCAATTCGGTGATTTTGCAAATGCGGGACAAGTGTTGTTTGATCAATTTCTGTCATCCGGCAATGCCAAGTGGCTGGAACAATCCGGCCTGGTTTTATTGCTTCCACACGGCTATGAGGGACAGGGGCCGGAACACTCGAGTGCGCGGCTGGAACGGTTTTTGCAGCTTTCGGCTGAAAACAACTGGCGTGTTGTCAATCTGACCCGGGCAGCACAATATTTTCATCTTTTACGGCTGCAAGCGGCAAGTTTGCAGCATGCTGTGCGGCCGCTTGTGATCATGACGCCAAAAAGTTTATTGCGCAACGTTCGAGCAGCTTCAAGTCCGTCCGAGTTTGCAGAAGGAAGCTTTCAAACAGTACTTGATGAGCCTTTGACAGCAACACATAAAGAGGCGGTGGAACGATTGGTCCTTTGCACCGGAAAGATTGCGATTGAACTCGCAGCAACGTTGGAAACAGCTCCTCCCGTCTCAGACCGTCTGGCAATCGTCCGGGTCGAACAACTGTATCCATTTCCCGGGCAAGAACTTCAGCAAGTACTAAAACGATATCCACATTTGCGCGAAGTAGTTTGGCTGCAAGAAGAACCGCAAAATATGGGTGCATGGGCATACATGCAGCCGAGAATCCGGGCGTTGCTCAAAGATGGAGCGATATTGCGCTATCTTGGTCGTCCGGAGCGTTCCAGCCCGGCTGAAGGGATTGCAGATGCACATGAAATGACACAGAAACGAATGATTCGGGAAACACTGGAATTCAGCCATTCCAATCATTCCAATCTAACTATAGCGGGGAGGGAATCCTGGTGATTGAAATTATTGTACCGGACCTCGGTGAATCGATTGTCGAGGCGACGATTATCGATTGGGTAAAAAAAGAGGGCGAGGCTGTCAGCGTCGGCGAAACTGTACTTGAATTGGAAACAGACAAAGTCAATGTAGAAGTGACAGCAAATGAAGCAGGAGTTTTACAGTCGATCCTAAAACACTCCGGGGATACTGTTCAAATCGGCGAGGTGCTCGGAATCATCGGCGAAGGGAAACCGGAAATTGCCATGCAATCAGCTCAAGCGGCACAACAAGAGAAAATACAGGCACCTGCAAAGGAGCTAACGTCGAAAACAGAACAAGAGCAGCCACATACGACACTTACGACACGAAGCCAGACAGGGAATATAGGTACAAACGCAACGCCTGATACGGCGCTGCAACAGATTCCAATTCGCGCTACCCCGGCAATCCGTCGTTTGGCCAGAGCACAAGGCATCAATCTAAGCCAAATCGGTGTGATGAATCATACTCAAGATCACATCGCAACACCATCTGCGCCTGCACCGGCAGCAAAACAGGCAACATCTGCCGCCGTTGCGAATGATCCGGTGCGTGCGGCACAGCGCCCCGATGAAGAGCGCATCAAAATGTCGCGGCGCCGTCAAACCATTGCCCGCCGCCTTGTCGAAGCACAGCATAATGCGGCAATGCTTACAACATTTAACGAAGTGGACATGACGGCAATCATGGATGTCCGGAAACGCCGCAAAGATCGTTTTAAAGAAAAACATGGAGTCGGGCTTGGTTTTATGTCCTTCTTTACTCGGGCTGTCGTTGGCGCATTGCGGGAATTCCCGCGATTAAACGCGGAAATCCAGGGCGATGATATGATTATTAAACATCACTATGATATAGGAATCGCTGTTTCGACGGATGCGGGGCTTGTCGTACCGGTTGTGCGCAATGCAGACCGCCTAAGCTTTGCGCAGATTGAATCGGAAATTGCCTTGTTGGCACAAAAAGCACGCAGCAATTCCCTAAGCATTGAAGATTTGCAAGGTGGAACATTCACGATTACGAACGGAGGCATATTCGGTTCGCTCTTTTCGACGCCGATTTTGAATGCGCCGCAAGTTGGGATTTTAGGCATGCACTCCATTAAAAAGCGGCCCATTGAAGTACATGATCAAGTGGAAATTCGCCCAATGATGTATATCGCATTATCGTATGACCACAGGATCATCGATGGCAGCGAGGCTGTACAATTCCTGGCAAGGGTTAAGGAACTTGCCGAAGATCCGGAATTTTTATTAATTGAAGGCTGATGGAAAGAACCAGGCGGCCAGCTCCTCATTCATTCATTGACTGTCTCCAAGTTTCTGCCGTTCAGGTAAAAATTCTATCATAAGCCGGGTTGTCTGCCCGGCCTTTTCATTCTGAAAAAGTCTCGTAAAGTCTAGTTTTTATTTTTTAAAAAAAGAAAAACCCTACGATATTCAGGAAAAACAGTGTTGCAAGTATCGCTATTATAAAAAACCCCAGACCGCCAAATAAAAATAAAATCCACGGAAATATAAAAAACATGATGCCTATGGGAATCGCTATCCATAGTAACGGGAAAATTGCGATGCGAATCATTTTAAATAGGAAAAAAGCAAAAAATATTCCACATAAGATGAAAAATATAAACATTTTGGCCACTCCCCTAAAAATCACCTATCCTACAATGTATTTGGAGAATAGTTGGCCATATGCCATCTTTAACGATTGCAACGATTCTTTTGGGATACTGAGAAAGTTGAATCATGAAAAAACCCGGGAATACTTTCACTCCCGGGTAGAGTATAAATTTAAGAGACTTTTCTCATGTCTTTTGCTGTTTTTTGGTTGTCGAACAATGTTTCGATGACGGAGTTTGTTCTGTTCTTTGCATGTTTTGCAAACATTGGATTCAAAACAAGGACAATTACGATATTCACGATCAACCCTAGGAATCCTTCATACATACCGAATGTTTTTCCAGTAGCATAAACGATGAATACTGTCACCATACCAGCAATAAATCCGCTGAAAGCCGCCTCGCGAGACAGATTTCTCCAGTATAAGCTGAACACAACAGCCGGGAAGACTTGAACGATTCCGGACACTCCCATTAGTTGCAAGGATACCAGAGCAGTAGGAAACATCAAACCGAACAACAGAGCCATTCCAATTACCACAAACACCATATAACGGGTAACTTTCGTCAAATGAGCCCCTTCTGCCTTCGGATTCATAAAATCACGATAAATATTATTCGCAAACAAGTTAGATGCCCCGATCGCCATAATCGAACAAGGAACCAAAGAAGCTAAGGCAATTGTAGAATAAGCCAAACCTTGAACAACTCCGCCATATGACATGTGGATCAGAGTCAAAAATGCCAAACGCGGATCCGTCCCTTTAGGAACAACCAGATAAGCGGTAATGCCCAAGAAAGTCACCAACATCAAAACAATATTATAGAATGGCAGAACGATTGCATTTTTGCGCAGAGACTCCGCACTTTTGGAACTGAACGTTCCAGTTACGGTATGCGGCCACATAAACAGGGCCAAAGCGGAAATCAAGGCTGCCGTAGAAAACCAGAGCATGCCTTTGGGTCCGGAAGTCGGCAATGCCATCATTTTCGGCGCTTTTTCCACTGCGACTTGAATCATATTGCCCCAACTGCCAAAATGCATCATCGGCAAGGAAACAACCATGAACAACATCACAACCCAAACCATAATATCTTTAAAGATTGCCGTATAAGTAGGCGCTTTAATTCCACTGAAGAAAGTATAAAAAGCCACCAATAAAAATGAGACAATCACAACAAAAGTAACATTAATATATCCTGTTCCCGCTACCTTTAAGGTGTATTGAATTCCGCTCAACTGCAAGTCAATATACGGAATCAACATCAATACCCCATTGATTGCAATGAACAGCGACATCAGCTTGCTATCAAATCGTCCTTTGATATAGTCAGCAAGTGTTGTAAACTTATGAACATTGGCTACCTTCCACAGCTTTGGCAAGAAGAAGTAAGCCAAAGGATAAGCCAACACTACGTAAGGTGTTGCAAAGAATGCAATGCTTCCACCTGTAAAAGCTGTACTGGTCAATCCGAGAAACGTATAAGCGGTATAAACGTCTGCGCCAATCAAGAACCAGACAAACAAACTCCCCAAACGACGTCCCCCGACCGACCATTCCTCTACCGAACTGCGTGATGCCTTATTTCGGCCGGCCAAGAAACCAATCAAGACTACCGTCAAAACAATAAACGTCGTTACTAATAGCGCCGTTACATTTCCCTGCATTACTGAATCCCTCCTTGCTGCTTCTGTATCCGATATATCCCCCATGTACAAAGCGGAGTTAGGATCATCCAGATCAAAAGCCAAAAATGAAACAGAGGGAAACCCATGATAACAGGATGCATATGATTTACCAATGGAAGTGCTATCAATTGGGCAACAAAAGGAATTATGACAAGCAACACGATCAAAAATCTACTCACGTTTACAACCCCCTAATCACAAATAATAATATGAAATCGCTTCAAAAGTATTATAATTATGATCTGATGGATTGAAAGCGTTTTATTCAAGAGAGGTAAAATATCCTGCCTATGATGTCATAATTCGAGCCTATGGCGCAGTTCTTTCACATAATTCCGGCTGACCGGCACAGTGGAATGACCCGGATCATCCATGTACACATTATAAGAACCGTTAAACCAGGCTCTCATTTCTTTCACATGTCCCAAATTGACCAAATAACTCTTATGAGTACGGATAAAAGAGTAAGGCGCCAGTTTTTCCTCTAACTTTTGCAGGGTATATTGGGCTTCATATTTTTCTATAGCGGTGTGAATCACGACTCCCCGGCCTTCTTTGACGATATAAACGATTTCATGTGGGGATAGGTACTTGATATCGTCTTCTATTTCAACCGCCAATTTTGAAGTGGAAGACACTGCGGAAAACTTTGCCTTAGGATTCATCTCCTTGCCGTACATGGCAAACACTTGCTGCAAATCCTCGAAATCGTATGGTTTCAAAATATAATGAAAAGCTCTCAATTTAAAAGCTTCAACGGCAAAATGGTCATAAGCTGTGATAAATACAATCTCCACATTTAAATCCATTTCCCTAATTAGCTCAGCAACCTGAAGACCGCTTAAATCAGGCAATTGAATATCCAGAAACACGAATTCAGGCTTTAACTCTTTTGCTTTTTTAATTGCATCCATTCCGATCGCTGTTTCACCAATTACCTTGACTTGGGGAATCTGTCCAAGCATGTAAAGAAGTTCTTCTCTAGCTGGTTCCTCATCATCAACAATCAAAACTCGCCACGCCATTCTATCACCCTTTTCTTACTTTGGCCTTACAAATGACACTCGGGTCCCCTTCGAGGGCGCGGACTCAATGACCCAATCCGCCTTTTTTCCAAAATAGAACTGCAATCGATGTTGAATATTATTTAAGGCGAGCCCAAGATTTTCAGGCTTGTCCTTCGTTTCAAGCGATCGTTCCATTCCTGCCCCATTGTCCTCTACCGTGATCCGGATTCCATTGCGTTCCTCTTTGACAGAAAGATTTAATTTTCCGTCCTGCACCGTATTTTTCAAACCGTGAACAATGGCGTTTTCTACGAGTGGCTGTATCGTTAACGGCGGCAGCGTATACTCCAAACAAGATGCGTCAATGTCCCATAAAATACACAATCGCTCGCCCATCCTCGTTTTCACCAGATCCAAGTAAACTTCAACATGTTCCAATTCCTCCCGGATCGTAATAAAATCTTGGTTGGCGTTCTGCATATTTTTCCTCAAATATTTTGCTAACTGTGTAATAGCCAGTCTGGCATCATCAGGTTTCGTCCGAATCAACGATTTGATAGTATTTAAAACATTAAATAAAAAATGAGGATTCATTTGAGCCTGGAGAGCTTTGATCTCTGAACTGGCGACAAGGTGTTCATGACGTTCCGCTTCTGCCAAGGCATACTGCTGAGTAAACAACTGGCTCAAGCCATGCAAAATCGTTGCCCGATCCTCCGTATAAAGATCCTGCTCCCGCTCAAAATACAAACGAAAAAAACCAAGCATCCGCGGTTCACGTCCGACAGGGAAGCTTGCTTCAAAGGACGTAATCCGCCCTTCCTTTGCGATGACTTCTGATTCCATAATGAATTGGGTGCCTACCGCTTCTGTTTCTTGGACAAGAATTTGCGTGATTTCTTGCACCGCTTCCCTTAGCGGCTTTCTCCAATGGGATTGAGTCTTTTCAGCAATTTGAAAAGCTTTTCGGGTATGTGTTGCCCCGATCTTCTCTTCTTCTTTTTGAACTTGAATCAAGACAAGAAAAAAGGATGCGACACCGAGACTGTTGGCAATTGTTTGGGGAATTCCAATAAGCCAGATGAGAGAAGCGGCCGCTTCAAAAGGTCGTGCCAAGAGCAGGATTAAGATCATCTGGAGACTTTCCGCTGCAAATCCTGCCACAAAAGCCAACTGTACAGACGAAATATGCTTGTATCGTTTTTTCAGGGAGTTTTTCATCATCCCGGCCAACCATCCTTGAAGTATGGTGGCAATCATACAGGGCAAAGCAACAAATCCTCCCAAAAAATAACGATGTACGCCGGCAATCGCACCCACTGCCAAACCGGCCTTTACCCCGCCAAGCAAACCGGCTATAACCACCCCGATGGTTCGTGAATTGGCGATGGCTTCCGTTCCTGAGACTTGGCCAATAAATGGTTCGGCAATGTACCCACCTGCTGTGATCCGAACTCCTGAATATGTCCCAAGAATCGCAAAAAAACTGAACAGCAAAATGAACCTCCGTAAGTTTCTGGTTCCCTCCCGGTGGCTCATGAAATGGCGGAGTTTTTGCTGTCGGGAAAATAAAAAGGCTGTAGCAATGATAAAGCCGACGCGTTCCAATTGGTCAAGCAGTAGATAAATCATTTCTCATCAAACCTCTTATTGGTCTATCTCCATTATGTCAATCTCCATTATTGGGAAAAACAGAGTGTACTGTTATTATAACGTATTCTTTCCGGTCAAGCCTCACTTCCAAAAGGAAAAGCTGGATGAGGGAGTACCCTCGTAAGTGTCGACTTAAGAATATTAAGAATACCTTACTCAAAAACTTGATGAGGCTTTGTAAATCTTATGAATAGATAAATCACCAAAAACAACGCAAACATGGATAAACTTATCCGAATAAACGGTTGTAGAAGCCCGTGGAAAAAAGCCGTGTTTCTGAACAACCAAATCGTGCCTGTTATTAAAAAGATGATGGGAAGAATCGTGCTAGTCATAGGCGAAATACGGATTTTTGTACTGGGGAACATGCGACAGATAAGTGACAAAGACAGTTGAGAATAAAATGATACACGAATGAACGAGCCGTACAGCATGAGGAGAAGCCCATAAACGTCAAAACGGTCAATGAATCCCAAAGAAATAACTTTCACAGCGGACAGCTCAGGAAAGTTAAAATTTTTCGCCTGCCCAAGTCCAAAGGCGGTAATCGGACCCTCACTGTGTCCCACAAAAATGATCGTATTTATAAGGACGATCCAAAAATACGTTTTTATCCACCCCTTGCCTTTCACAAAGTCCCTTGGCATAAATCCAAGGAAAAATAGTTCCGTCCAAATTGGCACAAACAAAACTACGCCGAGTAAGATTGGGTAAATTCCATGCTCACCAATGGGCAAAAAATAAGAAACATGCCTTTTTCCACTGATTGCAATACTCATGGTGGTTCCTGAAAGAATGGTACTTAGCGTTAACACTCCTGCCAAGTCTGCAAGGGAGGTCATCCCTTTTCGAAGTGAGTAGGCGATGCATAGTCCAAATATCAACGCAATAACCCAAAACGGTGTCTCTTGAATAAACCCAATGCTGATAAATTCCGTCAACGAGACAGAGGCCAATACGCAAAGAAGCCATAAATAGAGAATCAAGATGGGAACAAGCACCCATATGATTATGTGGCCACCAGGCCTTGTTTTCAGCATATCCAAACACGTTTGTTCTGGATTCTTCTTTTCCAGATCCCAGAGAAGGAGCGCAATCAACAGTCCAATGGTCGAAGAAAGAAGTGTACTAATCCATAGATCCTTCCCGGCAACGCGTATCATCAGTGGCAGGATTCCAATGTTTAAAATCGGATAATTCATAAATGTCAGATAGAAAACTTGACTGCGAGTGAGTTTCATGGTACCAACCTCTCATTTGCTGCCTTGGATGATTCCTTCGTGCCGTACATGTACTTTCACGTCAACGTGAATTGGGATATGCGGAAATTTATCTTCCCAGTTCTTTACAAGCCGTTCCCAAATTCGAGGATCTTGGCGTTCAATCTCCTCTCCAGCACCAATCACATCCGCATGATAAGATTTCACTTTATTAATGCACCGAACAGCGTCTTGCTTGACCCGTTGTTCCACGAGCCGTTCAATTTTATGAAATGTTTGATCGTCGTGCTTAAACAAATACGGATCGTCCGCAATGTCAACCACATAGTTCAAATGGTAAGAAACTTCCGGTTTCCCGTTTTTGAACCTAGCTTCCTTTTTTGTGCTTTCATCAATGATTTCTACCGTCATGTGTTTGCCATGATCCTTGATGGCCGGTACTGTAATTTGTCCGCTTTTCACTTGTCCATTCAGACTTAAAAGCCCTTTCGATTCGTCCAGATTTAAAACCCCAACCAATCGGTCATGTAAAAATACACCCGTTCCGACGATCTCAGACTTGCTCATCTCTGGCATATAGGCCGCTTCTACGGGGCTGGATACCTGTGCCATAAAGTCCATGAGATGCACAATGGGGGCATCCGATGTATCTGTAAGCGTTTTGACCGTGTCTGCAACATCGTAAGCAGCGATGGGATTGAGAGGAGTCTTCGCCTTGATCACATCGGATGCCTTATCTTTCGACAAAATAATGAAGCTTAAAGGTCTCAGTTCTTGATTTCTATAAAACCAGTCTAATGTCTGTGGAATACTCTCCTGGGCCATTTCACGGCCAATCACAAAAATTTGACAATGAGACCAAAACAGTTTCCGCGTAGTTTTATGTGGGAAAGTACGGATTGTTTCGAATACGGTTTGTCCTGTCTCGTTTGTAATGAACGTAGCAGTTTTTGATTGTCCCCTGGTTTTTGGGATTAGTTTTAATGGTTGCAGAATCTGAATGGTCATCTTGTACTTTTCATTTTCCTTATCAAATCCGGCTCCGGCAACCAAAGCCGATCGATTCAATTCCCGCGATGACCAACACCCGGTTAAAAGAAACGGAACAAGGAGTAGAAAAGCAATTGTACACGTAGAACGAAAGAGTTGTTTCTTTCTTCTAACCACGCTACACCATCCCTTTCCACAAACTGAACAGCAAACTACTTGATGTATTTCCCAATGTTGTGTCTTAGTCGTTTATCCGCACCACTTACATTGTTCGTGGTAAAACGAAAGAACGTATCTCTCCAGTCCTCTAGATACGTTGGGGAAATCGGAGCCAAATAAGGGACTCCAAACGAGCGCAGAGATACGATATGTAACAAAATAAGAATGTCCGTTAGAATAAGTCCATACAGTCCGACAAATGAGGCAGGGATGATCAGTAGTATCCGTATCAGAACAATCGTTTCTTTAAGAAATGGAATCAGAAAGGAACTAAGTCCGGCTAAAGCCACGATAATTACCGTTGGAATTCCGACGAAACCCGCTTCCACAGCTGCCTGTCCCAAAATCAGACCCGCGACTAAACTGATGGATGGACCTAAGGCTTGTGGCATTCGAATCCCAGTTTCTTTGATTAATTCAAATGCAAAAACCATGAGTATGCTTTCCAAGGGTAATGGGAAGGGAACGCCTTCCCTTGCCCCGGCAACGCTCAGTAACAAGGAAGAAGGAACAACTTCCTTGTGAAAGTTTTCAATGGAAATATACAAAGCAGGTAATTGTGTGGACAAAAAGAATCCTATTAGACGAACGATTCGCATCATGGAGCTATAAAAGGGACGCGAATTATAATCTTCAGGATTCATAAAATTGTCGAGAAACAGATGCGGAACCAACAATGCCGTTGGTGAACCATCGACTAAAATGGCAATCCGTCCTTCGAGCAAGGAAGCAGCCACCGTTGAGGGGCGCTCCGTATGTCGTACGGTAGGGAAAAAACTCCATCGGCCTGGTTCAATCAGTTGCTCCACATAACCACTATCCAGCACTGCATCCACGGAAATGTGGTTGAGTTTCATTTGGACGTTGTCAATCAGTTTCGGATATGCAATCCCTTTTACATAGAGCAATGCTATTTTGTTTTTGGTCTTCTGACCTAAATAATCCGATTCGACTTTCAAGTGTTTATTGTGCAAAATACGCCGAATGAGAGAAAGATTTACAGTGAGATCTTCGATGAAACCCACATGGGGTCCGCGAATGACCACTTCGTTCTTGGGTTCCTCGATGCTTCTCTGTTCAAATGCGGAAACATCTATTACAACGGAGGTTTTGAATCCATCCACGAATAGTGCGACATTGCCGTACATCATGAGTTCTATAGCCTGTTCCAGGGAATCAATTTCTTGAACAAAAACTGAAGATAACGCGTTCATGATGAAATCGCACGAAATGGTGCCTGTAATTTTGGCTAAAGGAGCCAAAATCGTTTGTGCAATGGCTTGTTTATCGACAAGCCCTTGTATACCGGCAATAAAAGCCGGTGTTTTGTCAATTGAAAAATTACGAATGAATAAATCATCATCTTTTTCAAACTGGTTTTGAACGTACTTCTTATTCATTTTTAAACTTTTGCTTACCGTAACCGAAGATCGTCGAAACATACCTTAACCCCTTTTATTTTGGAAAAGTTCGAAAATAATTTACCCATATTTAAACATGAATTATTCATAGCTAAGTAGGGAATGTTGAACGATTTGTTACTTACCTACTTTTAACTCCCAATTGTCGACCCCGGGGTACAACCATTTGCCAATGAAATTTTTTTATGATATTGATGCATAGATAACTTAAAAACTTGAGTCTTGCATTTTGGGCCGATTAGGCCGAAAAATGGGCACACGTATAGTGTGTTCGTAAAAACAGCAATTAGGCACTTAGTTTCAATTCGTCTAACACTTCGAAAAGAGGTCGTTGAGCTAGGGCTTGTTGATAGACGTAGGTAACGATTTGTCCGAAATATTCCTTTCGAATTCGACGTACTACGTCCCCTAACGTCATTGGATCCTGCTCAGTGGACCATTCGTTTCGTTGTAATTCAAGAAAATTGTAGACCAAGAATTGAATTGCCCAATAACGCTGAATGGCATAAAACGATTGCAATTGATATTGGTCAAAGCCTAGCATCTCCTTAAAATATCGATATCCGGTTTCAATATTCCAGCGCACTTGATAATACCGAAGGATGGTTTCGAGATCCAACGTTTGATCTGTGCAAAGGATACAAAACGGTGTTTTGCTTGAATCGAATTCCTTTTCCCAGGAGAGCAAGACTTTAACATTTTCAACGTCTGCCAGCGGGCCTTCATATTCATATACCCAGTACATGTTCTGATTCCCCACGGTAACAGAGTGGAGATCGGACTGGTGAATATAATTCGTTGCAAATTCAGCAATCTGAATTCGAATGCCCGCAGGGCGGATTTTGCGATTGGTTTTAACGGCAGCAATAATGTGAAACCCTTTTGCATTACATGCATCTATGATTTTCTTGCTGGTATACCAACTATCCATTAGAACATAAACCAACTCATCATCAGATGCTTCATAGCTTTGAATGAGTTCCAGAGCCAAATCATTTTTGCTCTTGAATGGAATTTGGTTGACATTACAGTATCCCTCACGAAAGTAGGGTCGGAAATCCCATGCGAAGGAATACCCTTCGCTAACAAGATGGGCGGTAACTAAACAATGGGACCACACACCTTTCCCTTCATCATGGGAAAAATGAAAATCAAGTGCTTCAATATGTTTGGTAGAAACATCTTTTTTACAGCTCGTATCATCGATGATCAAGAATACGATGGATCGGGTATCTCCCTTTTTAGAATGCTTACGCCTGATCTTTTCCAACAAAAACTGCATACGGCGTTTTTGCATTCGGTTTACACACCAAGGTGAGTGTTTCAAGAATTTCGTCATGCAACTGAGATGACGATAGGAATTCGTAGAGCTTCGAATTTGTGTAATGGTTTTACGCCCTTCACACAAAATAATTCCTTGCATGATGTGAAGGAGATGGTTCCGTTGTGGCGCTGTAAATTGCAATTGCATTGCCAAAATAAACTTGACGATAGCAGAATACAAAGTTACCATGAAAGTGGACATCTCCTCTTTTGGGATTATTTGTGTGGTAACTTATAATTTCCGCAAAAGATGACAGGTGTCCTTTATTATTTTTTCAATGCGACAAAGGTTCTAAAGATTTGACAGGCTTCGCCAAATTTCTACAGCAAAATTTTTGCAAGACTCAAGTTAAAAAGAGATGGTACATTTATCAACTGAAAGATGGGAGTTTCTAGCGAGAAATAGCTCTCTGACAATTGGAATTTCTTATATTATAGGAGGACTCATTCCATTATCACCCTATATGATTCTGCCAACCGTAACAACAGCACTTGTTGCATCCGTTGTTATGACTCTTATTGCTTTGTTTGTATTTGGATTCATTAAAGGAAAATTTACAGGGGCAAGTCCTCTAAAAAGCGCTTGGCAAACAACATTTGTCGGGGGCCTTGCTGCTGGAGTTGCCTATTTAGTCGCCCGATTGGTTTCGTAGCAATGGAAAGACTTTTTCCTTACATAAATACTTTTCGAATTGGAAAACATTTTTGACAGGAGGCGATATATCAATGAATGTCGAAATTCTTAAAGATGACTTAAAACGTTGGGGTGAAGTAATTATTACAACGGGCTCTGAAACATTTGAAATCCATTCTGGCGACAATGTACAATTCGATACGGAAAATAATTTGATCCGCTTATCAGCTCCTGATGCAGAATATATAATTTGTGGAAATCATATCGGATTTGTAAAAAAGCACTTTGGCCATAAAGTGCAATGATTCGTTTCAAACCAATCCCTTAAGAAAGGATTTTCTCAACGATTACAGAATAATTATTTGAAGAAACATACGATTAAATATTGGCAGCTAGGTGCCCTTGTAGGAAAGAACAAGGGCTTTATTTCCTTTATGAATTTTCAAGGGATCCTCATTTTCTGCTGATTGTGTAATAAAAAAAGCACCGTTGGGTGCTGATAAAAGCAATTTATTATAGTTTAGCAGATTACAAATGAACGATAAGAGTTCCGAGGAGACCGAGTCCATATGACACAACTCCTACAATAATTCCGGCGGCTGTCATTTCTATGCCACTCGACCACCAATTTCTTACAGTGATCAGGCTTTTCGCAGCTCCTACTGCAAAATGGGCCAATATACTTACGATAGCGGCTGTAACCATGGCAGGGACACCTGACAAGAAGAAAAACGGAAGAAGCGGTACGATCGCTCCAATGAAAGTTGAGATGCATCCATAGAGAGCAGAAGTCCAAGGATTCCTGGCAGTCGATTCATGAATGCCCAATTCTTCTTGTGCCATTGCTTTTACGAATTGCTCCGGGTCGGTTGCAATCCGGTCTGCAATTTGTTTCGATTCTTCCTGAGAGAATCCCTTTAATTCATATAGTAGTGCCAGTTCTTCTTTTTCGTGTTCAGGATCTTCTTCTACTTCTCGCCGTTCATGTTGAAGCTCTGTTTCCATCAGCTCGTTTTCCGACTTTGTTGCAAGCCATGCTCCGGCTCCCATGGAAAGGGTACTCGCGAGTGCGCCGAAAAAACCGGAAATAAGGATGGTGTGGCTGTCACTCGTAAAACCTGCAACCCCCGCAATAATTCCAAAAATGGCTCCCAGACCATCATTTACCCCATAGATGGCATCTCCAACCCAATCGCCCGTATGTTGTTTATGCCACCGCTCTTTCCCCCAGATGGAGTTTAAAGCGTTCGAAACGCTTGGCGTTGATCGGGTAATGGATTCTACCGCAGTTTCATGCTCCGCTTCATCTGCTTCAATTTTATCAATAATTCGCAATACGTCGCTTTCGTCAGACAACAAGTTCCTTTGTGATTGATACCATCTTGCATTACTTTGCTCGATATCAAACAATTGTTTCAATACATTTGTTGTCTTTCCATGTCCCGGCAATTGGATGACAGGCAGCTGCGAAACATCGTATCCAAGTTGCCCAAGTTCTTTTTCCCATAACACCGCATGTTCTTTCTCGATTTGTGCAAGACGCAGCAAAATCTCATGTTTTTTATGATTGGACTCTTGTTTGGCAGCCAACTCGTAAAGTTGTACAGCTTCCATTTCACGACGCCAATTTTCAATCAACAGTTTCTTTTTCAGTTCAAGGTTTGATTCCATAATCATGTGTACCTCCAGTTAAAAAAATTCAAACGCAATATTTTATATTTTCACAGACACAAGTTCTTCGATTTGGGAACCCAATACAATTTTTGATTGATTGACACGGATGGAACTTGTATAACCCACTTCATCTCTATCAAGCACTTCGATTGTTTCTCCTGGAACGATTCCATGTTGCTTAAAATATTGAAGCAGCTTTGGGTCGTTTTCATAGACCCACGCAATGACAGCGATATCGCCGATTTTTAACTCGCTTAACCGTTTCACTTCAATTTCCGGCAAATACCCATCACGTGTCGGGATCGGATATCCATGCGGACAAGACGCCGGAAACCCCATCACTTCTTCCATCCGGTCAATCACTTCATCCGGAAGCGAATGCTCCATCTGATCAGACAATTCATCGGCGCGATCCCACGGTATCCCCAGGATTTCAACCAGAAATCGTTCGGCGATCCGATGCCGCCGAATATACCGCATTGCTGCAATCTTTCCTTCCGGTGTCAGTATTACTCCAGAATATTCCTTATACTCCACCAAACCAACATCCGCCATTTTTTTAAACATGTGACTTGTCGTAGCAGAAGTCACTCCCAGCTTGCTCGCCACTTCCGATGTAGTGGCTGTCCCTCCGTATTGCGTAAGTCTCCAAACAGTGCCAACATACTCGTCTAATGAATGGTTTGCCAGAATAAACACCCCAAAATAATTATTTAGATTTATCTAAAATTAATTTCAATATATTCAACATGTAGGATTTTGTCAATTGAAACCATCTAAAATGTTAAAGAAATTCCTTGCCTTTTCGTGGAGGGATTCGAAACGTACGAACAATATAGGTATGGATATGCCGAGTTGTAAAGAACACCGGGTGCAAAATATAAAAAACCCACCTTTTTGAGGTGGGTTTCGATGATAGATGCGAATTTTATGTTACACGTCTTCCCTGCCGGTACGCTGTTGTTTCTGTGATGACAGATCATACGGATAGCTTACGGGCAATTCGCTCGCCCGATTGAGGCGTTCCATTTGTTCCGGTGTCAATGACCAGCCGGCTGATCCGAGATTGATGTTCAACTGTTCAAGCGTGCGTGCGCCAATAATCGGCGCTGTGACCCCCGGGCGCTGCAGCAGCCAGTTAATCGCTACTTGAGCCGGAGTTTTTTCCGCCTGTTGCGCTACATCATGAAGAGCGTCCAAAACCGTCCACGTATATTCATTGTTATAGTTGCTCCAGGATTCGGACCAGCCCTTTTCTTCCGCCTCCCGTACCCGTGAAACTTGCGGCGGCTCCGTCATGTTGCGATGGAATTTTCCGCTTAGCCAACCGCCACGCAGCGGACTCCAGGGGATGACGCCGAGACCTTCATTGAGGCAAACCGATATCAATTCATATTCGGTCGCCCGGCACAACAAATTGTATTGCGGCTGTAAACAGGTAAATGCTTCCCATCCCATTTTTTTGCTAAGATCGATCGCTTTTTGCAATTGCCAGCCTTTGAAATTGCTCGCGCCTATATAACGGACGAGTCCGCGCCGCACCAGGTCATTCAATGTACTTAACGTTTCTTCCAGCGGTGTCGCCGGATCCCATGCGTGCACCTGATACAGATCGATATAATCTGTACCAAGTCGTTTCAGGCTTGCTTCGACTCCTGCGAGAATATGCTTGCGGCTTAAACCGAGATCGTTCGGTCCTTCTCCCATAGGAAACCGTACCTTTGTGGCAATCACAAAATCATCCCGATTTTTTGTCTGCAACCATTTTCCGACGATTTCTTCTGACGCCCCTTGTGTATAAACGTCCGCTGTGTCGATAAAATTGCCGCCAGCTTCCACAAATCGATCTAAAATCGCAAAACTGTCCGCCTCACTTGTTTCTCTGCCAAACGTCATGGCACCCAAACATAGCTCACTGACCTTTACCCCTGTCTTGCCAAGATAACGATTATGCATGTATATCTCTCCTTTACAAGCGTTCGGTACGGCACATAGTTCGCATGAATTACGCCAAAATACCTTCAATACGCTCCAAAATTTCTTGCGGCAATTCCACTTCAACCGCCTTTGCATTTTCTTTTACTTGTTCCGGGCGGCTTGCACCGATCAAGGCACTGGCAACATTCGGCTGACGCAAGATCCAAGCCAACGCCAATTGGCTAACCGAAATATCCAATTCACCTGCAAGCGCAGCCAATTGATTCACTTTTACAATTTTCTCTTCCGTAATCCTATTCCGCATCGATTCGAGTTTCGCGGCACGGCTATCTGCAGGAAGGTCGTTTGCCGATTTATATTTGCCTGTCAGCAATCCTTGTGCCAACGGCGAGAATACCACCTGGCCGATCCCTTTTTGCTCACCTAGCGGAATCACTTCTTTTTCAATATAGCGCTCGAACATATTGTAAATCGGCTGATTCACTACGATCCGATCCAACAAATAGCGGTCAGCAACAGCAAGCGCTTCCGCCATTTGCGTTGCTGTCCATTCACTGACACCGACATATAACACTTTCCCTTGCGAAACCAAATCATCGATGGCACGCAGCGTCTCCTCGACCGGTGTTTCCGGATCGAAACGATGACAATAATAAATATCGACATAATCCACACCGAGCCGCTGTAAACTTGCGTTGCACTGCTCGATTACATGTTTGCGCGACAAACCACGGTCGTTCGGGCCATCACCCATCGGCCAAAACACCTTTGTTGCAAGTACGTAGGAATCACGAGGGTACGCTCGCAACGTTTCGCCTACTACTTTTTCCGCTTCCCCGCGTTCGTACACATTCGCCGTATCAAAGAAGTTGATTCCCAAATCATACGCGGCATGAATGCATTCGACAGCCTTTTGTTTTTCCACATATCCTCCGTATGTAAGCCAACTTCCGAGACTGATTGCGCTCACTTTCAACCCTGTATTGCCTATTTTCCGATATTTCACGTGCTTCGCCTCCTTGATGGTATACAATTCCTGATATGATGTTTCTTTGCAGATTCGGCGTAGATTCAGCTGTTTTATATTGGAACAGCTTTCAAACTTTCTTTTTGTATAGTAATATATCAAGGATAATAAAGGAAGAAGTGAAATTTATTTGATATAATAATATATATTACAGATACTATACTTAAGGTAACTTATTATAAAATCGGGAGAGTGCCTCATAATGTCAAATCTGCAAGAGAACATGGAAACAGCAAAATTGCAAAACTATATTCCAAAAAATCCAACACATATTGAATGCAGCATCGAAAAGACTCTCGACGTTATCGGCAGCAAATGGGCGTTTCTTGTGCTACGCGAATTGTTTTGCGAAAAAAAGCGGTTTAGTGAATTGCAGCACGCAATCCCATCCGTCAGCCCAAAATCATTGACAAACACCTTGCGACATCTCGAAGAACAAGGCGTGCTGGAACGCCATGTATATCCAACGGTGCCGGTCACAGTGGAATATACATTAACACCGAAGGGACAGGATCTGCATCAAATTTTAAAAGAGATGAAGCTTTGGGCAGCGAAGTGGACATGATAGAAAGAAGAAAAGATAATAATATTCACTTCTTATTTACTGTATTATTTATGGATTTATGAGACTGGCATCTTATTTGGCATGCCTAATAAATACCCTTGCCCAATCGATACACCCAGACATTTTGCAACCGCCAAGTCAGTTTCTTTCTCGATGCCTTCCAATATTAATTCAACATTACTTTCGCAATAATTAACAAATAATTGAATTAATTTTTGTTTTTTATTTGAAATCGATAAATCCATTGAAAAGTATCGATCCAATTTAATAAAATCTGGACTCAGTTCAATTAATTTTTGAAATGACATAGATCCTTTACCAATATCATCAAGAGCAACTCGAAATCCGTTTTGTTGTAAAAATGAAATAATCGTTGATAAAGATTTTATATCCTTTATTTCTTGCGATTCGACTATTTCAAATACAATATTTTTATTAGAACCACCATATTTATTTATAATATTGTATATGAATCTCATAAAAAATGGATTTTCTAAAGTTGACGGAAATACATTTACAAATAAAAAATTATTTGGATTAAACTTTGAATAAAATGAAATAGCTTTACTTATCGATGCCATATCTAACTCATATAATTTTTTTCTTTTTAATGCGGTAAAAAAAACAGTTTCCGGATTTTCTCCGGAATTAGTACGAAATAATGCCTCATTTCCATATAAAGACCAATTAGACAAATGATATAGCGGCTGAAAAAAATGATGAAACGTATTACTGTGTATTATAGTATCAATATTAACTTTTTCTCCAATCATAATTAATGTACTCCATAACCTTTTCTATTAATAATTTGAAAATGTATCAATTCTTGTTCCATGTTTTCACGGTTTAAATCATTGATCACCCACTTCAAGCCGTAATGGTATACATTATTGACTAGATTTGACCAAACAATCTCCGACTCCAATGTATATTGATTCACCAAATCAAATTGAATCCTAACTAGTATATCTGAATGAGATACAGGAAACTTGTAAGGTGCCATTATCTGCGCACCACCGGCAGAAACGTTTACAAGATGACATTCTCCCCACGAAGAAGTTAAATTTCCAATTTTAAGTTGAATAGAACATTTTTTATCCATCGGAAGTCGAAAGTATTCTCGTTGATTTGAAAAATTATTTTCTCGGTTGCTCAGTTGCATAGGTTGCAAATTTTCTTCTTTTTTATTTTTAGTGAATAAAGCAAACATTGAAATCACCTTCATTAAAATTTTGTAATAATATGTCTATTATAATCACATTTTGTAATATTTGTATACATATTTTAATATCATTTTGTGAATGCAATTTTTCAACCATTTTACAATATTTTTAAATTTGCTATGTTAATATTATTTTAAAAAAGAAGGATAAAGTGTGTATGGAAAACAACTCAATTGGTGAACGATTAGCACAGCTCCGCTTAAAACACGGCTTATCTCAAGCTGAATTAGCAAAAAAATTAAATATATCTCAAAGTACGCTAGCCATGTATGAAACAAATAAAAGGGAGCCTAATTTATATATAATTGAAAAATTTTCCTATATATTTATGGTATCAACTGATTATTTAATTCTTGGAAAAGATTTTGATATAAATACTTTTCTCAATCATAAATGGGGCGTTCCGAAAGTAACTGAGATTCCCTGCGAAGATTATATAATTTCCCAAAATAATGTCGAATCGTATTTTAATACACCTTTATCATGGATCGATTCAAATAGTGAATATGTTTGGTATGGAATTAAAAAAGAGGATAGTATAACTGTAGATTCGGATAATAATTCATGGGTTCTAATACGCTTAACATCCGATGTTAAAAATGGAGAGATGGCAGCAGTATGTGTGAATGGAAATACCGCTATTTTACGTCGAGTTTGGAATATAAGTGAGGATTTAATCATGTTGATTCCTTATTTGCAAACAAAAAGTATTCCTCCTGTATTGTATCAAAAAGATACTATCAAAATTCGTGGCATAGTAGAAATGCTTATTACAGGCACATTTCTTTAAATGAATATAATATTATTACAATCTTACACAATTGAATTCATTGCAATATTTATTTTTTAAAAAAGGACAAAAGGTAGACTTCCGCGCATGACATTTTATAAATTCAAAACAATTTTAACACTGTGGCGTACCAATAATGGTGCGCCTTTTATGTCGATTACGTTTAAAAATCGAACAAATTGAGTCGATTTTATCCGAGCATTCATTTGCATCACCAAATGGGTGTATATTCAACCTATATCACTATGAATAGTTCTTACGATGAGGTGAAAGAATGGATAGATTTAATTTTAACTTAAAACCTATGTTAGTTTTTTGGGAAACCACTCGACCAAGGGAACGCGTGATGGCAAAGGAATTATTTTTGTTGCCCATGATGGTACAGTTTACCCCGCCGGATTTCTCCCTTTACCTTTAGGGAACATCCGGGAACAGAATTTCGTTTCGATTTATCGAAAACATCCGTTGTTAAAGGATATACTGAATATTGCCATACGAGAGAGCCACTTCTGCCATCATAGTGAGCCACTTTATTTTTTACATAAAATGGGTGCGTAAGGCTTGACATGGAGCCTCTACGGGCATGATTTGTAGCGATAAGGGCGATATCCTAAAAACAAGCACATCGCCTGGCATAGAGCCTATCATGCCCACTCTCCATGTAAAGCCTTTTGAGTTAATTTTCGCAATGGCTCTCATCATGGCAAAGGTGGCTCAAAACTCTGTCCGAAGTGGCTCAAAAACATGGCAAGCCTGGTTCATTCACATGGCAATATTCAGATTAGACAAATTTGGAATTTTTGAGGAAAATAAAAACGCCCGTTGCTATTGTTGCAAGATACATGAGAATGTTGTTAGTCATCGAGAACGTTGCCTATCTCAAAATAAAATGAAAAATCATTATCGTGGGAACTCATCAGCAAGCGCGTCCGTATATTGACTTTGTCATAGCCAGGCAATATAATATCTGTTGTACTGGAAGGCACGCTCGTAACGTGTATTGGACAGATAGTTTTACATACTGGTGTATGTCTTTCAAAGTATAGGAGACGTTTCATAACCATGGAGAGGTGGTCGAGTGGTTTAAGGCAGCGGTCTTGAAAACCGCCGTGTCTTCACGGGCACCGTGGGTTCGAATCCCACCCTCTCCGCCATAAAACGTTGATACAACGCGGTTTGTCGGATATCCGATGAACCGCGATCTTTTTAGTCAGGCATTAAACTGCAAATCTTTTGCAAATCTTTACTCAGATAAAGCGGTAATTTGATTCTGACGTTTTGAACCAAATAAAGCATCTCCGAAATCTTTGGCGACCTGTTCTTGCAGTCCGGGAAGAACATGTGAATATGTGTCCAACGTAATATTTATAGTTGAGTGACCAAGACGCTCGCTAACAATCTTTGGGTGCACTCCTTGTTGCAATAAAAGAAAGGCATGAGTATGACGCTAATGGTGAGCTCACCATTAGCGTCA
Organism: Fodinisporobacter ferrooxydans; assembly: GCF_022818495.1. GTDB lineage: Bacteria > Bacillota > Bacilli > Tumebacillales > MYW30-H2 > Fodinisporobacter > Fodinisporobacter ferrooxydans. The sequence continues at coordinate 2,982,629 of NZ_CP089291.1, read as the reverse complement.
CACCTTTGCAACCAGATACATTATTTCAATTGTTCGACCAAGTGTATATAATGACCTATCTGTTCGATGGTCAACTTCAGCGTTATTATTATGACCTGCACGGTATTCAGTACAATTATTACGCCGTAGTCAAAGAAGGCGGTAGATTTGTATTGAAGCCGAAGTTAGACGTTCCTGAAAACCGTTTTTACTTGAAGAAACTGATTCACATTTATGAAGGTAAGCTGAACGATATTGGCGATACAGACAGGTCATTGTCAAAACGTTGGTTTGAGAATCCACACAACAGCGGTAAAGTCAAACGATTGACGAACCACCTGTACAACTATTACAGGAACGTAACCAACGCCAGTGCCGACATTTTCCTCTGGACAATTTTCAAGGACTTCAAGAAGAAAATACAAGGCAAAGGGTTCATCAAGGAAGAACCAAAGGACAACACTGAACCAATTGGTCAGGCATGTTTCACAGCGTTTAATCTACGTGCGACGAACAAGTACCGTCACAAGACCGTTCTTGCCTTCTGTCTAAACCGTTACATGAACCCGTTTGAGAAGCGTTTCTTCAGCCAACATAATGTCCAAGTCGATGAAGACTTGTTGGCGTTGTCTGATTTGCTTCAATGGGTATTCCGTTCTGCCGTACGAGATGGTAAGCCCGACCAATTGTACGTTCCCAGCAAACGTATGAGGACGTTGCTAGTAAAATGGCTGAACAGTGAAATATAAACGTCAAAAATACGGGAGGAACTTTGTGTCCTCTTGTATGTTTCCTACCACCTGAAACGTAGTAAAATCGTGAAAAATGTCAGTAATGATGCGGGTTTTCAGCGTTTTTCCTTAGAGGGAAAGTAGTGATATAAATATGTCGGCTTCGCCTCCATGCATCACCTCGGACTAGTCCTCAGTAATGCTAGTTATAGACATAATCTGTTAAAATAGACTGAGGTATTCTATACCGAAGTCCCCGAAGGGTAAGTCTTTTATTCTTGTATGTTTTCAGTCGCCAACAACGTTTTCTACGTCTAATTCGCAAACACATTCCCTGATGTTAGATAGGTACACTGACCAGACAAAACTGTCCCCATGACAAAGTTGTCCTGACGTAACCAGACAAAAATTTCCGATGTCATGTTTTTTACATCATAAGATACATTCCTTAGTAAAAACGCTAGAGTATGTATTGTATGAAACAAGAACGTGTATCACTTATTTGGAACCCGTCATCCGTGTCTGGTCGTTATTGAGACACCCTGTCGTTCTTGCCGCCAAAGCGGTCAGGAACGGTATGGACGGTACATACTCAGAAAAAAACGAGCATTACGCCCATTTGTGGTTCATTTCGTATATTTCCCGTTCAACAGTTTTATTCCATGTCCCAAGGTCGGTAAATCCGAATCTATAGAGACCAGACAAAACTGTCCTAACGGACACCGATGTCCGAATGTAAGCAACATATTTGTCCGATTGGTATACTGACTAGTCATGGATTTCCGATTACAGCCAGTTATGTACGTCTGATTGGTATTGGAACGTCTGTTGTAGCGTCCGAAAACGTCGCTGATGGAAAACCTCGACCCCCCAGATAGAATTTGCTTTAGCGTGTTAAAGTATTAAAAATTGTTATCATTTGTTGTTTATGACTAAAAGAAAAACCACCCATGATAAAAACGGTTATATGAACTATTTATCCCGTTTGTTCAACAAGGAGAAAGAACGACTGCCCATAAGAAAGACAACCGTCCAGTCTGAGGATAACAGTGTGATTAAGACAAGCGAAAGTGTTTCTCAATATGAGTCAGCATATCGTCTTCTTATTTGATTTGCTCCGCCAACTCCAAAATAATTCCCTCTGGTCCACGAACGTAGCATAACTTATAACTTTCTTCATATTGCTGTATCTCACTAAAGATTTCCGTGCCTTTCTTTTTCAATTTGGCAACAATGGCTTCAATATCTTCAACAGCAAATGCAATATGTCGGATACCCAGCGTATTTGCAAAGGGTTTCTGAATATCTTGTTCATCTGACGGCGTATAAAATTTGACTAGCTCTATCCATGCCTGACCATCTGGCGTTCGCAATCCTACACATGCTGTTTTAACGTCAGTAAGCCCAACTAGCTGACCCAACCACTCTCCTTCCATTTCCCATTCCCCTTGTACTTCAAGTCCCAAATCGAGAAAAAACGCTTTAGCTGCTGAAAGGTCATTTACGTTTACACTCACATGATCTATTCGATGGATCTTCATGTCCCATACCTCCTTGTGATCAAGTGCTCTTCACTTGCTGATTCGCTTGAAAAACGGTTCGTAAGCTCGTTAAATTTCACGATAGTCAACCCGAAAAACAAACATTTGTTCAGTACCTAATTTAGCACATATTCCCACTTTGACCTACACGACTTACAACACTTGTTAAGTAGGAATTTCAATTGCTGAAATTCTCTGAACGAAATTTCTCATCGAGTAACTCCTGATTTTATTGGTAAGTATCAAATTCAATAAATAATCGGAACATTCCTTATTAAGTTCTTATTGAATATAACTTCCAAATACTTCAATAACAAAAGAAAAGAACAGCTTTATCAGTAGTTCCTTAAATATTGACTCCCGTTAGAACAATAGCAAAATGCAACTATCGCAACAATTCTTTCACAAATAAAACTCGATCTTGTCCTTTTCCATCATAATCAACGGTAACTGGTACACCATCAACCTCGCTTGTTCCTTTAACAATTTGGAATCCAATTCGTGTGTGAAAAGCGATTGAAGTTTTGTTCACTGGTGATGTGACGCAACGAACTATTTTACATCCCTTCTCTTGAACTTTATCGAAGAACATCTGGTATAGATATTTTGCAATTCCATCTTTCCTATGATCTGGATGAACACCAATAAAGTGAATATACGATTCAGTCGGATATGTTTGCGACACAAATCCGATTAAGAAGCCAATTATTACATTGTCTTGTTCAGCTATAAAGCTTGTTTCTTGAAAATGTTGAAAAAATGATTTTGGCAACATGTCAGCCATATGCCGACCACCCCACCAATCATCGATTACGATTATCACTGGAATGTAGTCGGATTCAAGTACATGCCGAAAATTCATATTTAAAGTCTCCTATCTAATATATAAACTAATATTACCATAATTCATTGGTAACTTTATTTTGCATTACTGCCCGGTACTTCAACAGAGCCAAACAACGACTGATCGTCACCCATTCAAATAATGACTATCCATTCGTAAAAGTATACTATTACAATCAGATTTTACACCTGTCCTGAAGCCGCATTATTCCGTTCCTTATGTTGTTCGTAAAGATTGATTTTAAATTTGCGAATGTTCGTTAAATTTATAGATATTTACGCATATAAAGAAACAGCCCTTTTTTAGGCTGTCAAATTCGTTCCAGTGCGTCCAATTGTTCTTTATACGATGGGTCAACGTAAATAGCTGTTGTTTGTATCGACTCATGACGTGCCAATCGTCTAATGACTTCAATCGGTGTTCCTGCGTTCGCCAAGTTCTTGCAGAAAGAATGACGGAATCGGTGTGGCGTGATGTTTTCCATGTTTGCTAATTTTGCATATTTATCTAGCATTACCTGAATACCACGGGAACCCAGTTTTTCACTACGTTCTGAGACGAATACGAATGGTGAATCTGTGTGAATGGGATTAGTCAGTGTTTCTCGATATTTTAACCAGTTGCGAACGTTCTTCGAGTGCTTGTTGTGCAACGTCACGATGGCGTACTTGTCTTTTTTTCCTTCCCGAATCGTAATTTCCACATTTCCATTCACTTTGATGTCATCCAGCTTCAGTTCCTCAACTTCTGCCACACGTAATCCTGCGTATAACATCAGGTCAATGATGGTAAGGTTTCGCAGCCGTTTAAACTCGTTTTTCTCTAATTCAACATAGCTGATGAAACGTTCTTGTTCCGTTCTGGTCAGCCATTTTGTTGAACTGTCGGTTTGCACGGTTGGAATCCGTTGCAGTTTGATTCTGGTCATCGGGTTATCCGTAATGGTTCCGTTGTCAGCCAAAAACGCAAAGAACGTCTTCAGTGATGCCGTGGACTTATTGATGGTCGCCTGTTTACGATTCAGAACGTGCTTCATGTGATTTATGTATTCCTTCACGTCAATCGGCTTTACTTCAGTTAGATGTTGATGCCCCATTGTACCTGAATACCATTCTAGAAATTGGGAAACAGTCGTTTTGTACGCTTGGATTGTTTTCTCGTCTTTGCCTTCAGTATGTAACCAGTTAAGAAATTTTTCTAGATGTGACATGATGAATCGCCCCTCTTAGATGTGTTCTACGAACAATAAAAATCGTGTATTCAGTGTGTTCTGCGAATAATATAGCATGTTTTTGGTATTGATACAACATAGAATTTTAATTCTACGAATAATAACACAGGTGAAGAAGTTACCTAAAAAGCAAAGTAGTCTACCAATCACTCTTGAACAGAAGGTTGATAAAATATAAGAGAGGACAGCAATACATATCTCACAGCGGCGAACTCAACGGGCAGGGTTCGCATTTTTTCGTTGCTGATCGTATTGTAAATGAAGATGTTGCCGCTGTAATCAATTTTAAAATGTATTACAGGAGTAGGGGTAGCCACGGGTCAGTAAGAGGAGGGGCATGTTCGTATTGGTATACGCCTAGATCAACGCACACATTCACGTCAATTTTCCGAATCTCTATACCATCAACGTCAGCAGTAATCCCATAGCCGCAATTCATACTGCACAGGGATGCCACCCTATGATGTGCAGAAACGTTTATTTGAAATGGAAAATCACTCATAAAAATTTTTTTGCGGTTCTGGTAACTTCAGGGTTTGTACCATTTGTTTACCAGCGGTTACTAGTCACCTCAATGCCACCCACCATTTTTTGGAGAATGACCCACCCAAATGGTGATAAACAGTTACACCTTTATCGTGATAAAATTAAATACAACATCACACTATGAGGTGGCTCGATCTTGGACATTAAGTTAAGTGACTTGAGTCTTGCATTTTGGGCCGATTAGGCCGAAAAATGGGCACACGTATAGTGTGTTCGTAAAAACAGCAATTAGGCACTTAGTTTCAATTCGTCTAACACTTCGAAAAGAGGTCGTTGAGCTAGGGCTTGTTGATAGACGTAGGTAACGATTTGTCCGAAATATTCCTTTCGAATTCGACGTACTACGTCCCCTAACGTCATTGGATCCTGCTCAGTGGACCATTCGTTTCGTTGTAATTCAAGAAAATTGTAGACCAAGAATTGAATTGCCCAATAACGCTGAATGGCATAAAACGATTGCAATTGATATTGGTCAAAGCCTAGCATCTCCTTAAAATATCGATATCCGGTTTCAATATTCCAGCGCACTTGATAATACCGAAGGATGGTTTCGAGATCCAACGTTTGATCTGTGCAAAGGATACAAAACGGTGTTTTGCTTGAATCGAATTCCTTTTCCCAGGAGAGCAAGACTTTAACATTTTCAACGTCTGCCAGCGGGCCTTCATATTCATATACCCAGTACATGTTCTGATTCCCCACGGTAACAGAGTGGAGATCGGACTGGTGAATATAATTCGTTGCAAATTCAGCAATCTGAATTCGAATGCCCGCAGGGCGGATTTTGCGATTGGTTTTAACGGCAGCAATAATGTGAAACCCTTTTGCATTACATGCATCTATGATTTTCTTGCTGGTATACCAACTATCCATTAGAACATAAACCAACTCATCATCAGATGCTTCATAGCTTTGAATGAGTTCCAGAGCCAAATCATTTTTGCTCTTGAATGGAATTTGGTTGACATTACAGTATCCCTCACGAAAGTAGGGTCGGAAATCCCATGCGAAGGAATACCCTTCGCTAACAAGATGGGCGGTAACTAAACAATGGGACCACACACCTTTCCCTTCATCATGGGAAAAATGAAAATCAAGTGCTTCAATATGTTTGGTAGAAACATCTTTTTTACAGCTCGTATCATCGATGATCAAGAATACGATGGATCGGGTATCTCCCTTTTTAGAATGCTTACGCCTGATCTTTTCCAACAAAAACTGCATACGGCGTTTTTGCATTCGGTTTACACACCAAGGTGAGTGTTTCAAGAATTTCGTCATGCAACTGAGATGACGATAGGAATTCGTAGAGCTTCGAATTTGTGTAATGGTTTTACGCCCTTCACACAAAATAATTCCTTGCATGATGTGAAGGAGATGGTTCCGTTGTGGCGCTGTAAATTGCAATTGCATTGCCAAAATAAACTTGACGATAGCAGAATACAAAGTTACCATGAAAGTGGACATCTCCTCTTTTGGGATTATTTGTGTGGTAACTTATAATTTCCGCAAAAGATGACAGGTGTCCTTTATTATTTTTTCAATGCGACAAAGGTTCTAAAGATTTGACAGGCTTCGCCAAATTTCTACAGCAAAATTTTTGCAAGACTCAAGTTAAGTGATATTGATTTCCAGATTTTTATTAACCAGAAAGTAGAGGAAATCGACACGGAATCAGAGTTGCCGAATATTTCGTTTGAAAACGGCAGTCTATACATTCAAAGTTTTTGGAGACTTAGAGATAAAGAAAAAATCATTGTTGGTTGCCAACAACGTAAAACTGGTCGTTCAACATATGAAAAGGATGCATTTGAAGAAATGAAACGTAATTTGATTGGTAAATCAATCACCAACGTTTTTCATATGGAACTTAGCTCGGACTTGATTGTTGAGTTCGATAACGTGTTATATTTGGATGTATATAGTGATAGTTCGCAATACGAAAGTTGGCAACTAAGTGGATCAAATGGATTTCTTCTAGTTGCGTGTCCTGGTGGAGGATATGCATTTTGGGAACCACTTGGTGAGAAAAACTAAAAAGTATCCCACGAACGGATGACTTACTTAATATCTTGTTACCAAACATCCATACATGTACGTCCGTCATTTTCACCAGCAATCAATTCGACCCTTTTAAAACCTTTTCTACGAGCGATTTCTGCAACAGTGTTTGTTAAATCGGTATCCTTGAAGTAAAATTCAAAATAATATCCATCAACAACTAAGAGAATAATTTGAGCGTCTGAGGATTGAAATTCTTCATACGATTCAATATCTACGTTTCCTTTATAATCTCTTGGGAAAGTCACGAATTTTCCAAAGATTATGACTTCAAGATCCACGATTTCCTTCGTTAAATCAGTTCCCAGAACGTGCCCATTAAGGGAACTGTTAATACGGAGATCAGTACCTAAGTATGCATCGATATCCTTAACCCACCAATTGTAAGATACGAATGAAATAGTTGATACTAGTGTTTTGAAAACGCCGTCCCAATTATTTGCTTTTATAAGTACTCCACGCAATTGTTCATCTTTCATTTTGAGTTACCACCACTTACCATCAGATTGCTTACGCTCATTCAACTACCGATTCTGCGTTGCTTTTGTAACACCTGTTATTTCTAGCAGTATACCGTAAGCAGATGTTAATACCCTATTAACGAGTTTTGATCTTTGTTTAGCGGTGACAAACTGCATCATATAGAATGTTCTTAAAACAGTCTCATATACGATGGTTTTTTACGATGGTTTTTGAAATTAGCATTTTATTGGACTGTGATATTGCCTTTGCCTATACCTAACATAACGAGAACACTGAAAACAAATAATAGTAAACCAAGTAAAAACATAACATTTTTTTGAAACACCCATAGTTGAAAAGAACCGAATGGATTTTTAAACATTTCACGAATAAGCCATCTTTTGAAAGGTTTTTCACCACCGGAATGTTTATAAAAACGATAGTCCAAGAAAAAAAGAAAAACACTGACAAGCATTATTACCAATCCACCAAGAAGACCTTTAATATCAGCACGCATTTTAATTAGTCCCTTTCAATGGTTTTCGGAACTTACTTGAATAACGATTTGTTTTAATAGCTTTTAACTACACCTAACATACTGAGTATTGATAAGACAAAAAGTAGTAGTCCCAACAAAAAGCAACCAATCATTGAAAAGACTCCTATGCTCAATGACTCAATAACAAACCATATAAAATTATGAGCAAACGATCGGTTTTTATTTTTAGCACGAAGGTCTCTATACGTTAGGTAACTCACACAAAGGAAGAGACCGCCGAAAAGCATCATTCCTAACCCAATCAATAAGCCTTTCATATCAGAACTCATTTCGTCCGTCCTCTCAATATCCTAATGACGCAATTTTAACATCCAATACAGGGGATGCCACTGTCCAATAACAGGAAGGACGTCTTTGTATACGTCATACGCATCGTGATTGTCGAACACGGTTAGGACAATATTGTCGTCACGACATTTTTGTCTGGTCACTATTGGGGGGAATCGTCAATACGAGGGCGAACGTTAGGCGGATACGTTAAATTTTATTGGTTACAATAACTTCCAATGATTATAATATTGGAGGTCAATCATGAAGGGCAGATTTATAATTCCTGTTGTAATAGCACTTACATTGATGACAATTGCGACTGTTACAACACCAGTTTATGGAGCTGAGCAAAACTCATCGATTAAACAAGACAATTTATACCAAGACTTCATGTTTGACCTTATACGATTCGATATAATCAAGACTATACGGAGAGAATACAATGCTGGAAATGAATCGGGATTTGGTTATAAAACCAATCGATGGTGGATAAGGATTGTTGACAGTCACTTTGAAATGGTAAGCCCAAAGCCGTTTGAAAACTATCGCAAGGTCTTTATAGTAAGCCTTAAAATACAACCTTCATACGAAAAAAACAACAAGGTTGTCAATTTGAACCATTATGACATAATCACATTTAAGGTCTATCCCGAATTGTTACGAACAGATGGAGCAAACAAAGGGATAGAACTGATGAAATATGAGAAAAAGGTTGAATTAGTCGGCAATCGAACTGATGTCACCCATGAATAACAGCAAGGCACGTCTAAACCCGAACGTTCCAGATCAAATGGTCATCGGTGTCCATTAGGTCAAAATTGTCTCGTTCCTATATATTATCTTGATCTTTATATCTTTTAAAAGAATATATAGCGTAAGGACATTCATGGACATTAGAGGGATTCGACCAGAACATCTTCTACGTTCTATACGATTTAATTGGTTGTGCCACTGCCCGTGTCCCGTAGCCGCCACTTTGCAAGAGCAACCTCATGTTTATTTCGCTATACGCCTAGTTGGATACACATATTCACGTCATACCTCGAAACCCCCGACTGGGCGTCATTGATCGCATAGTGATGCCCCCCTATGTTCAAGAAGACAATGATTCAAAAATTGAAAAATGCAAAAAATTTTCTGCGGCGAAATTCGAAACTGTGTGGTTCCAATGTGGTTGTGGTACATTTTAAGGCGAAATCTTTAGATATATTGTTTTTTTGGAATCTCTACGTATAACTATTGCCTTTTCGACATAACATGTTTACGATTATAAATACAAATGTAAATACTATGTCGGAGGACAAACCCTTGTTTATATGGGATTCATGGAATCAAGAACACATCGCCAGACATGATGTTGAATCATACGAAGCAGAGGAAGCCATGACCGATCCCGACCGAGTTAAAGTCAATACACATGGAGTTGGGGAAGGAAAACGAGGGCTTAATTGGTAAAACCGAGGACGATCGTTGTCTGGTTGTGATTTATACGAGGCGTGAAGAAGGGTTCTATGTTATTACTGCACGGGATGCAGAAGATGATGAAAAGAAAAGGTACAGAAGGAGGAACAAGTAATGGCGGAAGATAAAAAGCTGTTGACCGATGTGAGCCAAGTTCCAAAAAATATGACAGACGAAGAGGAAGCTGAATTTTGGGCAACACATAAAATGACGGAAGAATTTTTACTGCAAGCGGTGGTTGATGAAGATGAAAATGACGAAGATTTGCCACCGAAAAGAACGGAAGCCAAGACGGTTACGATAAGAATGGACTTAGACACGATTGAACGCTTGCAAAAATTGGCTGAAATAAGGCACAAAGGGTATCAAACGCTGCTGAAACAGTTTGTAATCGAACGTTTGTACGAAGAAGAAAAACGTAGTGGCGTCATATAAGTGGCATCAGATTTAAAATTTGGGTGACTCGTAATGAGCCGCCTTTTTTAATACGTTGCATTGTATCCTATGCTCTTGGCATACCATTTCTTGTTAGTTGGGTATACGTCGGATAATGATGGATATATCTGCATGGAACGGGAAGACGATACAAAAACGTGTAATTACTAACCAGCAGAACAATTGCTTTTCGAAGTTCCAAATCATGTTGTACTTGATGAGGAGTTTTATAAGGGTGTTCTGAACGTACCAACTGATGAACACATTCGCACATTGCTAGGTATTTCGTAGGTATTTCGGAACTTGACTAATAACGAATGAAGCAGACGTTTTCTAAACTTTGTTTTAGTCGGCTGTCTCGTTGGGCAGTCGGCTATACAACAATAATGGGTTGATAACTGTAGATAGAATATTATAAAATTAGATTTATTCAAACGGTCAGGCTCAATTTCAAACGCTTTGACACAGACCGCTACAGCGGTTCAACAGTAAAAGTGGCATAAACGCAGTCGTGGCGTGGGCTGACGGCAATTTGAACGATTTAGCGGTCTTGAAAACCGCCGTGTCTTCACGGGCACCGTGGGTTCGAATCCCACCCTCTCCGCCATAAAACGTTGATACAACGCGGTTTGTTGGATAATCCAGCAAGACGCGTTTTTTATTTAATTAGAATTGCAGATCAATTGCTAATCTTTATTCTACTAAAGAGCTTTTCGCTTTGTTTTTAATTTACTACGATTTCTTCATCAGTAATTTGGGCATGCACCTGCCAACGCCACCAATGCCACAAACAAGACGGTAAGGAAGAACAGAACAAAGATAATCAAAAATGCTATACCCCATGGTGAATAATTACTCAAGACTCCGTTCATGCGATTTTCCTCCCCAAAAGTTGATGCCCATTTAACAAAAAAGAGTATGATGAATCCCTCGTTGAAAAGTGGATAGAGTCACCGGAAAAAAATTTGGTTACGGGGATGTTTTTGATACTGGATTCTCGTTACTTTGCTCCGATGCTTTTTTATTCTTAAGAACCTTTAAAGCAGCTACGAGAGCGATCGATGAACCAGTTACGAAAATGAATTCCCCAATAAGAAATATAATGTTTTGAAGAACAGAAAGCTGTTCTGGTGATAATTGCTTTCTCTTTGGCTGCTTCTTTCTTGTTGAGCTGCTCATTGTTAGATCCTTCCATCCGCCCGCATTTTGTACTCCAACTTCCGCAAACACTGATACATCCGCTCGATTCCTCATAAACCTAAACCCTGTATCCACGCCCCATTGTCCATAATGAACTGTGGCCGTTCTTTGGCTCGCTTACGAATCTGTCCAAAGCTCTTCGAGACCACTTAACCCGCTCTGCCGAAAAAATCGCTTTATCCACTGTTCTTTTAGTTATGTCCAAACCTCCGACCCGAATGTGATAGCTTTACTTATTATATTCTAAAGATTACGGGATAGATCCCGTAAAATGTCATGTAAAACACCGTCGTACTGCTACGGATTCGTAAAAAGTAGACTGCATAACGGCACTGAGAATTTTTTCTTGGTGCCGTTTTTATTTTACTCTTTCAAAAGAAATTCTAATTTTCCAAGTATACAATGTAAGGAAATAAAATGAAAAGGAGGAGTCATTATGCAAATTTCAAGCACAGGCACACACCAGTTGCAACAGTTGTATTCGCAACTGAGCAGCCAATCCGTGCAACAACAAGCAAATCCATCACAGACAACCGCATCCAAGGATCATGATGGGGATGTGGACCGCCCGGGCAGCCCCGATGTTGACGGCAAAGGAAAACGCGTAGATCTTCGGGCATAATGGCACTTCTATCTTTTACAGAATTCCCATTGCCGTGTAATAGAGTTGTAATATGGAACATATAGAATACCTATATAACCACTCGACCCTCTTTATTATATAGGAATTGGACATGCTGTTTCTCACTGCCAGAAAAAGTGCTGCTGATCGCTAAAACGATGGTGGCGCTTTTTCATTTCATCAAAATTTTTATCAAAATCTTCATATTCCCCTTACAATTGCATTCATACTTTCTCTGTACATTGGAAATAGGAACGTTTGGCGGAGGCTACAAACAAATTAAATCAAATCATGGAACAAATGATTCTCCATAAACCGGGACAATGGTTTTATTGGTTTAACGTTCATGAACGTTGGGAGCCCAGCATTTCCAATTTCTTTGATGTGTATTCTGAACACCCCAATGTTTCAACTGTTTTTCCAGCGGCAGAACGAATTGCCGCTTCACAATACGAATATTTTCACTAGCAGTCCGATTCAATCGAGTCCATGACAGCAGGAGGAATTCAAATGGATACAGCAAGTCATGTCTTATTTGGATGTACAATCGCCGGTCTGGCGTATGTAGACCCACAAGTTTCTCATAATCCTATACTTGCACAAGCAGTCTTGTTCAGTACTGTTATTGGTTCCAATTTGCCAGATGTGGATTCGTTGGTCCGGTTAAAAGGGTACTCTTCCTATATTCGTCACCATCGCGGCATTACACATTCCATTCCCGCACTTTTGATTTGCCCGCTTCTTGTAACATGGCTGGCATCCATGATCTATCACTTGACGGAATTTTGGTATGTACTGTATGGTTGGACGTTCCTTTCCGTTGTCTTTCATGTGTTTCTTGATATGTTGAATACGTACGGAGTTCAGTGCTATTATCCTTTTACAAAAAAATGGATACATTATGATATTCTTGCGATTTTCGAACCTTTTCTCTTTTTCCTGCATACTGCCGGATTGATCGGATGGATTTTCTATCATTTAACGCCAAATCTTGTATTTCTATGTGTGTATCTCGGAACGATCGGGTATATCGGTATTCGAACGCTTCAGCACAATCGATTGGCGCGAAATCTTCAAGAATATTTCGAGGAGCCTGGTATTTGTCATGTACTGCCGACATTTCACTGGTTTCGTTGGCAATATGTATTTGAATCGGATTCCCATTTCAAAACAGGTACTATCTATTTCAGAACGATCACTCACGAGACGAATTATCCGATTGAAGACACCAATCCTGTCATACAGGCTACTTTACGAATTGACGGTGTCCGGGCATTTTTAGGATTTGCGCAAATGATCCATGTCACCTGTAAAGAGCATCAGGACGGGTATGAAGTGTGCTGGAGCGATGTTCGATTTTGGTACAATCGAAAGCTCCCGTTTGGTGTGGATGTGCGCCTCGATAAAAATTTAAATGTCTTGCATCATTCCTTCGGTTGGAGAAAAAAAGCATGGGATCCGCCTTTTGTTTAATTTGCGATGATTTCTTTAATTTCTTTCATCTGTTGCCGGGCGCATTCGTATCCTGCTTCCATGCATGTTTGCATTTTGGTAAAATCTAATAAACCAATGGAATGAAGTTCTGGCCGCAAAACGAGATCTGCGTCTCGCATAAGTTGTTTTTCTTGTACAAATAGGTTGATGCTGATCGTCCTCATCAAAATGGACAAGAGTGAAGAAAACGGCTTTGATGTAGGTTCTGCGAATATGAGATCGACCGCAATGACTTTATCCGCCCCCATGGATTTTGCCGTGGCAATCGGACAGTTGTTCATAAGTCCGCCGTCCACCAGCACTCTTTCTTTATAAATGACGGGCTTAAACAAAACCGGTATTGAAAAACTGGCCTGAACCGCATCTGCCAGTGCAATATCGGAAATCGTGTCTTCCTCGCGACAATTCGCAAGCGATTGTGCGGTAAAAATCACTTGCCGGGCTTGTTTCAAATCAACGCCCAATAAAGCGATCGGCATTTTTACATCGGCAATCTTCGCTCCGTTCGTCAGTTCTGCAATGAGATTTCTTAATTTCTTGCCTTTTACAAGACCAAGCACTTGCGTATTGCGATTGATCAGCTTTTTTAGAAATGTCGAACTATCATAGTCCAAATAGCGCTTCGAGATTTTGGGGACAATTTGCATCATCTCTTTTGGCGAATATCCATATGCATATAAAGCTGCTACAATGGCACCGGCGCTGCATCCGGCTATACAATCAATTTGTATGCCAGCCTCTTCCAATGCAGATAAAACACCTATATGGGCACTGCCAACAATACCTCCGCCACCAAGCGCCAATCCGATTCGTGCCATCGCATATTCCTTCCTGCCGCCAGCCATTTGCCTGTGATTTTATATGTGAATGCACCCTTCAGCAAGAAGCCGTAGCGAATCGGACGAGCATGCATCCAACCCTGCATTTGAATGCAAAGGAATTCTTCTTGCTGTGTTTCCTCTAAAAGTGCGTGTTCAAAAAGTGGTTAAGTAAGACACAAGGAGTGCAAAGCCGAAGCACGAAAAGGCGACGGAGTGTACGTGTTTGGTACATGAGTAAGCCTTTTTGGGATTCGGCAAAGCAATCCGCCGTGGAGTTTTGGCCACTTTTTGAACATCCTCTAAAACAATATTGTTTTGTAAATATTTATACATTATACTAATAGTAACTTTATTCTACATATTATGCTAATTTATGCTAAATTTCGACAGAATATAAAATCATCGATAAAGGCAAAGCCAGGGGAAACCCGGTGACGCAAAGCTACAGGGACTAAATCGAATTTCGATATGTCAGCCAGCCGCCGAAATGGTTAGGAAAGTAAAGCACTATGCCTAAGCCATAGTGCTTTTTTCTTACTTTAAATCGGGGGAATCGTTCATGAATAGAATGAGTGCCAAACGAAAACCAATTGCTGAAGAATGGTACATTGTTCAATGGACCCAGTGTAGTTCTCTAAAACTAGGGATTTTTCGCGCCTGCTCACTTGCGGAAATTGAACATCGGATCGGCCATATGGTAAATCCGGTAACGGTTCGGGCGACAAAAGAGGACGCATTAAAGTATGCTGAGGAACTGATCCATTCCTTCATGCAAATTGAATCGATTGATACGTAAGTGGCTTGCCCATCATATATTGATTTACATATTTATTCACTTACATCCCCCGCTTTCTTCCAGCATTTTTTGCCTGGCATGGTGCAGAATCTGCCCGCTTCACCAATGAAATTTTATCGGCATTCATTTCTAACTTTAGACCCCCAATACTTGCCGTTCAATGAATCATGATTTGGCTATCTGAATTGCACCAATATGCGGTATGATGATTCTATATGGATGAATGGGCGGGGGATATTCTTTGGACATTAAGTATCTGGAAACGTTTCTCAAAGTTTGCGATCTCGGAAGTTTCACTGCTGCAGCAGATGCGTTGAACATGAGTCAGCCTGGCGTAAGCAAGCAAATACAGCGCCTGCAGGCCGACCTCGGCGTAACGCTGCTGCGCCGGGAGGAAAATGGGATCAAGCTGACAGAAGCCGGCCGTAAAGTATACGCAAGCGGCAAGACCATCCTGGCGGAATGGAATGCACTGTCGGACTCATGCCGCAACATGGGCGACACCCTCTCAGGCCTTTTGCGCATCGGTGCCAGCACCATTCCGGCAAAACATCTGCTGCCAAATGTCATAACGAATTTCCACACAACGTATCCGCTTGTGGAGCTATCCGTCTACGTGGCCGATTCCAAACAGGTACTGGAACAGTTGTATCGCGGCTCTGTCGAGATCGCCTGTGTTGGTGCAAAACCGGAACATCCGGACGTTTACAGTCTTCAGTTGGCATCCGATCGATTGGTCGTGATCGCCAATCGTCACAAATCGCCAGACCGCAACTGGACAGATGACCCGTTTATCCTCCGGGAAACGGGATCCGGCACGCGCATCGCCTCGGAGCAAGCGCTGTCCAGCATGGGTGTGATGCTGGACAAGGTCAAATGTGCGGCTGAGGTCAGTGACACCGGGTTGATGATCCGGCTTGTGGAGGCTGGCATGGGGCTTGCGATCGTCTCCAATCTCGATGTGGACAGTGCCGTTCAGGAAGGGCGCTTATCTGTCATTCATGAATTTCCATATCAACGGCACTTCTATTTGGCTTGCATGCGCGACGCGTCCCATCATGCTGTCATACAAGCGTTTCTTCAAGCTGCAAAGACTCAATTCTGACAACCGTATCGTTCCACGCTTGCCCGCCGCCGATCGGGTCCATATTCGCTTCGATCAAAATGTTCGGGTTGAAACCTCTTCCACGGGCGGTGCGGCCGTATTTCCAGTGTCCGAAACTCGCCGAAATAGCCAGCGCGCGCGGATGAATGCATTCCGTTACATGTGCGGTGACGTGTAGACTTGCGGTTGCTGTCGGGCTGTTGATCGACCCGGTTTTCAAGGTTTTCAGGCAAAACGTCTCGCCGTGTCGAATCCGAAACTTTACAGCCGTTAGCGGATGAATCCAGCACGGATTGTCGCCGACGATCTCCGTCAGCCAAATTTGATTGGCTGTGCGGGACTGTGTGTGCACATTCCATTTGAAAGTGGTCAGTATATACTCATTTTCCCCGAGAGAGGAATGTGCGCGAATCGGTACATACGATGGGTACATGTACGCTTCCTTATTTTGTTCTGAATCATTTTCCAGGTTTTCTTGTTGCAGTCTCGGCATTTTGAATTGAAACCTCTTGTCCGGGGTTGCAAATCCGCGGACAATCTTCCCGCGCCAGAGCTTTCCAACCACTTTTGCCGACGCCGTACCGTTTTCCCGCAACTGCACGAGACCGTTTTTCAATACTTCAATTCCCGGGTCGCCAATTCGATGCCCTGTCTCCTGCAGATATGGACGAAAGTGCCGCGGCTGATTTTCATCGACCCATACACCCGTTTTTTTCAATTCATCCAGTCCGCCCGGCACAGCTTTCGCCCACTCACGGATGAATTCCTCCGCGTTCTCATATGGAAAAAACCGAGCCATTTCCTCGTCAACAGCTTTTCCGATCGCGATCAGAATATCCCGGATATCCTTGCATTCGCCGGGAGGATTGACAACAGGCTGGCGCAGTCCGACATACGGGCGAAAATCGTAGGAATTGCGGGCATCCAAATCCCACTTTTCGAGAAACGTAGCATCTGGCAACACAATATCCGCCACTTCGACAGTTTCACTGGGAAACGCGTCAATGGCAACGTGAAACGGGACAATCTCCTCGTCCAGGAGCACGTCGCGGACAAATGTAGGTCCTTCCGGCCAACTCATCGGCGCATTTACGTAATAGGAAATCATCGTGTCAATGTTGGCGCGGCCAAAAGCCAGATACGGATAAATCGTACTGGAAACGGCGCGTGGATATAACTCGTTTACCAGCGGAAACTCTGATGGATGGGAAAGTTCCGTTTTGCTTTTTGGTTTCGGTGGCAAGGGGCTTGGCTGTGGCGCAGATTTGTTGACATCCCCCGGAATATATCCCCATCCTCCCCGCTCTCCAATGCTGCCGACCAACGCATTCAGACAGACAACGGCCCATTCATTGTAAAAGCCATTGCGATGTGCATGTGTTCCGCGATTGGACACTGTCGCAGCACAGGGAGCAGCAGCGGCAAATTCGTGTGCGATCCGTTCAATGGTATTCGCTGGAACTCCGCTTTCCCGTTCCGCCCATTCCGGTGTGTAACGCAGATAATGTGCACGCCATTCCTCCAGCGGTGCATTTGTCCAGTCATGAATGAATGCCGTATTCTGTAAATCGTCGCGCAGGATCACATGGCCGATCGCCAGCGCCACAAGGCCGTCTGTCCCCGGGAAAATGGGGATCCATTCATCCGACTGGGCGGCAGTATTGGACAGGCGCACATCAAATGTGACCATACGGGCGCCATGACGCTTCGCCTCGGCAAAGCGCTGGAGCATGCCTACATGACCTTGGTGTGCTTCATAAAAATTGCTGCCGAAATTGAGAATATAGCGAGATTCTGCAAAATCGGCTGTGTCCCAATCGGTATCGCCGATACTCGCTCGAATTGCCATGCGTTTATTCAGGGAACAAAGTCCGCGATGTCCCAACTTATTGGGCGTGCCAAAAGCGTCGGCAAAGCGATCGAGAAAGCCGTTGGTCCGATCCCGTCCATATTGCAGCATGAGCTCCGTTTGCCGGCCTTCTGCCCGCAAACGCCGAAGCCGCGCGGAAATTTCAGCAATCGCTGCATCCCACGAGATTCGCTCCCACTGCCCGCTGCCTCTTTGGCCTACACGCCGCAGCGGATAGAGCAGCCGATCCGGATCTTCCACCATATTGATCGCCGCTTGCCCTTTTGCACAAAGTTTCCCCCGCGAGTTCGGATCGTGAGGATTGCCTTCCAACTTTAAAATGCGCCCGTTTTCCACTTTTGCAATCATTCCGCATACTGTGCTGCAGTTTAAACACATCGTCGGAATACGTTCCGCCATTGTATCATCTCCCTGCATTTGTCCGCTGCAATTTCGCGGCAGTTTTTTCATCCAATCCTTTATACCAGATGTGCGGCCGCGTCCCATTGAGTTCCCACTGTCCGGCATATTCGCCCGCTGCCAGTTTTGCCTGAATCTCGGGACTCGTGTCAAAGCCAAAATGCAATGCATCTGTCGGACATGTAGCCACACAGGCAGGGTCATCCCCATCTGCGAGTCGATCCTGGCAAAAATCACATTTATGTGCTTGCCCATCCTGGTCATCAAAATAGATGGCACCATACGGACAGGCGGATACACAATCCCCGCTGCCAATACAGATTTCCTCCTGAATTCTGACGATTCCGTCCTCCATCCGCTCGATAGCTTCAACCGGGCAGGCAGGAATACACGGCGCATCCTCGCAATGCTGGCACAGTGTCGGCACAAATCGCCGATTCACAGCGGGAAATTGCCCATGCTCCACGACCTGCACGCGTGTCCGAAACTGTCCCAAAGGTGCCCGATGCTCTGCTTTGCAAGCGACCTGACAGGCGTGGCAACCACTGCAGCTATCGAGATCGATAAGCATGACGCGCTGTCCATTTGGCTGATCGGCTGTCATTTTGCAGAACCTCCTGACGAAAGCGGATCATATCCGAATTGGCGGAAGACCCCTTGACCCTCCGGCGAACGCATCAAAGCCAGGAAATCCTTTGCCAACTGTGGGTATTGCGAGTTTTTTGGTATACCCACATAGTTCGTTGCAATCACGTTGTATGGCTTGGGAATCGAAATGATGCGCAGCCGACTTGTAAATTCCGGTGTTACGTCAGTCACATACACGATGCCTGCATCTCCTTCCCCTAACGCTACTTTCTCCAAAATCTGTTTTACATTTGTCTCCATCGAAACCACATGTCCCATCGCCGCCGCAGAAAATCCGGCACCGTATGTTTCATTTCCGTTCTTAAAGATCTGCCGCGTGTATTGGCCAATCGGTACACTTGGAACGCCGATAATCAGTTTGAGCGGCTTCGTTCCAAGATCTTGCAAGGAATGAATGCCTGCCGGGTTGGCTTTTGGCACGACGATTACTTCATGATCCCGCGAAACGGGGTAAAATTGTTTGACAAGGCCTTCTTTGACAAGTTCATCCGCATGTGACCGATTCGCCGACAGAAAGATATCGTCAGGCGCTCCCTGTTCCAATTGTGTCTGCAGCACTTGCGTACCTGCATAGCTCGGCTGCACGGAAATGCCGGGGTGTTGTTTCGCAAACATCTGAATCAAGGTATTAAATGGATCTGTCGCGTTTGCAGCGACGAACGCCGTCAGTTTCTGATTCTTGCCATTCACAGCTTTTGCCACATTCGATCCAGTTGCTTGATGTGACGAGCGATACATTTGAAAACCGGAAATCGTACCTGCAGCCAAGATCATCCCGAAGACAGCAACAATCGGTGTGCCAAACCAGCGCCATTTTGACTTTGGCCGCCAAAGCATGGGCGATAGGTTTCCCGCAGCATCCGCCCTGCTCCCTTTCTTTTGCCGGAACGATTTTTCGCTCTTTTGCGTATGTCTTATTTCTGCTGCGGCAATTTCACGGGGCAAATCAACGACATAGCGGCGGATATTCGCCTCGTCGACTTGGACAAATACCTCATCGCCGATTTGATAGTCCATCACTTGTCCTTCATCGATTGTCAAATCGGCAATCAATGGCACACCACCATTGATGGAAAAGCGAATAAATCCGCCAAGAACCGCCTTATCGTCGATTTTGCCAGACCACTCATATTGAGAGTTTCGCAATGTCCGGGAGATCGTGACATGCCAAGGATCAAATGAAATCTGCCGGAGCCGTTCTACTCCACGATCGATGGCGCCACTTCCTTCCGTGACCAGATTTGTGCCGGTAAATTGGGCGACAAAGCGATTGGCAGGCATGCGGTTGATGTCTTGCGGCATCCCTTTCTGGACGACCAATCCCCGATCCATAACGGCAATCTCATCCCCCAGCACACGAGCATCCTCATAGTCATGTGTCACAACGATACAGGGGATGGACAACGTGTCAAGCAAACTTTTCAGTTCTGTACGTACATGCCCCCGTGTCGATACATCCAGGGCAGAAAGCGGCTCATCCAACAGCAACAGTTGCGGGCGTGTCACAAGTGCACGGGCCAATGCCACCCGCTGCTCTTGACCGCCTGACAACACTCCGGGCTTTTCATCCGCAAGTGGAGTCAGCTGCATCAGCTCCAGCATCTCGTTTACCCTTGCTGCTTGCTCCGCCTGTGGCAGATATTGAATCCCGTAAGCAATGTTATCTGCTACACTCAGGTGCGGAAACAATGCATAGTTCTGAAACACATAACCGATCTTTCGCCTTTCCACCGGTATATTCACATTTGTTCCGTTTTCAAACAGCACCGCGCCATCCAGCTTTATGTACCCTTGTTCCGGATTTGCGAGACCTGCCAACATCTGCAATGTGGTGGTCTTTCCACAGCCTGAGTGTCCGATCAGAACAAGGGTTTTTCTTTGCAGTTCGATCTGAATGTCGAGCGTAAAATCACGCAACTGTTTTTTTAATTTGCAGGACAGCATCGTTCTGCCTCACCTCTTTTCGCATGATTCGATTGGACTGCTGCGTTCTGCCGATCAGGAATACCGACAGCAACAATACGAATGAAACGATGAGCAAGAGCGCTGACATGGCAATTGCCGCGTTCATGTTGGATTGCATGGCAGTATAGATGGCAAGCGGCAGGGTCTGAGTCTTGCCTGGCAGGTTTCCGGCAAACATCATGGTCGCGCCGAACTCCCCCAGAGCCCTGCCCCAACTGAGTGCCACACCAGACAACAGCCCCGGTGAAGCGATCGGCAGCGTGACCCGGCAGAATGTATTCCATTTGGACACGCCCAGTGTTCGGGAAACGGCGACGAGTTGGTCATTGATCGCCTCAAATGCCTGCATGCCGGCACTGATGTAAAATGGAATGCTGATAAACACTTGCGCCAGCACAACCGCTGCTGTATTAAACGAAAGGGAAAGACCAAGGATTGTAAGCGTATGGCCAAGCAGCCCCATGCGGCCGAATACGAGCAGCAAACCGACACCGGCGACAGCAGGCGGACTTACAATCGGCATTTGCACAGCCACGCGCAACAGATTCCGCCCGCGAAACTGTGATTTTGAGAGCCAATACGCAATCGGCGTACCCAGTAAAACGGTAAGGAATAAGGTGACAACCGTTGTCTCCATACTTAATTGCAAAGCCTGATAGGATGCGGCAGTATTCAAATCTATCAGCAACTGCCCAGGCGACATAGAAACAAAGACAGATAGCAGCGGCATAAACAAAAAAGCCAAACCAAGCGCGATAAGAAGCGCCAGGATCATGCGTCCCAAGTGCCCCCGCAAATTCATACTCAATCACTCCCGCTCATGATAATAACTATAAGTTATAGTATACATTATTTTTCGGAATAATGAAGGGAGTTTATATTTTCTATTGATTTTCAATTCTTGACGAGCTTCCCATGCATGTTGTATTCATGATATAGACCCTTTGTATTTTATACATTGCCAAAATGGTCATTCGCTGCGACACTTTTTCAGGTCTATTGAATCAATCAACAATTAAAATACATCCGTATTAAGGGGCAAACCACGTGTATCGAAACATTTTCCATCATCTCTTACCGAAAAAAAACAAGGGGCCTCTTGGAAATGTAAACAGTTTCATCATCTATTATCATGCTATTGAGCAGACCATTCTCACCAAATTGACCGCATATGATTTAATCATCCTTGAACCCCGGCAGATCAGCAAAACACAAGTTCATGAGCTGCGGCAGGCCAAACCGGAGCAGCCGTTCCTGTTTGGTTATGTATCCATCATGCAAACACCCCATTGGAATGAAATGCGCAGAAATTCCGTGAAAAAAAATGACTATTTTTTAGAGCATGGAGCTCCTCGTTTTTTCCCACAATGGGGATCTTATTTGATGGATTTGCGCAGTGAAAACTATCGCAAAATTTTAATAGAAGAGATTCACCAGCAAATCGCCAGTAAACATCTGAGCGGTATTTTTCTCGACACGGTTGATGATATCGATCACTCCGTCATGGAACACAATGTGCGCCAAGAAATGGGGCTTGCTTATAAAGAATTCTTAACCGAAATGATCCGAACATTCCCCAATCTGCTGCTGATCCAAAACCGGGGATTTGATCAACTCGATGAAGTAGGATCGTTTTTGCATGGGATTTTATGGGAAGATTGGAACGGAAAACAGATCGCGGATGAATGGGTGATATATCAATTGACTCGCATGAAGAATCTACAAAAACAGGGCATACAGATTTTTTGCGTTTCTGAAGAAAACCGGCCGATTCATAAAAAGACCGCTCGAAGCTTGGGATTTATTCATCTTGTTGCTTCAAGCGGCTACAATACTCTGGATTAATTCGCTTTTTCTATCGGTGTTGCATAGCGTGAGGCAACTTCACTTTTGACAAAACAGGTTTCACAGGATTTGCCATGTGCTTCACAATTGTTATTCGGGAATTCCCAACAATTTTTTGTCGTTTGTTGAAACGCAGGACATGTCGAACAGATGGCGGATGGAACACAGCACATCTCCCAACAGGGGCCAAGTGAACGGTTTGCCGCGTGGGGATGGGATCCTTTGCTTTGGAACCAATGAATGAAAGCATCGACTACTTTCGGATCCAGTTGGGTTCCCGCAGCTGCTTGCAAAAGAGCCAAAGACCGTTCAAAGGATAACGGAGCTCTATATCTCCTCCCGTTAATTTTCGCCAAAAACGTTTGGACAACTGCAATGATTCGGGAACCGATCGGAATCTGTTCACCGGATATCCCGAATGGATACCCGTTGCCATCCATCCGCTCGTGATGATAGCGGATCAGATTCGCAACCGTTGTATCTCCTGTCATCATCTCGACCACATTCGCCCCGACTTCTGCGTGCAGTTTCATGATTTCATACTCTTCTTCATTATAGGTTCCGTCTTTTAAATACAGTTCTTCCGATAATCCAATCACACCGATATTGCTTAGATACGCCGCTAATGCAATCGTTTCAATCTCCTTTGCAGGGATTCCCAATTCTTGCGCAATCACGATGGAGAAGCGGCTCATCATGTCCGAATAGCCAACTGTATAAGGATTCAGATTATCAATCGTTTGCATCAATCGTTTCATTAATGAAATATAAAACTGTGTATTCGATTGCAATTGGATTTGATTTTTTATCATAAAAGGAATGCCATATGCCATTGACCGTATCGCTGTGATTTTCTGATGATCATCCAAATCCCCTGGGTTCCGTTCTTGATTCAAAAAGGCAAACAGCACTTGCACTTCTTTTGCATACATCTTCACAAGCAACCATGTGCTTGTCTCATTCGCCATTAGCTCCAGTGCCATTTCCCCATATTGGGGATGATTCCGGTGAATTTGAATCGGTTCCACGTGTTGGGCCGTATTCCAAAGTTTCACCAAAAATTGCGGATTTTTTCTCAGTTTCCGCTCCAATTCAACCGGAAGTCTTGTTGTTTCCATGATCGACAGGCGATTTTCTTGTTTTGACAGGATGAATCCGCCAGCCAGATTCAATGTGCTCCTCGTCATGCTGAATGTTTTCAAAATCAATGCTTGTGTATTGAGAGCCATTGTTGAAATGAAATGCAGTGCGTTTCCGGATGTTGACACAATCTCGGTTTGAGTTTTTAAATTCTCTGTTTCTACCAGAACGGAAAGCAATTCGGAAGTAGTGGTATATAAATACTCAAGCTTCAATCGCTTGGAACGGGAAAGTTTGGAAATGGGCCCCAAGCGTACCAGACCTGCTCCTCCTTTTATGGGTATGGATACTAATGGCACTTCGCCGTCTTTAATAAATGAAAGTTGTTTGGTTAGCGCATCTTTCGGCAATCGTAAAGGTGGTTGATACACTTCTTTCGCATAGGGTATCAAACCGCTGTATGAAGGCCCGACCTGTCCTTGTGCACTTGTTTGATTGCGAACCGCTTTTAGAACAAAGTGATCATTTTTGTCATCAAACATGTAAAAAGCCGAAACGGGTGTTTCAATAATTTTCCTGCTTTCTTCAAGAAGAGTTTGCAAATAATTTTCGATTCCGGCAGCCGGTTGAAATTGCTTCAGCAGAAATAGCGTTTGTTGCAACTGCAATTTGTAGGTTCTGCCATGCAAATATTGTATTACGAGAATGAGAAGAAGAAGGAAAAGACACGCGAGAACGGCAGAAATCATCCACTCCAGATGTATTGCGTTTGCGGCCCAATTTGAAAAAACAGTCATGATGTCCCCCTTTCTGCTGCTATCAGGAAATAGCAATCCGTCACATGATTAGGACTGTTCATTGTTTATATTCCGGCTTTCTCTGGCAGGTTTCAAGAGAGCCACATATTGTGTAAGATTTTTTAGTTTTTCATTCAGAATAGAAATTTGGGTCGATTGGTATAGTACTAAAAGTAATAAAGTCATATTGGAAAACAGGTACAACAAAGATGGCGGATAGCTGATTCCAAACTTTTCAGCCAATTCATTTAAAATTTCCGGATTCGCTGCAAACACCAATATGCAAATCGCTGCCAACAACCACGCAATGGAATTCCGTTCATTAATTCGTTTTTTTAACAACAAAGAAACGATAGACAAGGAAAATAGAATTCCACAACAAAATATGAACACTTTTAAAACACTATTCATAAATGCTCACCCGCTTACTTACTTTATAACGGATCAGAAAGACAAGCAAACTTAACAAGACCTTAACCATATAGAAAATCGGTCGGAGTCCCTTATGCATACTCGTTCCTGCTGCCCGTTCCCGCATATGGACAGGAACTTCCTTGATTTTAAAATTTTTCAAGAGTATTTGAATTAAAAGATCCGCATCCGGAAAATCACTTGGAAAATGTTCAAAACTTGCCAGATACTGGACCACTGGCCGAGACATGCCGCGAAGTCCGGAAGTAGGATCCAAGATTTCTTTTTTTGTTAACGAATAAATTAATTGCCGAAAAAAGTATACGGCTGCTTTTTTAAAAGGACTGCTGGGAAAAGATGTTGCGCCTTCCATATAACGAGAACCCATTACGATATCAACCGTTCCTTTGTCAAGTTCCTCCATCAGAATTGACACATCTCCGGGATTATGCTGACCGTCCGCATCAAATTGGATGACATAGGAATACTTGTTCTTGACCGCATACAAATATCCTGTTTGCAGTGCAGCTCCATATCCAAGATTGCAGGGATGCGTCAAAACAGTAACAGGGAACATACCTGCCGTCTCCTCCGTATGATCCGTTGAACCATCATTTACTACTACGATGTCGACAGGGAGCTTTGTTGCAAGGATGTCTTCCAGCACATTTCCGATATTTAATTCTTCATTATAAGCGGGGATTAAAAGCAAGAACGGTTTCATCCACTCACCTGCCCATGCAAAATCGATTGGTTTTTCTTTTCCAGATACATAAAGTACATCCACATACATATGACATTAATGAAGGATGCTGTTGCCGCTCCATATCCAAAAGTAGCGGTTTTGAAGTAACTTTTCCAATGAAAATCAAAATATATATTGATGCATGATGTAAAAATAAAAATTCCCGTTGGTATCATCATTTGTCGAATCGCAATAAAAAAGCGCAACAGCAGTGCAGAAATGGATTGTCCAAGAATGGATAAGGAATATCCTTTCAATACGGCGGATGTTGCCAGTAAAGATGAATCGTTGAATGCGCCGTGTTCAAATAATAGTTCCAATATCGGTTTTCGAAACAAAAAAATTCCTAAGGAAATCGGTACTGCAATGACTGCCAATTCCCGTATTCCTTTATAAAAAATGTTGCGAAATTCCTTTTCATCCCTTGCAACTTGTGCTTTCGCCAGTTTAGGCAAGAGAATGGTTGTAATCGCTGAAACAAACACCCAATTCGGAAACTGGGAAATCCGAAACGCATACTGCAATGCTGCAATTGTCCCTGCAGGCATAGTGGCAGCGATATGCCGCTCCACGCCATATACGGCTTGCATGCTAAGCAGGATCAAAACATACGGCACAAATACTTGATAGATGGAATTGATATCATTCCGCGAGCGCATTGAAATTTCCTTCTGCCGATTCCCTTCCATTTGGTTACATTCTGCGCCATCTATCCTTTTTTGTCTACCATTTACACGTTGTAATAAAAGCCCATTTCTTTTTCTTCTATCATAAAAGTAAATACGATAGAGAAGCAGAAACAACATGGCCAGCGCTGCAACGAGCACTCCAGCGGCAGTTACGATTCCTCCTGTTTCCCGACTGATTTTGACAATGACTAATACCAGTACCACAATCAAGAAAATTCCATTAAATAGTACGGGCGCACATGCAGGTGCGTAAAATTCTTCTTTCGCTTGCAAAATAGCGGTAAAAATCGCTACGAGCGAAAAAATCGTCAATGTTGGCAACAATAGCAAAACGAAAGATTGCAACATGGCAGCAGATGAGGCGGGTATTTCACTCCCCAACCAATGATAGATCCTGTGTCTGAACAAGATAATTATAAAAGAAATGGTTGCACTTACAACAACGCTTTGCAGCAGGATTTTTCGAATCAAGTTTTCCAATCGAAACGAGTGGCCGCTTGCTGCAAGAGTTGAAAAAATCGGGACACATGCAACTACAAGGGCAGAACCTACTACATTATTGCCGATGGTATCCGGCAGAAAAAACGCGATCGTGAAAAGATCTGCAGTACTGGATGTGCCATAATACGCTGCAAACACCATATCTTTTAAAAATGCGACAATGGCCAATAATGCGTTGATTAGCGTCAGTTCACCTACGTGTTTTGAAAAAAGAATTTTTTTGAATTTTATTTTTCTTTCATACATATGTGAATCACAACTTCCTATCGATTGCCATTCGAATACAGCGGCACCTTCGGGAATGAATGATGATTTCTTATAACCTCGCCTAAAGGGGAAAATGTAAATACTTGCAATAACCGCTCCAATTTGTTTTTCATCGTTTCCAAATTGTAATAATGCACAAACCGGATGATTGGTGATGCTTCCAAACGGGGTTGATCCATGTCAATCTCCCAGGGATGTACATAGATCATTCCCGACCTTTCTTCATTGACACGTTTTAACGCCCATTCAACAAATTTCCCAGGCAATGCCCGCAAATAAAACCCTCCGGAAAAAGGAATATTCATACAACCAATGTTCAAAACGGTCGGCGGAAATTCAACGAGATGCAATGCTTCTCCATCCAATACGGGGTGAAACGGGTGTATGGGAATCCCTTTAATTCCCGATAATGGAGTTCGAAACGGCTGCATGCTGGAGTCATACAGGTAACCTAATTCCTCAAGCACCTGTAACACTTGATAGCGCTGTGGAGACATCGACCAAGACGGCGCACGAAACATATGAACAGGCTTTCCGCTGATTTGTTCCAGGATTTTTTTTGATTGAAACAAATCTTCACGGATTTGTTCGAATGACATCTCGTGCAACATTTGATGCCAGCCCCCATGTGAACCTATTTCATGGCCATCCGCCGCAATTTTTTCTACAAGATCCGGATGTCGCTCCGCTATGCATCCAAGCGTAAAAAATGTCCCTTTCACCCGATAGAACGAAAATAATTCCAACAAAACTCTCGTATTTTCAACAACACGGTCTTCGTATCGGTGCCAGTTTGCAATCGGAAAATGAAAGTCACTTGTTTGATACCAGTCCTCGACATCAACTGTCAATGCATTTATCAATCGGTTTCACCTCCTTTATCTTTTGAAAATTTGTCAATGGCCCCATATTTTCCGTTGTCGCTCCTGTTTCGTCTCTGGGACATGAATCGAATAGATGCGTAAATTCGGATCATCGTAAAACGTTTGCAAATCTTTATTATGCGTTTCATATGTGTGAATCCATTTTTTCAATTGTGCCATTTCCTGCTCCCGCTTCTTGTATTCTTTTTCCAGAACGGGATATATGGAATTGTGCTTGCTCACTTGAAATACATTCTTCTCTTCGTAGATATAGATATTGTTTGGAATGTTGCGATCCCGCTTCATTTGGCCAAAGCGAGTAAGTCCTGGTTGTGAAGGGTCGTAGTCTTTCAAAAGCGTTTCAATAAATTGCTGATAGCCCTTGCCCAATGCCAAATCATATCCTTCATTGTGAGAGAATATCACCCATGTTTTATTGGGATGCAGCGAAGCAATTCGCAAATATTGCTCAACCCCGCTTTCCCATTCCATTTTGTATGGAATGATCGGTTGAAACCGGGATGATTGAATCAGAAGACAGATCAAACCGACACTGACCAACAACTGTATCCATTTTTGATATGGCAATTTTTCTGTTAGATACCAGAAACTTTTCCAGCCGACGCCAATCACAAAAAGTATCGTCAAAACCCATAAACTCCGTGAACGTGCTTCCAGTACCTCGCTATGAGTGATCGACGGACCAAATTCATACAACAAAAATATGAGGATGCCAAACAAAATAGCAAATCGATCATAGAGTTGTTCCGTTTTTGTTTTTTTACATACAACCGAACATGCGAGAATGAGAAACAGTGCGCTTAATCCGATCATGTCCCAAATATGCAAGTGGGGAGGCGAAACATTCACTTCACCCAACAAAAACTTTTCCGAAGACTGATGTAATTCTTTGTGCATCAAAAGGCCAATGATTAAAGGCAAAAGCGAGATTACAAGGCTGATTCCGCCGGCACCGGCAAGGTGCAAACATGTTTTCCAACCGTTATTTGCCTGAGTCAAAACAATAAGCAGCATGATAAGACCAATTCCAAGACTCACAAATGCATACCCGATGGAATGAACAAGGCCAATGATTGTCCAGCCCGCAAAAACATTGATCAAATCGGATCTTCTGTTCTCAACTGCATAGCGTAAAGAAAAATATAATGTCGGGAAAATGAATACAAATGCAAATTCTTGCGAGTTCGTGGAAGCCTGGCGCATCCAGTCATCCCCAAATAGACCTGCGCCCGCCAACCCATAAACAGCAATCGCAATGATACCTGCAATCGAATTCTTGAATAGTCTTGAAAAAACAAAATAAAAGCCAAGCATTGTCAAAATCCCATTGAGTGGACCGGCATATTTTAAAACATACAAAGCATCGATTGCCGCAAATTTATGCAAATAGGACAAGACAATATCATAACCTTGCGGATAGATGCCATCATGAAACAAAATTCTTGCGTCAATATACTTCATCCATGCCAATGTCACATATCCGTCAGCCATCCCCGGTGCTGCATACATCCATGAATCGTAAAAACGCAAATATGCAGAGCATGCGAATACAAATAGAATTACGATTGGCAGAACAAGTTTCGTGTGCATATTTGCTCTCGTTATTTTGAACGTTTCATTCATAACATTCATTTTTCTCCACTTTTTCCAATTATCCCGCAAGAAAAAACCAGCATCTAGGAAATTATAGAAATTCACGGCAATGTTTTGAAAGATACGCTCTCGCTCTGCTGTGGATGACGGTCGCAAATATCTGCTCGAAGCAATCAATGCCAGCGTCACAAAAATCGATAACACTTCGAATAATTTGGTAAGAACCAAAACATACCCGATAATGATATACAATAATATGATGCGTAAAAAGTTTGAAAAAAATTGTTCCAATCGATCACTGCTTGTTTGCGTAAAAATAAATCGCGGAACAATGACCATCAATACTAAAAGCGCAAAAGCAAAATGGCTCGAATGGTACAGTTGATTTTGCAATGAAGAATAGGATGAAAGCAATTCGCTGCTACCCCCCCTTTTGCTACGAAGCAGCGTATAAATAATAGTCGAGTTTTACGATAATATTTCTTACTTGTTTTGTGGAAAGAACCGAAAACAGTATAGAACCTGCCAACAATCCAAACACAGCCCAACTATAATGAACCCAGCGACTCAGTACAAATCCAATGCCCATATTGGCAAGAATCGCTAAAATAAGTACACGATTAATGAAATGCGGTTGCGACAAAGCAAAGAGAATCACTGCATTCATGAGTCCAATTGCCAAAATTACATATCCAATACAAGACACAAAAAGTGTAAAATATGTTACATGGCCAGTTATTAGATATTTTCCCGCTACCTCGTAATATCTTTGATTGAGGTATAGCAGGAAGAATATTGTTACTATTGCGCTTACTACTGATATAGTGATAATCACAAATAGAATTCGATAATATTTTGTTAAAAATGTTTGATTCATTTTATCTGTTTCAAAAGCCCAAAAACGCTTTTGAAACACTTCGATGTCCAACATAAATTTGTTAAGCAAAACCTCGCTGAAACCAAGAGGAATAATCAGGACCAATAAAGCATAGTCGAGCCCTAATTCATAATCTCCGCGAAACCAGATAAAATACGGCATATATTCTTGATTTGTCGACCATGCAACCACTCGATCAATATACAAAAACAGGAAATAAAGAAAACCATAAGCGAAATACGGTAGAACTGCATATACGGTATACGAGACTCTTGGGAGCTTTGGGGCAATTCCTCGCTCCCCCTTCTTTTCCTCGTGTTTAAAATAATAGAGCGATAATGCCATTCCAATACCGGATACGAGGAAAATAGCGAAAAGTTGGGATCGAATGATATCCAATCCAACCCAAGTTTTCAAAATATACACGAGTCCAATCCCTGCAATGATCAATCCTGTAAATGTCAATTCCCTGCGCAATATATACATGACCGTAACAGATAACCAAATCGAGTTTAAAAAGAAAAAATAGAGTGCAATATAAACAAACATGTTTTGCGGGTATATATTAAACACAAAATTAAACAAATAGATAAAACAACACATGGCGATACAAAAAATATACCCCCAACGAATGAAAAAGAATGTAATTTGCCTGCCCATGTTATAGTAGCCTTGGTATAAATAGAAAAAACCGCGCCTGGCTATCGCTTGCGTAAAACCGCCCACCGTAATGAAACTTAAAATCGTACCGATGGCGATACTTGTTGCCAATTCCAATGTGAAATATTCGTAGGACCAAAGCGAAAATTTTAATGTAATCATAGCGAGCACGGAAATCGACATAGGTAAAGCAAAGATCATCCCTCTTAAAAAACTTTTCAACAATTCCAGAAACATATGCCATGCTTGTCCTTTTTCTTGCGGCGAATACGGGGATACGGCAACTCTTTGCTGAATCAATTCCCAAACTTCCGCCGCCAATGCAAAAACATCTTCTACCCCAAATGTTTTATATGCCAGATCATCCGTCCAGCCCATCGATTCCAAAAGCGCTGCAATTTGATAGCGATCTTCCAGATATTTCGAACTATGCGTAATTTCATCAGCCAACTCTTGCAGCTTGTTTTTTTGATCATGATAATAGGAAAAAGAAACAATATTAGTCTTTGTCATTGGAATCCCTCATACCCGGCAGCAACATATGGACAATTAAATCCGCAAGTTTCCCAGCTCGATCTGCCTGACTCACTACTTCTTTGGTAATGGATTGATTTTTACCGATAATTAACTGCCCATTCGTATCATAGAGGTCGATTCCCGACAACTTCCCAACAATATAACGATTTCTTACGGCTTCGATTTCTTCCGATAAAGCATGGCTCTCTTTTGTCGATTCTTTGGCATCCGATTGAATCTCTTTCTTGTCAAATGTATCGTCGATTGGCAATGGATCCATTTGCGGTTGCTCCCAACCGCCTGAATCGGTTGTTATACTCGGTTGTTCCGCTATTTGCAATTTTTCTGCAACATTGCTTATGTTCGTTTCAACGTTTGCAGAAACTGAAGTCTTGCTGGAGGTATCCTGGATATATGCTTGAATATCTCCCCAAAATTGCGAGTGCTTTACTTCCGGCAGTTCGTCATGACTGTCGGTTGTTTCTTCATCCATCGGTTCCTCAGATAAGACCATTTCATCATGATCCGGGTCGATACAGACGACTGAATTTTGTTTTTCCAATTGTTGAGCATTTTGTAAATCTTTTAAGGACTGAAGTTTGAATCGAATGACATTTGTGGAATGGAAAACAGGATCATCTTCTTCAAGTACGATATCTTCGCCTAATAATTTTTCATTTAATTCCAATTGATCATAGGAAATTGTTGCAGCAATTTCTTTTAATTGTACCTTTAAAACATCAGAAACTTCACGATTCATAATGTTCCCAATCGAATGAAAAAATTCTTGCAAAAATGATTGCAGGAAGCCATTATAGTAGTTGGTCTGTTGTTCCATTTTTTTCATATTATTTTCATGTTCAATTTTTTTGATTTGTATGGCATTCTCGATTTCTGATTTTTCCAACTCTCCTTGGCTGCGAATGGCCAAAATCGTTTCATTGCATCGTTGGTGTAATAATTCTGCAAGTTCTTGCAGCATGGTACGTTGGTGCATTTGCGCCTGAAGATCCCCGATCTGTTTTCGCAATTCCTGATTTTTGTTTTTTGCTGCTTGGATTTTTTGTTGCAAATCTTCAAGTTCAAACGCTTGCAGTTGTTTAAATCTGCGGATATGGTGATTGACTTGTCTGGTACTATAACCAAACAAACGTCGCTTCATTTGTTTACTTTTCACGTTCCGCCTCCCTTTTGAAGGAGTCAAGAAATGTTTCCATTCCATTTAGTTTATGCTCTAACTGTGTCATTAAGGACTCTCTGTAAGACATGTCCGATTTCTCGATTTCCGCATATTCTTTTTCTATTTGCTTGCATTCAGAAATTTTTTTAAAAATTTCCCGTGTTTGTTTTACATATTCTTCCCATAGTTGTTCAGAAATCGCTGTATGAAAAGAAGAATCCGGATTTGTATAGCTCGTCAGGCGCGCCAATTCCGCTTCTAGACACACATTATCATTTGCCAATGAATCTAGTTCTTCTAGTAACATTTGTTTTTCATGTTCATATTGTAACTGGATGGATTGTATAGTCTCTTTTACACTTTCTTGGTCGAATCCCCATAGTTGACGTTTAAATCCCATCCTTCAACCCCCCGCAATATTTTGAATCTCTATATTTTGAATCTCTATATTTTGAATCTCTATATTTTGAATCTCTATATTTTGAATCTCTATATTTTGAATCTCTATATTTTGAATCTCTATAATTATAGGAATGGATGTTTTATCAGGCAATGTTGATCGAGTCGATATTATCAATAAAAGCTTGAAGCTTCTCCAGTTCCTGAAACGAACGATTATAATCCCCTAACCGATTATAAACTTTCGCCAACTCGGATAGAAGTATAGGAACGCTGGAAGATTTCGGATTGACTTGTATCGCATTTTGAAATTCGCCAATCGCTTCTTTATAGAAGCCATTTGCAGAAAGGGCATAGCCTTTTTCCATATAAAGCTTCTGAAGACCCGCTTGCATTTCATTTTGATTCGATTTGCGAAACGAAACGACTTTCTCTTCCGCTTTCACAGCTAGCTGAATATAGCTTTTCAAATGCAATTCAAGTACTTTATCTAATGTAAATAAGTTAAGTGCCCGCTCTCTCGCTTCGTTCCCCATAAGAGAACGCAATTCAGCGTTTTGCAGCAATTTCGTCATTCCTGCTGCCAAACCTTCCGGATCCCTGGGGCGCACTAAAATTCCCGTATCCCCTAATGCTTCCCGAATCCCGCCTACATCTGTCGCTACAACCGGCCTTGCCGACATCATGGCTTCTACTACAGAATAAGGAAAAGCTTCCGATATACTTGACAGGACAACTATATCGCCTCGCTGATACGCACCTGCGACCGTATCTGTATGTCCGGCAAAAATCAGTTGTTCGTTTAGTTGCAGTTTATCTCTTAAATCCAGGCATTGGGTATAATATGCGGGTACGGAAACACTTCCAAAAATGATAAACTTGACATCCGGCATTTGTTGTCTTACATGTGCTGCAGCGCGAATAAATGTCAGAATATCTTTAATCGGGTCAATCCGTGCAACCATAACAACGGTTCGATCGGAATTGGGTTTCCTCTGAACATCGGAAAATAATTGATGGTCGATGCCGTTATAAATCACCTTTACACGTTTCATCGGCACGCCAAAACGCTTTTCCCAACGGGAATTGTATGCACAGACCGGAGAAACCTGATCCGCAAATGCATAATTCAAATTCACGACAGATTGAACAAAGCGAAGCAAAAACGTATTCATATACGAAGAATATCCGCTTTTTGTCAATGAGATATACTGTTCACGCAAATACACACCATGTTCTGTCAGCAAATACGGAGTCTGGTTTTGCATCTTGGCAATGACACAGGGAATCCCGCAAAAAGCGGCCGCTGATGCATGTGTGACATGGGTTTTGGGAATCGGCGTATTAATAATATTCAAAAAGCGATATACCCAACTCAGTGTTTGAATCAACCCGTAAACATCCGGTTGCGTTAAGCGATATTTTTGACTGGCAACGGCATCTAAAATGATTTCTTTGAACGTATTCCATGTCAATTCCGATTTAAATGCTTCTTTATATTCATATTCCTGAAAAAACAAATGCAAAGAACTCAAGATCTGTCCAAAATATTGCGGGTGGTTTTCTTCCGAGATAATTTCCAGTATCAATTCTTTAAATAACGGCAAAAACATCTGTCGAATGACTGGGTCTGTCGTACGCTTTTTCGCCAGATATATTTCAGAAAAGGGAACCGGGATATGTTCACTCGGCTCTTCTGTTCCCCACAATGGCATTTTTAAAAGTTCAGATTGTTTCGGCAATTTGAATTTTTGGGTTACAAAGGGATTGGCCAAGACTGTATAAATGGTATAATCGACTGCATCGAGCTCTTTTACCAACAAATCGCACCATGTACTAACTCCACCCTGATAGAACGGATAGGTTCCTTCTGTAGTTAGCAGCACTTTTATTCTATCGTTCATCGACTCACCTTTTTCACAAAACGATCCCTATACATCCCGTTCTTCTTTTCCTTCTAAAAGATATAGTGTGGAAATTTCGAGTGCATATGCGAGATTGACGAGTTCATAGTCGGTTATGCTATGCTTCCCCCGTTCCAATCGATAAATCGTCTGCCGGGAAATCGAAGATCGATTGGAAAGTTCCTGCAATGAAAGTCCTCTTGTTTTTCGCAGTATCAGAACACGCTGTCCAATCTCTCGATTTATGGGATGCAGATTGTATTCTTGTTCTCTGCTGATATCAAACAAAATAAGGGAAATGCCTGAGATCATAATAATGGAAGCTGTTGCTGCAACTGGAAGCGACTGTTCATTCATATGGTAGTAAATGATAGTATATATTCCGTAAATAAGAAAGAAAAACGATACAACTACAACAAATCCTGTAATGAACCGTAATTTGTTCATACCCTGTGCTCCTTATCACTTGAAGAGGATGTTCAAAAAGTAGTCAAAACTCCACGGCGGATTGCTTGACCACTTTTTGAACACGCACTTGAAGAGAAGGTGAATTGGGTGTATAGTTTTGCAATATGTGTATGATTCTATAAAAAATATTTATTTTTAAGAGAAAATTTTTCGCTTGTAAAGGTCTTTTCTCGAATATTTTAGCACTGAACGCATGTAAAGAAAAGAAGAAAACCCTTGCAGTTTGAGCGATTCCTGCTTTCTTTTCAAACTGGCATGCACATGTTGAGCCGGAACGTTTTCAACTGCACTTACATGTGTACTAGCGTTGATTTTTTAAACGCAATTGTTTCCTCTAAACCTTCTTCCAGTGAATACTTAGGTGTCCAATCAAGCAATTCCCGCGCCTTTGTATTATCCAAATAACTATGAAGGATATCTCCCTGTCTTGTCGGCTTGTACATGGGCTTGATATCTTTTCCCAACATACCGTTCAATTGTGATAATACTTCATTTACTGTCGTCTGTTGATTGCAGCCAATGTTGACGATTTCATTGTTGGCTTTTGTTAAAGCGAAATGATTTGCTTTTGCAACATCCTTTACATAGATGAAATCTCTCGTTTGTTCCCCATCGCCAAAAATGACCGGTGAAACATTCTGCAATAATCGGTCAATAAAGATGGAAATGACTCCACCCTCTCCTCTTGAATTTTGACGAATCCCATAGACATTTGCATAACGAAGGATCGTATATTGCAATCCATAAAGTTTGGAAAATGTCTGTATGTAATGTTCGGGAGTTAATTTCGAAATCCCGTAAAAGGACATAGGCCCAGTGGGATGCTTTTCATCAATTCCCAAATAAATAGGATCCCCATAGACAGCTGCAGAGGAAGCGTATATTAATTTTTTTACATGATAATCAATACAACAATGCAACAAATGAATCGTACCTAAAATGTTCACATTCGCGTCTGAAATAGGAGATTGTAAAGAATACTGAACATCGACTTGTGCAGCCTGATGAATGACATAATCCGGCTCCTCAATCTCAAAAATTTGCCGCAATCGCTTTATATCCGTTATATTTGCCCGATAAAACGCAGCAAATTTGTTGATATTGTTTTTATCGCCGGCAACTAGATTGTCAATAATGACAACTTCATAGTTTTCTTCAACCAGCTTATCTACTATATTGGATCCGATAAAACCTGCGCCACCTGTAACCAATACTTTCATTTCATGACTGCCCCTTTTACATGAACGGATCACTTGGAACTTGAGTCTGTAAATATAATTATTATAAAAATTTAAATTAAAAAATTCAAATAATTTTAAAAAATATACAAACACCGATATTACGATCAATTTCGAGCAATTATCTCTCCCATGTACGGAAGCGACTGGACGATAACCGATAAAAAACAATGGGTTTTTATTTTTGTTTCGCGAATAAGCAAGGCTGCATAGAACCTACATAAAGTTATAATCTTTTAATTTTCGATACAAGGTCGTTCGGGACATGCCCAGCTCTTTGGCACAACGGCTAATGTTTCCATTGTTTTGGTGAAGAATTCTTGCAATTTCATGTTTTTCTGTTTCGACTTTCATCAGACGAATCGACTTGATATCCTGTGTGCCTAAATCATTTGGGGTTGCAGATATTCTATCGATCTCTTGTGGTTTAGAAATACTGTCGCTTGATCTTGCACTCTCAACATGATGGTCTATCTCATCTCTGAATGCTACATACTCGGGTATGTGTTTTAACGATATGATTTCCGCATAACCTGACAAATAAAAGGATCGCTCCACTACATTACGAAGCTCTCGAACATTTCCAGGCCATGAATATCTCATGAAAGCCTCGATTGCATGGCCATCTATTGATTTTTCGGGCAAGCCGGTTGTATGACTCAATTCTTGAAGAAAATAAGCGACCAACTCTGGTATGTCTTCCCTTCGATTTCTCAATGGCGTGAGTTCAATTGTGAATACATTTAATCGATAATATAAATCGCTGCGAAACGAACCGTTGTAAGCGATTTCTTGAGTAAGCCGTTTGTTCGTCGCAGAGATAATGCGGACGTCAATCGGTATCATGGCACTCCCGCCAATGCGGACGACTTCCTTTTCCTGCAGGACTCGCAGCAAAGCCGCTTGTTGTTCAATCGGCATATCGCCTATTTCATCCAAAAACAATGTTCCTCCATTTGCCAACTCGAATTTTCCCGGACTACCGCCACGTCGGGCACCTGTAAATGCACCTTCCACATAACCGAAAAGTTCCGAATTTAACAGCTCCCTTGGCATAGCCGCACAGTTAATGGCGATAAAGGGCTTATCTCTTCTGGAGCTTCCACGATGAATCGCACGGGCAAAAAGCTCTTTACCCGTTCCGCTCTCCCCTAATATTAACACATTGGCATCCATTTGCGATGCAAGCTCTGCAAGTTTAATATTTTTCAGAAAAATCGAACTTGTTCCCACGATATTTTTAATAGAAGCTTTTTGTTTGCGAGTTTTGTCTTCTGTCGTACGGATACGATTCAAAAGTAAATGATAGATATGATTTTCTACTCGTCCCTTAATTTCAAAACTGTTTTGTACGGTACTTGTACGAAATAAGATTTCCGAACCGCTTAGATTTTTCAAGTTATCGATAACTCGATTTAGCAAGGCGGGATCTTCTAAAAGAAGGGATTCGGCTCGCTTGTTGCAAGTGATAACACAACCATCTTGTATCGCCAAATACCCTTCCGAAAATAAATGAATAGCCCCTTCTAACAACCCTTCTGTTTCCAATCTATTTTTTGTATTTTCCCAAATTTCCACGGCACATTTTGTAAGTTGCCGAAAAGAGGCGATCAGGCTCGTATTATCTGCCGACGCAATCCAATCTTGTATCAAAATACCTAACACACCAAGAAATTCTCCTTTTTTGCTCTGAATCGGAATTCCTATGGTCATCCATTTTTTTAGTTCTTCTCTTTCATGATCATCCCCTTTGACAATCGCCTCGCATTGCCCGACCAATGCCAAGGAAAATCCCGATCGCCCCGATATCCTATGGGAAATCCGAACTCCACTCTGAAGAAAGGGTGGGAAATCGAGATTTCGAATTTCATCAGCCTCATGACTAAATACGGCCTATGTGATACCTTCCGGATTGAAAATAGCAAATCGGTATGAAAAAAATTGCGATATGTCTTGAATGATTTTGATAAGCAGCCCGTATTGCTCTTGTGTGCTACGCAATAATTCAATCGATGCCACATCATGCGTATGTTCTTCTTGTCTGTCTTTGCTTTCAATACTATAGAATGGTAATGGAGGTATAGGCCCGTCCGATTCCCAGACAATATCAAATTCCCCTTTTGCATTTGCGCGACCAATTCTGGATTGCAACCATATGTGTTGATTGTCTTCATCTACGCGAATCCCCCCTTGCGGCGCATCGAATGTCATGCCCTGTAGAGCCATTCGAATCCTGTCCGTTTCGATGGAATTCGTTTTTCGTATCGCTTCTGCCAATAACCACACACTAAAATACGCACTTTCCATGACAAAGCTTACAGCTGCTGTCCCGTAATTTTCAGAATATAATTTTCGAAATTGTTGATTTTTTTCCGTTACAACACTTGAAAAGTAAGGAAAAGAAGTATAATGACCTTCCGCATATTTTGCTCCCATTGCTTGAATTTCCGTTTCGCCGGTAATGGAACTGGCAATCGGAATATTCAGATTTGCATCTCGAAATTGTTGGTAAAATATAAGCGCACTCTCACCGACAAGCGTTGAAAACACTGCGTGCGGCGCAAGATTTTCGATCGTTTTGATTACTTGATGAAATTTTTGTGCTCCTAGCGCTGCATAGTGTTCGCCAGAGATTGTACCACCATGCACTTTCACAAGACGCCGGATATGTTTATGTGTTTCTTTTGGATATACATAATCAGAACCAATCAAGTATACCGAGGGCCCAACATTTTGCAAAATCCAGGGTATAAAATATTCCAACTGTTGATTTGGTACTGGACCGCAATAAAAAACATTCGGACTTAGTTCCTCTCCCTCATACAATGCAGGATAAAATAAAAGTTTATTATACTTTTCCAGAATGGGAATCGTTACTTTTCGGCAAGCAGATGTATACAGACCGATAATCGTTGATACTTGCTCCTGACGAATGAGCTTTTCCGCCTTTTCTGCAGACAGCCTTGGATCTGATGCGATATCTTCCGTAACCGGGACAAGTCTTGTTCCATGAATGCCGCCACGATCGTTTACTTGCCGGATCGCAAGCAGTGCCGCTTGATATGCCCCGCGTTCCGTCACGCTTGTTGTACCTGTAAGTGAAAAGAGCAGACCTATCCTGATTTCGTTGTTCAACTGCATGACCTCCCCCCTATCCTTGTATAAATAATG
Source organism: Fodinisporobacter ferrooxydans (assembly GCF_022818495.1). Taxonomy (GTDB): domain Bacteria; phylum Bacillota; class Bacilli; order Tumebacillales; family MYW30-H2; genus Fodinisporobacter; species Fodinisporobacter ferrooxydans. The sequence continues at coordinate 2,942,364 of NZ_CP089291.1, read as the reverse complement.
ATACACGATTCTGATAATTGTTTACACATGTTTCAACACCGTTTCTAACATGTTTCAATCGTACAATTATAGATCGACTTCGATTTGAAAACAGTACTACAACAACTGCATGTCATTTTTGAACACAACTGTTACACATATGGTAAGAAAAAAGTACAACTCTTTTTCACCACGAATCGCTTTTTTGGATTTTACTACATATAGTTGAATTTTTTATCCTTTTCACATGCTTGGCACAAAACATGCAATATAAATCGGTGTGTTTCAAATTTACCAATTCTATTAAAAAGAGGTGTTTGATGATGAGGCATGGAGATATTTCAAGCAGTACAGATACGGTGGGAGTTGCTGTCGTCAACTACAAAATGCCGCGGCTGCATACCCGGGAACAGGTCCTAGACAATGCCAGAAAAATTGCAGACATGATTGTAGGAATGAAGCAAGGATTGCCCGGTATGGATCTGGTAGTTTTCCCGGAATACAGCACCATGGGAATCATGTACGATGCAAATGAAATGTTTGACACCGCTTGTACCATACCGGGCCCGGAGACGGAAATTTTCAGCCAGGCATGTCGTCAAGCAAATACTTGGGGAGTTTTTTCCTTAACAGGGGAGCAGCATGAAGACCATCCTAAAAAATCTCCTTATAATACCTTGGTGCTCATCAACAATAAAGGAGAAATCGTGCAAAAATATCGCAAGATTCTTCCATGGGCCCCTATCGAAGGTTGGTATCCGGGAGACAAGACGTACGTATCAGAAGGCCCAAAAGGAATGAAAGTCAGCCTAATCATTTGTGACGATGGCAATTATCCAGAGATTTGGCGGGACTGTGCAATGAAAGGGGCAGAACTTATCATCCGCCCGCAAGGATACATGTACCCTGCAAAAGATCAACAAGTGTTAATGGCCAAATCGATGGCATGGGCAAATAATGTGTACGTGGCTGTAGCAAACGCTGCAGGATTTGACGGTGTATATTCCTATTTCGGTCATTCGGCAATCGTCGGTTTTGACGGACGCACATTGGGTGAGTGTGGCGAAGAAGAATATGGAATTCAATTTGCGGAATTATCCATATCCGCCATCCGAGATGCGCGCCAAAACTGGCAGTCGCAAAACCAGTTGTTCAAATTGTTGCATCGCGGTTATACAGGCATTTTCAACTCCGGAGACGGAGACAAGGGAATCGCAGACTGTCCGTTTGATTTTTACCGCACTTGGGTTTTGGATGCGGAGAAAGCGCGGGAAAACGTTGAAAAGATTACAAGGCCTGCACTGACCACTGCGTGTTGCCCTGTCGGCACACTTCCATACAATGGGGTTGAACGGGAAGCAAACAAGGAATAAAAAGAACACGTGGAGTCAGATTTCTCTAGGCATTGAGTCTGACTCCAGACTATAAGCAGGCTTTCTAAAACATATATTGCGGCACTATGGATGGGGGGAAATCTATGCCTTTTGCAAACGACATGCTGCAAAGTTATTCCCGGCAGTCAGAGACGCTTGAATCGAATACAACAGCTGTTGAACGTTCCGTCGCGCCAACAAAAGTCGTGACACGATTTACCTACGATATAGAAAAGGTTATGCAGTTGCTCAGAAACCGGATTGTTGGACAAGAAGAAGCGCTCAATAGCATTCATTCCATGCTGAGTTTCATACGAGCAGATATTGCCGATTCTTCACGCCCTTTATTTGTTTGCCTTTTTCTCGGACCAACAGGTGTTGGAAAAACTGAGATTGTTCGATTACTGGCGGAAGCGATTAACGGCAACCGAGAATCGTTTTGCAGAGTGGATATGAATACGCTTTCTCAAGAACATTATGCTGCGTCCCTCACCGGCTCTCCCCCTGGTTATGTTGGCAGCAAAGAAGGAATTACCATTCTTGACAAAGAGAAAATCGAAGGGATGTTCAGTTCACCCGGTATCGTTTTATTTGATGAAATCGAAAAAGCCAGCTCTACTGTTTTGCAAACACTGCTGAACGTATTTGATAATGGCATGATGACAGTAGCTTCCGGACAGCAAACAATCAATTTTCGAAACTGCATTATTGTGATGACAAGCAATCTCGCAGCTCGAGAGATTCAGGAATATGCAAAACAAAAATTAAAATCCCAATGGTATCGTTTGTTTGGATCGAGTAATTCATTAAGTACAAAGAAAACGCGGGAAATTATCGACAGCGAGTTGGAAAAGACATTTTCTCCGGAATTTCTGAATCGTATTGATGAAATTGTTACGTTTAACTGGATTGATAAAGTACATCTACGGGATATTATATCCCTTGAAATGAGACAACTAAATCTGCGTTTGCGAAAGCATCGATGCGAAATTCACTTGGATGACTCGATCGTCAATTTTCTTTTACACACCGGTTATGACAAGCGATATGGCGCCAGATCGCTGAAACGATGTATCCGCAAGCATGTGGAAATGCCTTTGGCAGACTTTTTGCTGTCCGGGAGTTGGCGAAATTGGCATGATGGTGAAATATCGAATAGCAAGCTCATTGTTTGTTACCGAGATTCCAAAACTTTGTTTTTGAACGAACCAGTAACTGCTCGCTAATGGAAAAACTTCTTGGGAGGTGGCAGTTTGTCTAACGTTGGATTGTTATATGTCGGTGCTGTTCTTTTTTTGAACGGATTAATGCTATTAGGGAAAATTTCCGCTAAAAGTGCCGGAATTTTCAATCTATTTGTAGGCAGTTTACAAGTTATCACTCCTGTTTATCTCATTTTTACTGCTCATTCGATGCAGGATATCTTTCGTGCATCTGGCATCTTTCTATTTGGATTTACCTATTTGTACGTAGGTGTCTCCAACCTGACCAACACCGAAGGAAGCGGTGTTGGATGGTATTCCTTTTGGGTTGCAGTGCTGGCACTTTGTTATAGTTTAGCCGATTTTACCTACTTCAAAGATTTTAAGTTCGGTATCATTTGGCTCATGTGGGCATTTCTTTGGTTTTTGTTCTATCTGTTGCTGGCGCAAAACCGGGATATCGGAGTTTTTACAGGTTGGGTCACACTGATAGAATCGTGGGTCACTTGTACCATACCCGCCTTTCTCTCCATGACCGGGTTGTGGAACGATATTGGCTTGACAGAAACATGGATTGTGACTGTTGTAGTGGTAATGCTATTCTTCGGGCTATTTTTCTGGACGAAGGGAAAACATGCTTCTGTTCATACCGCATCCTTATAATACATCTTTGAGAGCATTGGGATGTGAAGTCATTTTTGACTCACCAGGATCTTCTGTATAGAAACAGCTAGTCTTCTTATCATATCAGAGAAGACTAGCTTCAATTTCAAAAGAATTTTTCAACAATTTTAGCATCCCCGAAAGTTGGGTTTCCTCTTTTCGAGAAAGGCTGTCGTGCCTTCCATTTTGTCTTCCGATGTAAAAAGAACAGCTTGCGCCAATTTCTCAATTAACAAGCCTGTATGTATATCTGTTTCCAAACCAGCTTGAATGGCTAGCTTGGCAAGGCGGACTGCCAACGGCCCTTTCGACAAGATTTTCTCGCAGGTTTCCCGAACGGTTTCGAATAATCGATCCGATCCGGACACCTGTGTGACAAGGCCGATATTTTGCGCTTCTTCTGCTCCGATGATTGCGCCCGTCAGAATCATCTCCACCGCTTTCCCTTTCCCGACCAGTCTTGCCAAACGTTGGGTTCCGCCTGCCCCTGGAATAATTGCAAGGTTGAGTTCCGGCAATCCCAATTTTGCGTTTGTGCCGGCAATTCGAATATCACATGCCATGGCCAGCTCACAACCGCCCCCTAATGCATATCCATTAATCGCGGCAATTGTCGGTTTTTCATAAAGTTCAATTTCGCGATAAAAGGATTGCATCTGGGATTCAAGGGCATCGTGCAACGTCCGTTCACGCAGTTGTGCAATATCCGCTCCCGCAGCAAATGCCTTTTCTCCCGCCCCTGTAAAAACAACCACTTGCACATCCGGATTCTGTTTCCATTCCAGTAAAACTTGACGCATCTCGTGCACGGTTGCCGCATTCAATGCATTGCGAACATCCGGACGATTGATTGTAATCGTACCCACATGATTTTCCAATTGAATCAAAAGATTTTTCAATTCCACTTTTTATCCCTCCTCTTGCGGCTTCGTTCGAATTCCGTACTTGTATGCCTTTCGAATCGCGGTCGATTGACTGAGTTGCAATGCTTTTCCCACTTCATAGGAGCTCCCGTATTGTTTATAAGCGGCAGTCAGAATTTCCATTTCCATTTGTTCTATGATTGCTTGAAAACCGAGTGTTTTCACCTTATCCAAATCGATGTCAGACTCATTGATCAATCCGGCAGTATCTGCTTCTTCATTCCTTTTTTCTTGATAAGGCGTGTGCTCTTCAAACAGCGATGTCAGCCCTAACAGGTCTTGCAAATGTTCCGGATCCATTTCGTCCGTAGGTGAAATCACAAATAACCGTTCAATAAAATTGGCAAGTTCACGAACGTTGCCCGGCCATTCATAACTCTGCAACAGTTCAATCGTTTGCTCTTTTAATGTTTTCGACGCCTGATATTTGCGATTAAATATATCCAGATAAAAGGAAAGCAACGGCCGAATATCTTCCTTGCGCTTTCGCAGCGGCGGAATCTCAATCGGTACCACGTAAATCCGGTAATACAGGTCTTCCCGAAAATTCCCGTCCGCCACCATCTTTTTCAGATTGCGATTCGTTGCGGCAATGATTCTGACGTTAACTTTCATTGGCTTGACTCCGCCTACCCGTGTGAACTCCTGTTCCTGCAGTACACGAAGGAGCTTCACCTGCAGATGGAGTGGAAGTTCGCCGATTTCATCGAGAAACAGCGTGCCTTCATGCGCCAACTCAAACATTCCGGGTTTTCCGCCTTTCTTGGCTCCTGTAAACGCACCGGATTCATAACCGAACAACTCGGATTCCAGTAGTTCTTGCGGAATGGCGCCGCAGTTTACTTTTATAAAAGCCCCATTTTCGTATCGGCCGCTGTTCCGATGGATCAGCCGGGCGATCACTTCCTTGCCGACACCGGATTCACCGAGCAGCAACACGGTAGTATCGGTTTTAGCCACCCTACTGGCAAGCTCGATTACTTTCTCCATGTATTTGCTTGCATAAATGATCGGTTCATCACCGGAATGATATTTATGATACTGCAATAATTTTTCTCTTAGCCGATTCAACTCCGAGATATCGCGAAGATTTGTTACAATTCGCGTAATTTCCCCTTGTTCATTAAAAATCGGGCTGCCAGTTAGCAGAATCACCTTGCCTAGCGAATTTTCCTGAATAACCGTCACTGGTTTTTTTTCTTTCAGCACCTCAAAGGTAACCGATTTTTGGACGATTCCCCGTTTTTCCAGATAACGTAGATCTTTCCCAATGTAATATTCTTTCGGTATTCCTGTTAATCGTTCAATGGCATCATTTGTCTTCAGCGTAATTCCGTTCGCATCCGATATATAGATGGCATCATAGGAATTTTGAAAAACAGCTTCAAGTTCATCCGCAATCGCTTTCATTTCCTGAAATTGTGCTTCCAGCAAGTGAACTGGTTTTATATTATAAGCAACCATGAAAATGCTTGCTTGACTCATGTCGTGAATGTAGGGATATGCATGCATTTGCAAATGCAATTCATCGACAACAATACTCCACTCCATTGGCTTGCCGGAAGAAAGGATCATCAAGCGTTGTTCCTCTGAAATCAATCGGTTCAGTTTTTCCTGTATCCTTTGGCCTTTCCATTTTCCTAGCCATTTTCTCATGACCGGGTTTGCAAATTCGAGCATTCCTTCGTCTTTTAAAATGGCAACCCCAAGTTCTATATGGCGTGGTCCTGCAAAATTTTTCGCATCCGTCATTGTAGTCCCTCTCATCTTGAACATGCACGTTTATAAAAATCTTCTTGAAAGGACGAGGGAAATCCTCCCAGAATCATGGATAGATTCAAGCAGATTTTAAATTTTTCTTTGTTTGTTGTCCTTCCCTTGCAATGTGTTCCTGTTTTGATATTCCTTATTATCTGGCAGACTCGCCTCCATCTATTGCCAATACTTGCCCTGTGGTAAAATTGGAAGCTGCTGATGCAAAGTACAAAGCGGCACCTTGCAGATCCCGTTCACCACCGATGCGCTGTAGAGGTGTTTTGGCAAGAATGCGGTCATTTGCCCGCTCCAATACCGTTCTTGTCATGGAAGTCGGAAAAAATCCCGGTGCAATCGCATTCACATAAATATTGTAACGGGCCCATTTGACTGCCAGGTCCTTCGTGAGTGTGATGACGCCGCCTTTGCTTGCGTTATAACCGACAGCGTCAAGGACTTCCGCTTCGGTACCGCGCAATCCCGCAACGGAAGCGATATTGATGATTTTGCCTCCATCCATTTCCTTCATGTGCCGACCGACAGCTTGTGCCATCAGAAACGTTCCCGTCAGATTTGTTTGCATGACTTTTTGCCATGCATCATACGGCATTTCCAATGCCGGCGCTCCCCAGGTAGCCCCGCCGTTATTCACCAGGATGTCGATCCGGCCGAAATGTTCGATCGCTTTGGCAACCGTCTGCGCCACTGATTCCGGGTTCGTCAGATCCAGTTCAAGAGCCAGGGCCTGGCCTCCTATCGACTCCAAATCCGCCTTCACTTGGATACAATTTTTCACTTTGCGGGAACATAGAACAACTTTGGCGCCCGCTTCCACATAGGCTTGTGCGATTTGTTGGCCCAATCCGCGCCCGCCGCCCGTTACAAGCGCTACTTTCCCATCTAAACGAAATAAATCCAGTACGTTCATCCCGTCACCTCAGCGCACGTATTCTTCCTGACTCCACGCCGGCAGCATCCGATTGAGCTCCTTGTCTTTCCGGTAGCCAAGCACATACTCCGCCTGCATGATCGTATGAATTTCGCGGGTGCCTTCGTAAATGACCAATGCTTTGGAGTTGCGCAAAAACCGTTCCACCGGGTACTCATTGGAATATCCGTACGCTCCGTGAATTTGCACGGCATCGGAAGCGCTCTCGAAAGCCACGTCAGACGCGATCCACTTGGCCAGGGAAGTTTCGCGGGTATTGCGAACTCCTTGATTTTTCAGCCAACCGGCGCGATACACAAGAAGCTCGGAAGTCTGCAGGCCTGCCTCCATTTTTGCAATCATTTGCTGGACCAATTGATGGCGTCCGATTTCCACTCCAAACGTTTTGCGCTCATGGGCATATTTGACAGATGCGTCAAGACATGCTCGTGTAAGCCCGCTAGCACCTGCGGCAACCGTGAAACGACCGTTATCAAGAGCGGACATGGCGATCTTGAAGCCTTCCCCTTCCTCGCCCAGACGGTTCGCAGCAGGAACTTTTACATCTTCCAAAATAACTTCGCCGGTATCCCCGCCATGGATGCCCAGCTTGCCCCGGATCGGGCGGGTGGTCACTCCCGGAAAGTTGCGTTCCACGATAAAAGCGGTGATGGCCCGATGCTTCTTGTCGGGATCGACAGTGGCAAATACCAGCAGGTTGTCTGCGTGATTGGCCAACGAGATCCAGATTTTCGAACCGTTCAGTATATAATGGTCGCCATCGCGAACCGCACGCGTGCGCAGTGATCCCGCATCCGATCCGGCATCCGGTTCTGTCAAGGCAAATGCGCCGATTTGTTCCCCTTTTGCTTGCGGCGCCAAATACCGCTGCTTTTGTTCCTCGGTTCCCCATTGCAAAAGTGTCATGCTGTTCAAACCGGTATGTACAGAAACTGCCGTACGGTATGCCGTATCGCCATATTCCAGTTCGCCGCAGACAATGGCAAGCGCGTTGTAATCCATTCCCGCACCGCCATATCGTTCCGGAATGCAAACACCCATCAGGCCGAGATTCGCCAGTTTCTTCATAACACCTGTCTCGAAATGATGCTCCTCATCCCATTGTTGCATGTACGGAAGAATTTCCGTTTTCGTAAACTTGCGGATCAGCGATTGCAATTCCAGTTGTTCTTGACTCAATGAAAAATCCAACATTGTCAATAGCTCCTCTCTGAATAAAACTTCCTGAATCAAACTCCTTATTCAACATTCCAACCCATTTTTGTTTTTGGTTCATAATTTTCGCCTGTACATTTTTTGTTCGCACATGTTTCGTTCCACACATTTCTTCGTAATACATTTCTCCTTAATACATTTCACACGCAGAAACTATGCAAACGCTTTTTTCCCCATGCCGAGATACAGCTCCTGGATTTGGCTATTGTTTTTTACCGTCTCGGACGGCCCTTCAATAACGATATGACCGACCTCCAGCACATACGCATAATCGGCGACAGAAAGTGCCAGACGGGCGTTTTGCTCGACAAGCAGAACGGATACGCCGCTCTGGTTGATCGTTTTGATAATTTTCATAATTTCCTTTGTCACAATCGGCGCCAAACCCAATGACGGTTCATCCAGCAGCAAAAGTTTGGGTCCGCCCATCAATGCCCGCCCGATCGCCAACATTTGCTGCTCCCCGCCGGACAGCGTTCCCCCCGATTGATGCAGCCGATCGCGAAGTCGCGGAAAATACTCCAACACCTGTTCAAAATCCCGCTTTACATCCTTCGTATCCCTGCGAGCATAGCGCCCGAGCTTTAAATTTTCCAGCACCGTCAGTTCCGGGAAAATTTGCCTTCCTTCCGGGCAGTGCACGATTCCCTGCTGAACAATCTGTTTGCAGGATGCTGTTTCAATCTTTTGCCCATTCCAATCGATACTGCCGCGAAACGGCTGCAACAGCCCGGAAACCGCCTTTAAAGCCGTACTTTTGCCGGCGCCGTTCGCTCCCAGCAATGTCACGATCTTCCCGTCCGGCACCTCCATCGATACATTCGACAACGCAAGTACAGCACCATATTTGCATGAGACGTTATTCAGCTTAAGCAAGCTCCATCTCCTCCCCGAGATACGCCGCGATCACAGCAGGATTGTTCTGCACCTCGGACGGCGTGCCTACCGCGATCAATTTGCCAAACTCCAATACGGCAATCCGCTGTGACAGACGCATGACAAGCGTCATGTCATGTTCGATCATCATGACAGTGACGCCAAAGCGCTCCGGCAATGCAGCAATCCAATCCCCCAATTCCATCGATTCGGACTCGTTCATGCCGGCAGCCGGCTCATCCAACAACAACAATTTCGGTTTGGAAACAAGCGCTCTGCCAATATCAATCCGCTTTTGTATGCCATATGGGAGTTGGCTGACTGATTTGCAGGCCAAATCCGCGATTCCCAATTGTTCCATGATCTCGTAGACAAACGCACGCGCCTCCCGCTCTTTTTTGCGCATGGAAGGAAATCGCAGCGCTGTCGCCAGCGTGCTTGTCTGCAGACGTTTGTGCAATCCGATCAGCAAATTTTCCTCCACAGTGAGCCCTTTAAACAGTTCAATATTTTGAAAACTGCGGGAAATCCCCAAATCAATCACCTGCTGCGGCTTATAGGCGAATAGATTTTGATCCTGAAACAGGATGCTCCCTGCTTGTGGCGTATAGAAGCGGGACAGGCAATTCAATAAAGTAGTTTTGCCTGCGCCATTGGGGCCGATCAGGGAAAAAATGGCTCCCTCAGGAACTCCAAAGGACACGTTTGACAGCGCTGTCAGCCCGGAAAAACGAAGAGTTACCTGATCAAACTTCAGAAACATGTTCACCTGTCACCTCCGTACTGATCCGGTTTGCCATGCGCGAATCTGCCTTTTCTTCGTCTTCCATCGATCTGTCCCGTTCCTCCCGCTTCCACAATGCGATTAATCCCCGCGGGAAAAACATCACGACACCGACCATGACAGCACCTGTAAGAACGATCGAAAACCCTTGCAATCCACCGGTCGCTTGCTCCAGGATGGTGATCACGACAGCTCCGAGAATTGCGCCTGGCAATGAAGCAAGCCCGCCAAGCACAACCATGGCAAAGAAAAGAAAGGAATTGACGATGGTAAAATCATTCGGCGAGATAAAATTCACGTAGTGCGCATACAAGCTTCCGGCAATTCCTGCAAACCCGGCACTGATTGCAAACACAAGAGACTTATAGTAAACAATCGAAATCCCCATGGCGGTCGCCGCAATCTCACTGTCGCGAATCGCCTGAAACGCCCGCCCGGCTTTCCCCTTTAACAAATTCCTGGAAATCCAAAGCGTAAAAGCGAGACAAAGCAAAATCAGATAGTAGTAGAACAAATCATTTTGTAAAGAAAATCCAAACAATTGCGGCCGATCCGGATTCAATCCCGTATCACCGTTTGTAAGTTTCGTCCATTTCAAAACGAGTTCCGGTATGGCAAGCCCAAATCCCAATGTAGCTACGGCCAGCAAATTCCCTGTCAACCGGACGGCAGGCAAACCGACGATAAAACCTACGATTCCGGACATGAGCCCCGCGGCAGGCAATGCCAGCCAGAATGATATGCCGACTTTCAACGTCAGGATTGCCGAGGTGTACGAGCCGATGACCACAAATGCCGCGTGTCCAAGGGATACTTGGCCGCTAAAGCCTGTCAACAAATTCAAGCCGACCGCCACGATGGCAAATATCAGACTCAAGTTCAGGATATAACCGGGAACAGAGCCGATCGAATCGACGGCCCAAGGCAGACCCAGTGCCACAATAACCGTCAACCATGTCAACAGCCGTCTCCGTTTGTGCACTATCGTATACGATCGGCTCATACTTTTTTCACCTCTTTTTTGCCAAACAGACCGGTCGGACGAATGTACAGGACAACGATGATCAAGGCAAATACGAACGTTGTTTTTAAAGCTGAGGAAACATAAATGCCGAAAATATTTTCAATCACGCCCAGCAACAGTCCGCCGACAACCGCTCCCGGCAAGGAACTGAACCCGCCGAGGACAGCAGCGGCAAACGCTTTGACCGATACCACATCCATAAATGCCGGGGACAAGAAAAGGGTCGGTGCAATCAAGATTCCGGCAACAGCCCCGAGCAGAGTGCTGACGGCCCACGTCCAGCCGAAAATCTGTTTTCCCGAAATCCCCATCAACTTTGCCGCAATGATGTTTTGTGCCACACCACGCATGGCAAGCCCAATCATGGTATATTTAAACAACGCATAAAAGATCAACATAAAAACCACCGTAACACATGCGATGAAGATTTCGTTCCATGTCATGACAACGCCGGCTGCGTGCACCGGTTGTGTCGATACGGCGGTGGGAAAGGATGTCGGCACGTTTCCCCAAATCAATCCGGCCGCCCCTTCCAGGACAAGAAACAGCCCCAACGTGACAATGATCTGGTTTAGCAAATTCGCACTGGAAAGCCGGGACAAAAATGCCCATTGGACGAACCATCCGAACACAAGCGCAAACACGACCGCCGCCAAAAACGCCAACCAATAAGGTGCGCCCCATTTTTCAAGGAATTGATAGGCGATGAATGTAGAGATCATCGCCATTTCCCCCTGTGCAAAATTCACGACATTGGATGTCTTGAAGATCAACACCAGGCCAATTGCGGCAAGCGCATACAAACTTCCGATTCCCAGACCGCTAACGACTGTCTGCAGCAATACCATGTGCCCACCTCTCTACTTCTTCAAGGGATTATCCGTTTGCTGATAGGCGATGCTTGGTTCAATTGTTTTAAAGTCTTTCGCAGCGAAATCTGCTTGTGTGATCGACATGCTTTGCACACCCTGATGGTTTGTGGAAGAATACGAGACTGGTTCAGACGATGCGGTATCGGTGTAATTGTGAATGGATTCCATTTGTTTTTCAAAGTTGCTCCAGGACAGATTGTTCCCGCAGCGTTTGACCGCCTCTGCGAATACTTGTGCGTCAATCCAGCCGGACAGCGCCAATCCCGTCGGCGGTGTGTTCGGATAATCTTTCTTATATTCCGTTATAAAATCCTTCACTTGCGGATCGTGCAGATTTTTCAACCAGGATGGTGTATAGACTTTATCAAACGCTTGGCCTGCGAGGCGAAACATGACAGGGTCTCCTGATACATAGGTGATGTATTGTTGCGGATGCCAACCTAAATTCGCAATCCCTTTTTCGAATTGAGCGAGGGGTGCCGGCACACCGACTTCAAATACAGCGTCAGGATTTGTCTGTTTCATCGTCAACGCATAGGAAGAATAATCGGTATCGCCTCTGCTGTACGCGACTTTTGCAATCACTTTTGCGCCCTCTTGCTTGGCTTCTTGTTCAATTGCCATCAGTTCTTCTTTCCCGAAGTCGTCATTTTGATAAAAGACGCCGATTGTCTTTGCATGATTGTGTTTTACGGCGAATTTTGTCATGATATGCCCTTCCGCCGTGTATGTAGGCTGTAATCCAAACACGTTTTTTTTCAGCGGGAACCCCCATTCACTCGACCCTGTCGCGATCCCGAGAATCGGAATTCCCTGTTTTGACAAAATCGGGTCTGCCGCCTGATTGTTCGCTGTCCCCAATGGAGCAACGGCCGCAAATATTTTATCCGCAACCAATTGTTTCGCTGCCGTAACCGACTTATCCGGCTGATATTGGTCATCGTATATCTTAAACTTGATCTTGCGGCCATTGATTCCTCCATTGTGGTTGATGTAATTGAAGTACGCATTGGCCCCTTGTGAAACGACTGCATATGCGGCAAATTGTCCGGTGAGCGGTCCCCACGTTCCCACTGTAATCTCCGTCTTCGTAACTCCTTGGGCATTTTGATTGACGCTTGCGCCACCGGAAGATGATGTACTGATGGGCGATCCGCACGCGGTAACAGAAACCCCCAGCAAAGATGCAATCGCAATTTTTGAAATAGTTTTCATTTTGACGCCCCCTTGTATAGAAATCGCTTTATAGATTTTGCTTTATAGAATCTCTCATTCGCAAACGACTGACTCAGCAAGTCGAAATCATACATTGATTCAAAAATGACTTAGCAAACGGGAATGATTCATTCACAAACAACTCACTAAAGCGTTTTCATAAATCATCACCCTTGTCCTGCAAACGTACATGTGCAAAACAACGAACGATTTCTTCGAAAACAAGCCATTTATACCGATATGCCAATCCAATCCGTTTTGCCGGCAATGGATACAGTATTTTAATGCAATATTTGTGCCGATTTTTAAACCTTCAGCAAAGGCAGCACGTCCATGCGCAGTGGCCGCCGCAAATCTTGCGCGATTTCATAGTGGGCAGGCGTCATTTGCTTTAATTCCTCCAACGGCAACTCGGCAATCAACTCCTCTAGCCAAAGTTTCCCGTCCCTGATCCGAAAGACCGCGTATTCTGTAACGATTGTATCGACTCGCCCGCGTGCCGTAAGTGGATATGTACAGCAGGGAAGGATTTTCGGTTCGCTCTTTGCAGATCGATGTGTCATCGCGATAATGACTCGTTTTGCGCCTACGACCAGATCCATGACACCGCCGACGCCAAGCACGTCCTGCCCGGGAATCGCCCAGCTTGCCAAGTCGCCATTTTCGGCGACCTGCAGTGCGCCGACCACCGTTGCATCAATATGACCGCCGCGCATCATGGCAAATGACCAGGAACTGTCAAAAAACGAGGAATAGGCCAACTCTGAAATCGGCAGTTTGCTGGCATTGATCAAATCCGGATCTTGCTCTTCCGGCATCGGTGTCGGTCCTACCCCGAGAATGCCGTTTTCCGAGTGCAAGGAAATTTGACTGGAACGGATATAGTCTGCAACACGAATCGGGATGCCAATGCCAAGATTCACAACTCCGGGAGTCAATTCCTGTGCGCATCTCCAAGCGATATAATGTTTGATCTGTTCTTTTGTTAACTGGCGTGTGTTTGCCAAATGTGTATTCATTTAGCAGTCCCCCTTGTCACCACAACATCGACAAAGATAAAAGGAGTGACGATCGCTTCCGGATCCAGTTCGCCAACTTCAACGATCTGGTCAACTTCTACGATGGTAATCTTGCCTGCCATCGCCATAAGCGGATTGAAATTTCGCGCTGTTTTGCGATACACAATGTTGCCCGCCCGATCTGCCTTATAGCCTCGAACCAAAGCGAAATCTGCTGTCAGGCTCCGCTCAAGCACACACTCGCGTCCGTCAAATATTCGCGCTTCTTTCCCCTTCGCCAACTCCGTACCCGCAGCAGTCGGCGTGTAAAAAGCGGGAATACCTGCGCCTCCCAACCGCATGGCTTCGGAAAATGTTCCTTGACAGTACAATTCAATCTCAATTCTTCCTTCCCGATATGCGCGAACAACATCCGGGTTTGTCGTAAAATACGTACCGATCGCCTTGCGGATTTTATTATGCAAAAACAGTCTGTTGAGATTGGTTCCTATTGAAATGTTATTGCTGATGACCGTTAAATCCTTGATATCCGGCCGTTTGATCAATTCATCCAGCAACAATTCGGGAGCTCCGGAATTCCCGAATCCCCCAACCATGACGGTCGCACCCGCAGTCACGTTTTGAACTGCTTCGGAAGCAGGCAAAAACTTGACATTTGTAATTCCCTGAGCGGCTTCGATCGACATAACGACTCACCTCGTCTCAATCAATTCTATATTCATACAACAACATGTATGCGATTTCATTGAAAACGGAACAACAGATGCCGGATTTAAGATCTCTCTCGTACTCTGCCAATCAGCAAGCAAACTTCTATACCCTTTCCAGCACAGTCGCGAGACCTTGGCCGATACCGATGCACAATGTTGCCACACCGTAGCGGCCATTCGTTCGCTGCAACTGACGGGCGAGCGTTCCGACAATTCTGGCGCCTGAACATCCGAGCGGATGACCGAGAGCGATCGCTCCGCCATTTGCATTTACACGTTCCACGGGCAGTCCCAACTCCCGGATACACGCCAGCGATTGAGCGGCGAACGCTTCATTCAACTCAAACCAATCAATCGCATCCACAGACAGATTTGCCAACTGCAATGCTTTGCGTGTTGCAGGTATGGGACCAAGTCCCATGGTACGGGGATTCACTCCGGCGGATGCAGACACCACATATCTTGCAAGAGGCTTGAGACCTAATGCGCGGCCTTTCTTCTCCGAAACTAGCAAAAGAGCTGCAGCGCCGTCATTGATCCCGGATGAATTCCCGGCGGTCACAGTACCTCCTTCCCGAAACACGGGACGCAATGTTGCGAGGGATTCCATGGTCACATCCGGACGCAAATGCTCATCTTCTTCCACCACAACTTCATTTTTTCGCTCGCGGACAGTGAGTGGCACAATTTCTTCTGCAAATACGCCATTCGCCTTTGCCTGTGCAGCTTTCTTTTGACTCGAAAACGCGAAAGCATCCTGATCTTCCCGGGAAATTTGAAATTGTTCTGCGATGTTTTCCGCAGTTTCTCCCATACTTTCCTGGGGATATGGGAATTTCGGATTGCCCATTCGCCATCCCAGCGACGTGTCCCACATGATTTGATTTCCTCGTACGTATTCCATTTCAGGTTTTTGCATGACAAGCGGCGCCCTTGTCATGCTTTCAACGCCACCGGCAATCGCCATGCCGATCTCGCCTAAAGCGATGGCCCTTGCAGCTTGATTCACCGCCTCCAACCCGGATGCGCAAAGGCGGTTGACTGTAACTCCCGGCACCCGCTCCGGCAGTCCGGCAAGCAAGACTGCCATGCGAGCCACATTTCGATTGTCTTCGCCCGCTTGATTCACACATCCCATGAAAACGTCTTCGATATCTGCCGGATTCACTCCGGCACGGTTTACAACTGCACGAATGGCATGTGCCGCCAAATCATCCGGGCGAACACGTTTTAAAGCACCGCCTTGCCTGCCAATCGGGGTTCGTACATACTCCACCAGCCACACATTTTCACTCAAGCTGCTTCCCTCCAGATAAAAGTCATTTATTAAATGCCGCCGCGAACATACAGGACTTGCCCGGTAATAAAACGCGCCTCATCCGATGCGAAAAACAAAATGGCATTGGCAACATCGATCGGCTGACCTGTCGTACGCAAAACAGAACGCTCTTTTGCCATTTCCCTGAATTGATCAAAATCAACTCCAACCCGTTCCGCTGTTGCCTTGGTCATATCCGTTTCGATAAATCCGGGAGCGACAGCGTTTACATTGATATGAAAGCGGCCAAGCTCGATCGCCAGCGTCTTTGTGAACCCTTGCATGCCTGCTTTTGCGGTCGCATAGTTCAGTTGTCCCCGATTCCCTAGCGCAGATGTGGAACTGATATTGACGATTTTCCCGTACTGTTGTGCCACCATATACTTTTGTACTTCCTGTGTCACGTAAAATGCGCCCTTTAGATGCACATTCATTACGGTATCCCAATCGTCATCCGACATTTTATGGACCAGGTTGTCGCGAATGACACCTGCATTATTGACGAGAATATCGATTCTACCATATGTGTCCACTGTCTTTTGGACAAGATCTTTCACTTGTTCCCGCCTTGTGACATCACATGCAACAGCCAGCGCTTCTCCGCCATCCGCCCGTATCCCGACAGCCGTCTCCCTGCACTGTTGCCCGCTGACATCACAGACGACGACTTTAGCGCCCTCTTTTGCCAACCGTGCTGCAGTCGCAGCGCCAATTCCCCGAGCGGAGCCTGTAACAATCGCCACACGGTCTTTGACTCGCATCTTCTTCCCGCCTTTCTTTTTCGTACTGGTACATTTGATGCCGGCACTTTTGATGCTGGCACATTTAATGATGTACATTTAATGCTGGAATATTTGACTGATGCTTGTATAAATGTATTTACGCTTGCGGCGGATACGAATACCAACCTTTTCCTGTTTTACGTCCCAATTCCCCTTTTTCAAATTTTTCGACAATCGATTTTTTGGGTCCCAACGACTCGTCTCCCGTCTCCTGCATCCGCTGCATGCGCACATAGTAGTTGACATCAATCCCCGTCAAATCCATGAGCGCAAACGGGCCGATCGGATGATTCAACGCTTTCAGGCAGGCAATATCAATATCTTCAAATGATGCAATGCCTTTTTCATACAGTGAAACCGCTTCATCCATCAAAGCGCCGAGAATGCGATTGGCGACAAACCCGGATATTTCCTGATTTAATGTAATCGGCGTCTTTCCTAAATTCCGGGCCAATTCAACTATGGTTTGCACCGTTGCATCGGATGTTGCGGGATTGCGCACGACTTCTACCAGTTCCATCACCAGAGCCGGATTAAAAAAATGCATATTGCAAACTTTGTCGGGACGATTTGTCGCATCTGCCAATTTGGAACTCACAATCGTAGAACTGTTGGTTGCCAAAATCGCACGAGAAGGCGCGAGTTGATCCAAATGTGAAAACAATTCCCGTTTGGCATCCAATTTTTCAACGATCGCTTCAATCACCACGTCTGCTTCGCTGACAGCTTGCTTCAGATCCTCGGTGTAGTGCAGACGTGCAAACGCTGCATTGACAAATTCTTCGGTAAAGCGGCCTTTTTCCACACGACGGCGCATATGGCCTCGGAGAGATCCATCCGCTTTGCGGAGCATTTCGCCGGAGATGTCCTGCAAATAAACTTCATAGCCTGCCAGCGCACAGACCATGGCAATCTGTGATCCCATCGCTCCTGCACCTGCAACCATAATTCTTTGAACATTCGTTGCGCTCAAAACGTCCGCCCCACTTTCGATCCATTTTTCATCTTTCGTATTCCTTTCATCTGCCGCACGTTTCATATCCAGTATTTTTTATCAATCTTCAAAAGAAAAGCGATGGCTTGCAGTATCTCTCTTGAAGAATCGCTACTCCTTCAATAGCTGTGCTGCAATAATGTTTTTCTGAATTTCATTTGTACCTTCATAAATCTTCGTAATTCTTGCATCGCGATAGAATCGTTCCACTGCATATTCTTTCATATAGCCAACACCGCCAAAAATTTGCAATGCCCGGTCGGCTACCCGATTAAACGTTTCTGTGGCAAATAGTTTTGTCATGGCCGCTTCCTTGATCACTTTTTGCCCTTGTTCAAACATCTGAGCGACTTGATAGTTAAACGCCCTGCCCACTTCTGTTTCCGTTGCCATATCAGCCAATATCCACTGTATTCCCTGATTATTCGCAATCGGCTTGCCAAATTGGATCCGCTGCTTGGCGTATTCCGTTGCCAGTTCGATCAGTTTTAAACAAGAACCGTAACTGCGTGCCGCAAGTGTACAACGTCCTTCCGCCAGAATTTTAAGAGCGGATGCATAGCCCATTCCAACTTCACCGATTACGTTTTCTGCCGGGACCGCACAATCTTCGAAAAAGAGTTGGGCCGTGTGTGAGCCGCGCAGGCCCATTTTCTTGTCTGTGGCGCCGACCTTGAAGCCAGGAAAATCCTTTTCTACAGCAAATGCCGTAAACCCGCCTCGAATCCCCTTTGACGGATCATTGACGGCAATGACTGTAAATACATCCGCATATGGCCCGTTTGTAATAAAATGTTTCATGCCGTTCAGGATCCAACGGTCTCCCCTTTTCTCGGCCCGCGTCTTGATGTTGGTAGCATCCGAACCGGCCTCCGGTTCAGAAAGAGCAAAAGCAGCCAATCGTTTTCCTTCCGCCAGATCCGGCAAATACTTCTCCTTCAGATATTCGCTTCCCAGGCGGACAATCCCTATGCTGCCGATCCCTGTATGCGCGCTGATGATGGAAGCAAATCCATTATGTGTGCGGCCAAGTTTCTCCAATACGAGACTCTTTCCCACGACACCCAGACCAAGTCCACCGTATTCTTCCGGAATTCCCATACCATAAAGTCCCAATTGCTTGGCGCTTTCTAATAGATGTTCAGGTACGTGATCGGTTTCCTCGATTTGATTCGCATATGGTTCCACTTCGTTGTCAACAAATTTTTGTACAGTTCGAGCAATTTGTTGTAATTCTTCTGAAAACTGGATCATAATCTTTCTCCCTTCAAATGTTTACTATAGTTGTTCCATTGTTATGTATATTCATTGTTATATCTATCAAACGTTTGTTCTAATAAAATGGAAGGATTTGCACGGCATCACCCACTTTTGTAAAGCGTATAGTTGCTAGTCAAATCGATGGCGAGTCAGTCAGATGTGAATCATTGATGCAAAAATGACTGATACAACGATACAGCCGCAGTCAGAATTGAAGTTCATTCTTTGCGACATAGCCACATAAAAAAGCCATTCATCCTATGTAGAAAGGGATACAGTCAATCATTCCGTCCCTCCCTTTCCATTATGTTTATGCACAACTCATGCCAAAACGGGTTTGGACAACACACAAAAGAGCCCTAAACCATAAAGGTTTAAGACTCTTCCTGAATGAACCGCATCGATTTTGAATGTTACTGTGATCGTTGAATGTTAGCTGTTCTGTATCCTGGCACGGGCACTTTTCATGCTGTCACAAATTGCTTCCTTTTCTAAAGATAATTCGGCAACGCCTACTTGTTCCTGATATACATCATCAGGTATAAGCCGTTTGATTTCATCTTCCAGAATATGATACACATCAAGCTCTAATGCGACATCCGCCAACGGCCCCGCGTATGTCGGATCTCCCAAAGTAACGGTTTCGGCATAAATATCCGCACTCTCTGCATCAGGAGTACCTAAAAGTACCAGAATGTTCTCTTTTCCATGCTCCTCTACCGCCTTCAACAGTCGACCTTGAACCTCAAGGTCCATAGCGCCGGCGGCTGTTCAGACAAAGCATTGGGTATCAAAAAATATAATTTCACCGTTAGCCGCACCTACACATTCTGCGATAGCAGGTGCCGGAACGCCATCTCTTTCACCTAAAATAAATACTTTTTTACCTTGCAATGACATAAAAACATCTCCCATTTTTAAAGTTGAACTGTGCAAAACAATCGAAAACCAGACAATTTTTTTGGTCAGGCATACGCAACGATTAAATTTTCAATATCCTGAATCGTAATGTCCTTGCTGCTCAATCTGCTTACTTCTACGCCATCTTTGTAAAGTAAAAAGGATGGCAACCCGATCACGCGAATATCAATACAAAGTCGGCGATTTTGTACACTGTTTAATTTCACCATCTTGACTTTATCGCTATATGTTTCGGACAAGCGTTCCACTTGCGGCATTAAAGCAAGACAGGGTTGACAGGAAGGGCCCCAGATATCGATCAAAACAGGTTTATCAGATTCAATAACTTCCGTTGTAAAATTTTCTTTGTTAATCTCTATCATTGCTGCTGCACCCCTTTATTTTGTTCAATTAAAAATGACATGCCATCTGATAATTTTGTCATTTTTCCAAGGAACAAACTTCCTTTCGCAATAAACATGGCAGTATTGATTTCACCATCCATAATCATCTCCCTGGCATGAACCAGAAACGGAATGGATGCGGCAATATGCCCTTGTGTTGGTGAAAATCCGGGCATTCCATATTTTACTTCGAATTTAGGGATGTTTGATTTGTCCATTTCTCCCCGGATTGCGGCAATGCTCGCAAGTGTTCGATAGTTGGTTTTTGGTACGTTTCCATTGCCATTGGGTTCCGTAACTTCCGGATTGTGCAATTCTACCGAATATTTATCAATGTCTGTTATTTTTTTGCCGATATGCGCCAACGGATTTACAACGAGTGTTTGATAAATGTTCTGTGCGGATGATCCGGCTGATATATTGTGCTTTCCAACTGCATCGAGCCTCACCACCGGGCTTTTTCCATCATCTTTACCGATCAGAATTGCGACGGCGCCAAGTTGATCTTCCAGAATTGGCATATGATTTTTCAAATGTCCGGCATATTTCATCCCAAGTTTAGCCAGGCATCCTCCACCAATTACCAGCACCTCGTCATATAACCCGGATTGTACAAGGCTGGCAGCCACAACTATGGCATGATTCGGGGCACAGCAAAATGATTTCAAATCTGAACCGCTTGCGTTATCACAACCGGCCAGTTCAGCGATCGATTTCGCCATATTGCCGCCGCCACGTTGGTACCGGTCACCAACCGCCTCTTCGTCACACCCTATCACATAATCGATTTGTTCAGGTGAAATTTCAAACGATGTTAACACATGGCGCATGGCGATCAGACCGGATGCCTTATTGCATAAATTTTCCAATAAAATTTCGGGTGTTAAATTCTCATCCTCTTCATGCCCTGTTAAAAAACATCCGATTGTTTCCGTTTGATTTACATGCAACGGGATTCCTTTGCCGGATGCAACCGCTTCTTCAATCGCATCTCTGCTTGCGCCTTTTCCTAAACGCTGTAAATCACTCTCATTAATTAAAGGATGGTTTGCAAGCTTCCCTTTTACTTCCAATAAAAAACTCTCTTCGAGCATTACAAGGTTATATTCATCAGCTATCTTAAGCCATCCATAAAATTCGTCTTCCGGCATAATTTCACCAAATGCACTGAAACGGCTTGCATCTTTTATTGGCGATTGATACCAGGGGTTTTGCATGTCGCGCAAGACATCCGGCTTCAAATTGCCGATAAACACTTGATTAGGCGGATATGACAGCGCATCCTCATATCCTCGTAAACTTCCCAGTATTTTTTCGAGAAGAAGAGGATCCTTCTTGATTTCTCTTTCCGGTTTTGATCCGTAACGAACCAGACTCGGTGTATGCACAATTACAGATGAAGCTCCTTTAATCACAGGCTTTATCATACTAGCCTCCTGTTTGTCATGGAATCTCTTTTGTCATCGAATCTCTCAGACCGCATGTTTTTCTGATGGGGATCCGGATTCCTGTTTGCGCCTTTCATCTAACTCTTCCACGTACTGCTGGGCTGACTGGGCTGCCAGGCTCCCATCACCTGTTGCGGTTACTACCTGCCGCAACGTTTTCATCCGTACATCTCCGGCGGCAAATATGCCCGGCACATTTGTCCGCATCGCATCATCTGTCAGGATATATCCACTTGTATCGGTAATCCCCAAATGTTTTACACAATCGGAAATCGGATCCATCCCCACGTAGATAAATATGCCTTGGCAAGGAAACACCGTTTCTGCTCCCGTAATCGTGTTTTTTATTAAAACGCCGGATACCATTCCGTCTCCTTGAATTGCCTGCACTTGATGGTTCCAGACGAATTGGATTTTCTTATTCTCAAAGGCCCGCGTTTGGATAATTTTTTGCGCCCGCAGCTCATCGCGGCGATGTATGATCGTGACTTTGCTTGCAAAGCGCGTCAGGAATATCGCCTCTTCGACAGCCGAATCCCCGCCTCCCACAACGGCCAATTCTGCATCTTCAAAAAACGCTCCGTCACACACGGCGCAGTATGAGACTCCACATCCGGATAATTCGGATTCACCGGGAACCCCCAGTTTCCGATGTTCGGCACCTGTTGCCACGACAACCGCTTTCGCCTTATATTCGATCTCATCGACAACCACTGTTTTATACGGATATCCATCCCTGATTTCCTTGATAGATCCCCGGACATATTCCGAACCGAATTTTTTGGCGTGCTGAAACATTTTCTCAGAAAGTTCCGGTCCTAAAATGGATTCGTATCCCGGATAATTTTCGATTGCTTCCGTGTTGGCCATTTGGCCGCCCGGAACGGTTTTCTCAATCATCAGTGTTTTCATGTTCGCACGAGATGTATAAACGGCTGCGGTCATCCCTGCAGGACCCGCACCGGCAATAATGACATCGTATAAAGTTTCCCCTTCCAACAGCAGCCCTCCTTACATGGATCATTTAGCATGAATCATTCAAATTACGCCGAGCCAATGCCAATATGTCATTGCAAACAACCCGATTAGCAGCATGGATATAATCACCAATGGAATCGATAACTTGAGCATATCTTTCACTGTAAAGGTATTGGAGCCGAATGCGATGATAGCCATAGGATCGTTGACCGGCACAACGGCTGTAAATTGAATCGCGTAATACAGTATCAATGTAAAACCCCAGACATTCATATTTGCGACATGCAGATTCTGTGCAAATCCCAACACTGTCGGCACAAGCGCGGCTACGGCCGCCGTCCGTGCCGAAAATCCCAAACTGAATATTCCGAAAGCAAACGCCACAAGAATCAAAACAAGCCACATCGGCAAGTGTTCGAAGCCAAGCTGTCCGATTGTGCTTTTTGCAACCCAGGCAGCCGCTCCTGTCTTCAACAAATAGGTTCCTAGCGAAATCGCTGCACCAAACAGCATAATGGTGCCCCAATTGACCGATTTGACGATTTCGTCCCAAGATACTACTCCGATGCCGGGAAACAGAATGGCTGCAGCAGCCAGTACAGCTACTGTCGAATTGTCAATGGGTTGAATGGAACTTGTTGCCCAGAGAATGATCGTTGCAACCATGATGATAAGCAGCCGTTTTTCCTTGGCAGGCATCGGCCCCATGTCCCGCAATTTGGAACGAAGCAGTTGTCGGCCTCCCTCCAGCTCGTCCATTTCCGGCGGAAACATCCAGACGATCAGGAAATAAAGCACGACAAACATGGCAATGCTGAATGGCAAGCCATACACCAGCCAGTCGATCCATGAAATCGTATGATGTGTTGCCAGACCAATAAATCGATCTGCTTGCAATGGAGGCGCACCTGAGGTAAGAATACCAAGACCGGCAATACCGGACCCCTGTGCGACGATTAACAGCATGCCCTTCGCGAAATTTTGATTGTTTTTTATATTGTATTCCGCAATAATTCCCATACAAATGGCCGTCATGACAACAGCGACTGCTGCCTGTGCCGGCACCACCAGGACAAATATATAGCACATAACCGACAGCCCCAAATATACCCGCCTTGTATTCGTGCCTAGCACATAGAGAACACTTAGACCAATTCGCTGGGCTAATCCGGTTTTTCCTAATGCTGTTGCAATAATCAGAGCACAAGCGACCAAAACCCATATTCCTGTGGCGAATCCGGACAAGGCCATGTTAAGTGCAGCCGTTGTTCCGACAATGTGGCCATGGCCATCCGGAGTAAACCCCACAACGACTGCGGTCGCTGCAATTAAAATAATGGAACTGGCAGAATAGCTGACGGCCTCCGTGACCCACAGTACAACCATAAACAACAATACGGCCAATAAACTGTGCCCTGCAGGCTTAAGTCCATGTTGAAACGGAATGCTTAAAAAACCAAACAATATTACAAATGCAAACAGGATACTGCCAATCTTGATTTGTTTCTGTTTGTTGTCGATTGTTGCAATACCTGGCGCCATTGGCCCCGAATTTGCCATGTGTTTTCCCCCTCGAGAATCATGCTCTTTATTCAGTAAAAATCGTCGGACCTTCCACTTCGGTTTGCAAAGCTTGCAAAGCCTTCCAAACTAAATTGTGGCGCAATCGGCGTTCATCTTCTGAATTTCTAGCGGGATCACCGCACGGATGGGGAATGGAGATCGCCGGAATAATCCGATTGGATCGAACAGTTTTAGCAATTGTCGTTAATGTACATATCTGAGCAACTGGGATTCCGCTTCTTTCAATTTCTTTCGCTATCGTCGCACCGCAACGAGTACCGGTGCCTCAGGTTGATGTCAATATAACCGCATCCACCTGATACGTTTTTAAATCGTTTGCAATCTCTTGGCCGAAATGTTTCGCGTTGCCCAACGTTGTGCCGTTTCCGGTTGTTGAGTAAACAATGGGATGAATGTTGCCGATCGCCCCGGTGCGTTTCATATCTGCAAGAACATCTAATGGAACAAGTCGATTCGGATTTGCGTTGATGTATGTCCTGTCATAGCCGCCATGCACGGATTCGACATCTCCAACGGGCATTTCGTCCCATGCATCGATGGATATTTTCAGGTGTTTGGTTGCGCGTGAGGATTCCAGCAATTCAGGATTCCCACGCAACACGAGCCCGCCTTCCGTAACAATTGCAATCGTACTCTGTTGTAGGGACTTTATCGGCAAGGCTGGTTTTACTGTATCGAAGGCAGGCAATGCAAGCTCTGTGGCAAAAGGAAGCCCGGCTACTTTTTGCAAAAGCATATCGACTGCACGTTTTGCTCCGCTGGCTTCACAAAATCGATTTTCCCGAAACCCCCGGGTATGAAGCAGAGTTCTTTCCGTATCCGGTATTTCCTGTCCGTCCGATACCATTCTCCAGGCAATTTTGACAATATTTTCGAGGCTGCGTTTCATATCTCTTGCAGAATCCCCTGTACGAACAGCCGTAATCTCTTTGCGATATAAATCCAACCCCGGATTTTCTTCAAATAGTCCTGTGATCGCCGGTATTCTCAGTTCTTTTGTCACATCCCGGCAAACCCGTGCACAAGCCGGACCATAACGACCCGCATTAAAAGCCGGGCCGGCCACAACGAGATCAGGATTCAACGACCGTATCAGATCTACAACCTGCCTTGCTGCATCGTCAGTGTTCTCGGCAAAATAATTGTCACCGCAAATGACTGTGCCGATAACGGCAGCCTTGTCCCCAAACAGCGAGTCCAATACCACACCAGGACCGATCGCCTTTGCAACCAATTGCGGTGTCGCTCCCGCTTTATCCTCACCGCCAATCTGCCCAAAAAACTGATTCAGATAATGCACGATACGAATGGTCATTTGCTCACCTCAATTCTCTATACAAGTCATAGGCGATACGCCAAGGGGATTCGTGGAAGCGTAGATTTTGGCTAATGGCAGGGATAAACAGTCGTGCGGGTTTGCCGCCATGCCTTGCAATGAATCCCCGCCAAGCACCCTGGAAACTGTATCCAAATGTATGACTGCATCGTTGTTCCCCATTGTGACAATACCGTCAGCGCTTTCATGGAAATCGATCAAGGGTGGCATATCGCCATTCGATCCCGCGCTTTCGTTTACAATCAGCGTCGTCTTGATGCCATGTTGATTGCATGCTTCACTCACCAACATCAAATCGGTATCCGCATGCCCGCCGCCTTCTTTTGTAACGATTGCTCCATCAGCGCCAAGACTGCCAAGCATGTTTGCAACTAGCGTGGCGCTTCGGGTTTTGTCTATCAAATTGCTATATTCTGTGGTAACAACAATTCCGACAAAATGCAATTCCCTGCCATGCCTTTCCAATAATTCTGTGACGATTGGGTTCAGTACATGCAGATACGTAGGATTTTTGTTGCAAGCAATCACATAATTTCCGCTTTGAATCGCTCCATCCAACACTTCTAACGGACTCATAAAGAAAGGTAACGTATTGCGGGCGGATGCTCCATATACAAACGTGTCCCTAAGGCTGCCTTGCGCCTGTACATGGTATACATAACCGATCCGGGGCAGTTCTGTATTTGTCTGATCAACAAGTTTCCAGTCGTATTCTTCTATTTGATCCGGCATTGCAGCCTGTGTTGCAGCAGCCAAATAGTTCGAAATATGAAATAAGCAATCTCTTTGCATACGGTCATATTCTTCGCGTGTCAGTTCTCTTGAAAATGTACCATTTATAACCAAATTTATTGTTTGCGAAAAAATGGAGTACTTTGCCCCGGTTCCTGACATGTCGATGATTCCTTCTTGTATTCCTTCCGTGACTCCAGTTTGAATAATTGCCATACCATCCAACACATGTGTAACATTTTCACCTGCCGCATACGGCACAGAACCGCATGCACCCGAATAAGCAAATGGACGGTTCGGCTTCCAACGTGGTTGAACGATATCCATGATGTGCACAATCCTACAGTTTTCCCCCGGTCGGGCAATTTCCAACGATACAGACTCATACCCTAAAGAAAGTGCTATATCCGACAACTCATGATAGTTAATCGTTAAAATGCCCGCGCGAAATTCCGTTTTCCCGGCAAACTGGATGTCATTCACA
This sequence comes from Fodinisporobacter ferrooxydans, assembly GCF_022818495.1. Classification (GTDB taxonomy): domain Bacteria; phylum Bacillota; class Bacilli; order Tumebacillales; family MYW30-H2; genus Fodinisporobacter; species Fodinisporobacter ferrooxydans. Next base: position 2,915,585 of record NZ_CP089291.1, on the reverse strand, counting down.
TAAAATTTATTGATTTGCAGCTTCAAATAGTCACCCCCCTCAATACAATTAAGAATGAGTATTTAAAATAGTTTGTTTATACATGTTTAGTGTAATAGAATAATGATCATACGTATAATCTTTTGTTCCTATCGCATGAATCGGTAAAACCGATCCATCATTTAACATCACATGGAGGCAAATACAATGGAACTCCGTCAAATCCAGTATTTTTTGGAAACGGCACGCTGTTTAAATTTTACACAAGCTGCGAGCAATCTTTTTGTCAGCCAATCTACACTCAGTGAGCAAATCAATAAGCTTGAACAAGACCTAAAATGCCAACTTTTCGAGAGAAATGGGAAAAAAATTCGACTGACTGAAGAAGGGGAATTCATGCGAAGTCGCTGTGAGCAAATTGTAAAGTACATGGCTGACACCATAGATGGTCTTCAGGATATACGTAACGGACTCAGAGGCAAGATCAAAATCGGAGCATTGCCTACGATAGCTTTGTCATGGCTCCCTCCGTTCATTGTGGATTTTTTAAAAGAATTTCCGGGAATTCAATGCTCGATAAAGGAATTGGGTTCCTCGAAAATAGAAGAATCTATTAAAAACTACGAGATTGATCTCGGCATAACCACTCTTCCTTCCAAGGAGACATCCTTTTTAACTTCCGTATTGTATGTTGAGAAATTAGTTCTTATAATCCCGGAACATCACCGATTCGCATCCTTACCCAAACATTCCCTGGACTTCAAAGATTTTAAAGATGAACCGTTTATTATTTACGAAAAAGGATTCCAATTGCGTGAGATCATATTAAACGGTTTCTTCAAGGCTGGATATCAACCAAACATCGTTATGGAAGTGGAGCGAACCGAATCGATAAAATATTTGGTTGAAAGCGGATATGGCGTTGCATTGGTACCGGAAACCTGTATAACTAATCGGCAACCTGGGTATCCCAACTACTTCCTTTTACGTTCTCCGCTGATCCGAACTGTCGGCCTTCTGACCAGACAACATGATTTGGAATTTTTGGCCATAAATACACTGATCGCACGATTGTTGCAATTCGATTACAGTGTACTCACTCGTTCTATAGAAGTATAGCAAATCAATTTACACCAAAAATGATTCCTTATTTAACCTTGCACCCGCCAAAGATTATAATTCTTAGAAAATTCAAATATGCATGTAAATGATTAAAATCCGATATCTTAATCCTTGCATGCCCCCGCTTTCAAATGAACTGTAATTAATGAATCCATACTCCTCTGCTACAAAAACAATCAATCATTTTCTTTCAAAAATCATGCAGATTCTGCCTGATTCTTAATATTTCCGATATTTTCACATAATCATTCTGTTAATTGATTAATGAGCATTAGTAATTGGTTCTATATATTTCTCTGTGCAAAAGGGTTCCCGATAATAAACCAGGAACCCTTATAATGAACCCAGAAAATTAGACACGACTTAGGGAGACCAGTACGTTATACTATAACTATGAGAAAATAATACAAACCTAAGAAAAACAAATGAATTTATTAATATAGATCATCTTTATTCGTTTCTTTGAGAGTGAGAAGAACAAGGAACGTTACAATAGCACACCCAATGACATAATAAGTTGGCGAAAAGTTATTGTGAGTAACAGAAATCAAATATGTTGCAATAAAAGGAGCTGTGCCACCAAACAGCGCAACGCCTAAATTATACCCAACAGACAATGCGCTATTTCGTACACGTGTAGGGAATAACTCTGCTAATGCAGCAGGACCCGTTCCGGAATACATGGCTTCAAATATTGCAAAGATGAATTGCGGTAATAGAACGAACAAGAATCCACCTTTTCCGATCAAAAAGAACACAGGGTAACTGAAAAGAATAAATCCTAAACACGAGCATATTAGCAATGGTTTTCTACCAAATCGGTCTGAAAGATGCCCCATGAACGGCACAATTAACATAAAGAATGTCAGTACAATCAGATTTGCAGCTAAGGCGAAACTAAAGGACAAATGTAGAACTTTATTAATGTAAGTTGGCAAATAAGCCAGAAAAATATAATAGGAAACTGTCCAATGCATGGTAAAGCCGATTGATTTTAAAATTTGTTTTGGATGTTTCGCAAACATTTCTTTCAAAGGCGTCTTTACAATTTCATGTGACCCTTCTGCTTCTTTAAACATAGGCGTATCATCAACCTTCATGCGAAGGTAAAGACCTACGAATCCAAGAACAATACCTAACAGGAAAGGAATTCTCCATCCCCATGAATTAAGTGTTTCATGCGACATGGAAAATGAGAAGATGGTTGAAACAAGAGAACCAGCAAATAAACCTGCGCCTGTACTAACCTGCTGCCAACTTCCATACAGTCCTCTTTTTGTTTTTGGTGCATATTCTACTAAGAAAGAAGTAGAACCGCCCCATTCTCCGCCGGCAGAGAATCCTTGAATTAAACGTGCAACCACGAGTAGAATGGGAGCAGCTACACCTATTTGTTCATAACTAGGAACGATACCAATTAAAACTGTGCCAATTGCCATCATAATAACCGACGCTGCTAAAGCCTTTCTTCGTCCAACCCGATCCCCATAAGGTCCAAAAAAAAGCGATCCCAACGGCCTCATAATAAAACCGACGGCAAAAACTGCAAAGGTCAGTAAAAGAGAAGCAAGAGGATCTTTCGACGGGAAAAATTGTTTAGAGATAATTGCTGCATAAAATCCATAAATAGACCAATCGTACCATTCCATTACGTTTCCGATAGAACCAGCAATGACAGCTTTACGAATCATTGCTTTTTCTGCCAGCTCGGAATCAGTCTTCACAACGTTTGATTGTAGATTTGTCAATGGCATATGTACCCTCCTAAACAGATAGTTTCTTTAATTTATTCGATTTTTTAATTCCACAATGTTATTCCATGACATTTTACGAGACCCATTTTCAATTTCCTGGATCATTGAAACAACTTTTTTGGTCAATTCCATCGAGATCCCTAACTTTTTCCCTTGTTCAATCACAGGATTTAAGTGATAGGGCACCTCTGTCTTTCGCTTTCTCACTGCTAGATCACGCCAGATTCCACTCTTCACCTTTTTATAGGAGCGTAAACGTTTGATGAGAGTATTCCATTGATCATTTAATTTTGCCGCATCCCTTGTTTCTTTTGGATAGATGAGAGTCGGCTCCCAATCATCAAAACCCATCGGTGAAATCTCTAAACGATTTGCTACGGATAATGTTTCACTTGCTAAAACAAAGAGTAATTCCCGATTCTCCATCGGTTCTATGACATCTGCCATGGTTTCATCTACTAAAGCTGTAGCTGTTAATACAGCGCCATAAGCAAGTTTGCTCCATAGATATCCCCATATATTGTTAGTCATTTGTGCTGGGCCCCACGCTAATAGCATTTGATGGATTTGTTCAAGGCGAGGAGTTATTTTTCCATCCAATTCACCGATATATAAACTTCCAACGCCCCCATATTGGATTACCCCCGGTTCCATATAATCAGCAAACAAATTCACAAAACATCCCATTGTTCGTTCTTTCCCTATTATTGAAGCGATAACATTTTCACATAATCCATTTTGCATGGAGAGTACAATTGAATTAAAATGCAAATGATGAATAATAGGGCGTAACGCTTGTTCTGTATGCTGTGCTTTAACTGCAAGAATAACAAGATCAACATTTTGACATTCTTGGCGGGCAAACTCTTCAGCATCTATTGCCTTAACCGGAATATTTATTTTTTGGTTATCAACATCTATTGTCAATCCTGAAGCTTTTATCGCTTCAATATGTTCCTTGGCGATGTCTGCCAAAGTAATATCATATCCCGCTTTCGATAAATAACCGCCTACTACACCACCAATGGCACCAGCACCTACAACGTAAACTTTCATGAATGTCTCCTCCTGTGAAGTAGTGACAAATAAAAGCTGTTCCCGCTTCTACCGCGCGCTTCGCTGTACGTCCAAATTCTTCAATAATTTTCTCTATTTCACCTTACGATAAAACCTTGGCACCTGCGCGATTTAGGTTCGATAACAATTCCTCAGTAATCCTATTGGCTCTTTTTAAGTCAAAATTAATTTCGTTGATTCTTCTTGTAAGGAGGGTAACTAACATATAATACTCATTTGTTCCAACTTCTACTTCAGCAAGTCGATGTAATTCGGCAAGAGATGGAATAGGTGGCTGTTTTAAAGCAACATCATGATCGAAAATACTACCCTTTACGTAATTCAATGGTACTAGGATACGAGATAGTTCCATAATCCAATCATTTATAAGGTGGATTTGATAAGCAGAAAGTGCATTCGCATCAGCTAATTGATAGACGTCTATCACCTGTTTTTCTAATGATGTTATTCGATTTAAGATTTTATTCAAATCTAGCTTACCTTCGACTTTCAACTGGTAATCTTTTAAATACCCTGCTAATTCTTGAATTGCAGCAGCTTGATTGAGCGGAATCAAATCTTCCGAGCATGCACGAACAATTGCGGCTACATAAATTTTACAATCTCGTTTTAAAAATTCTGGATCAATTTTATCCAAAGTATCCTCTGTTGTATGCCACCACCAACCAAAACCACCCGCTTTTCCTCCGCCGAACAATTGTGCAAACGCCGTTGCAGAAGGATCCAACGAGGCAGGTTGTTCAGAAAGACCCATAAAGATGGACGGGGTACCGGTTCCCCAAAAAGATTGGTCACCTGCTCTCCCATAGCGAGTACCCTGATATTCCTCATTCGCGAGCAATCCTACGACACTCGCTGCCAAATCTTTAGTTTCAGCCATACAATTGGATTCGCTTAATACTGTTGCCCCTTTGGCACCAACCGAATCAATATTGACATGTAAAACGCAGTTTTCATAAAGATCTTCCCAATTCTGATCACAATACCACGTAGAACCGGCATAGCGACCGTGGGAATGTCCAGACCAAAAAGCAAAACGCAAAGATCTACGAAGTTTGTTGCGCTGTTTAGACAAAATACGGGCTACTTCTACCATAGTCGCATTTGCAGAACCATTATCCATTGCCCCATAGTGCCATGAATCAATATGACCGCTAAACAAAACATATTTATCAGGTTCAACAGATCCTGGAATTTCTGCAATTAATGTTGGTATCTGACGCCAATCAGTATCCACTTGTGTTTTCAACCATACATTTGTTTTCTGATTATCACTTTGTTCCAAAATCCCCTTTATCGCATCTCCATTTGCATGATTAACTGAAACTACAGGTATTTTCGGCAAGTTATTAACGGTTTCAGGTGTCGGATTCCCCCAAACTGGAGATACAATCATCTCATGTGTATACTTGGCATTAATAAATAGGGCTGCAGCGGCTCCCATCTCCTGTGCAATTTTTACCGCACCGGGAACTGCAAGCCCATCTATAAGAACAGTTTTCCCTTTGGCATCAATGTCCTTATAGTCTGCGTAAAATCCCTTACTAACATAGACAAGTTCTCCTAGAATTCCATCATCAGAAGTAGGCGTAGACATGGAATGAGTAATACACGGAAATACAGTACCGTTTACCCGCAGCTCAGCATTTCCCGGTAAACTTATATAAGCGTTGGAAAACATTAGCTTTGTAGAAAGTCCAAACCCATCTAACGTTTGTTTTACATATTCAAAAGCCCGTAATTCTTCTGGTGTGCCGGAAAGCCGAACTTCTCTAGCAATCTGCCTGTTATATTCCATAAGAAAAATTTCATTAACCTCATTCATAAGGTCAGCAATAAGATTAGCTATATGTGTTTTCAAAATCATATACCTCCTGTTGACAGAATATTTAAAAATTATTATTTGCAAATCTTTCTATTAATAAGGAAACCAAGGCGCTACGGATCGGCATTTCAGATATTACAAGATGTTCATAATTCGCATGGGCCCCATCTCCAATCGCACCTAGACCATCAATGGTAGGAGCAATCGGGGCTGTAAAATTCCCGTTCCGCCACTTGATCCGTTAACACTTTGTTTCTGGAAGGTGACTCCTGTTCTACTAGTAATCTTAAGTTTTCTAGCATTTCGTCTTGTTTTTCTTGTAAAAACATAAACGTCTCGTTCCTATACCAAATCTCCTAAATGGTTTTTGATTGAAACACGCGGCCTGCCGAATATCCTCCGTCTACCAACAAATTCTGCCCGGTTATGTAATTCGACCGATCAGAGGCAAAGAATAAAACTGCCTCTGCTATTTCTTGGACCAATGCAGCACGTCTTATTGGGCAATATGAAAGTTTCTCTTTATGTTCTTTTTGTGCTTCTTCTGTTGTCAACGTAGCTATTAAGGTTGCCGTTTCCACCAATCCCGGTCCCACTGCATTTACTCTAATTCCATACTGTGCCCATTCCAAAGAAAGAACTTGCGTTAACATTTTGACTGCTGCCTTCGATGAACAATAATGTGCTACACCGGGCCTTGCAACTTCACTGGCTGTTGAAGATATATTAACGATTCGTCCTCCATTCTTTTGATTTTTCATTTTAACTGCAGCCGCTTGCGCCAGAAAAAAGCTTCCTTTTACGTTAAGATCAAACACGTTATCCCATTCTTTCTCCGTAATTTCGAACGAAGAAGTTGATGGATAGATCCCGGCACAATTGACCAAAACATCTAACTTTCCAAAACTTTCTATTGCAAATTCGACAATTTTACTGCAACCAGAGGGATCCCTTATATCTACCATTAATTCATTGGCTTTATCTTCCCCATACTTTTCTTTGAATTCATTTACAGTATCTAATAGATTTTCTCTATTAATGTCTACAAGTATTACCCTGGCATCTTCATCTAAGAAAGCTTGAGCAATCCCTTTTCCAATCCCTAATGCTGCACCAGTCACGATGACCACATCGTCTGCCAGGCCATAACTCATTTGAATATACCCCCTACACACAATAGGTTAAATATTCTGATAAATATTGTTGTAAATGAGAGTAGCCATTAAGCTACTCTAAAATCATTACTTGACTCCCCAGTCGTAGGACTGCTTATATATCCTTAATATGACAGAGGAATCAGTATCCTCAATTCCATCGATCTTACTCAGTTCCTCTGTTAATATTCTGTATAACTCCTCGTTTGAAGAAGTTATAATTTCTGTAAACAGATCAAAACTTCCCGTTGAAACAGCAACAAATCGTACTTCTGGAATTTTTACAATTTGATCCACGACATCTTCCAGCTTATTTAACCGTACCTTCAAACCCAACATAGCAACTGTTGACATTCCAGTTAAAAATGGATCTACAACACCAACTATTTTCAAAATATTATTCTCAATTAACTTTTGCACTCGATTTCTCACTGTTGCAACCGTAACATTTAAATCGTTTGCAATTTCCGTGTAAGAGGTTCGACCATCCTTCTGCAGATATTCGATAATGCTTTTATCTGTTTCATCCATATCAATTATCCCTTTGTTTCGATCATAATGTGTAACCGTTACCACCCCTTATTTTTAATAGACCTTCGATAAAACTGAGGATGGATCGGTAAAGCTGCTAAACAATCCATTCATTTATCAGGAACTTATAATAAGTGTATATTTTATTTTTTATAATTTCAATACGTTATTTTTAAAAAAAATATAATAATTCGTATTGTTTTTTGTACATATTGAACAGATGGTTAAAACCGTCAATCTATAGCCATTTAAAAATCCGTTACTTGCACCGCCCGTACTTGCCTCCGTTAGCGAAAAGTTTAATCGCTCTGCCAAAGCAACTGCATTAGGAGTCTGTCTCTCCCCTGAACCTATACTTAGTTTGGCGATATCACCAAATTCTGTTTGTGGAATCCATTCAACCAATGCTCCCGTTAATTCTATAAAACGTTTTACAAAAAACTGCATTGCTTTATCTGTTAAATATTTATTCTTGGTAGGGGAATCAAGATTCACCAACTCTTCCAAATCGGCTAACATCGTTTGCAGATTACTTGTGATATAATTCGATAATTTATCCAAAATAACCCCCCGCTTTATGAATGCAACTCAATCCACTCCAATATTGCACGTAATCGTGCTAAACGATGTTTTGGACGACCGGATGAAGCAAGAGTGTGGCTGGCACCAGGGAACCGAATGAATTTAACCTGTTTACCTAATCTTCGCAGTGCTGTAAACCACTGTTCTGATTGTTCAATGGGGCAGCGGTGATCTTCTTCCCCGTGAATTAATAAAACCGGGGTGTCAACTTCATTTGCATATCGAATAGGAGAACGTTCGAGAATGAACGGTTCATTTGTCCATAAATCTGCACCATTTAACTCCGTTCGGTTTATGCTAAATCCCAAATCACTATTCCCGATTTTGCTATATAAGTTACATATCGATCGTTCTGAAATTGCTGCCCGAAATCTTGAATCGTGGCTGATGATCCAATTCACCAAGTATCCCCCGTAACTTCCTCCTGAAAGAAAAAGCGGGCGAGCTAATGTATCCTTTTTATCGATACAGTCCAAAAATCCCAATACATCATCTGCATCGCTTTTTCCCCATTCACCAAGAATTGAACTTGAAAAGCATTGCCCATACCCATAACTTCCCCTTGGATTGCAAAAAACGATTTGATATCCTTTGCTGCATAAATACCAAAAATCAAAAGAAAAAGAATTGCCAAATGCCAAATGCGGTCCCCCATGAATGACAAGTATCGTACCTCGCATCTCATTCAATGGTTTCTCGGCGCACCGCATGAGCCATCCATGAATCTCCTTCCCATCTTCGGAAGTGTGCTGATATGAGTGAACTTCCATTTTCGGCCAATGTGAAACGGTATCATGGTTAAAATTTGTTAGCTGTTGGACTTGAATATTTGTATCGTAATCCCAATTCACCTGCAAGATTTCCGCTGGCTTATCAAATGAATCCCCTAAACAGATAAGATTGCATTCCGTTTCGTCACATCGTCCAAGGTCAAAAGAAATTACGTTACATTCGATTGGTATTTCTGTAACTTTCAATGAATGTAGGTGGTAAATCAAAATACTTTGTCTGCCGTTTTTCGTTCCAGTAAAAACAATACAATTTTGTTCTCGCAAAACACGTGCAACCGGATTTATCCCCGTTCGTTTTACATCACTTAAAATAAAAAATCCCACAGGTACATCGATATCCCATGAAAGCCATTCGGCTGGTTGATTCTCTGGCAATCGGAATATTTTATCAAACTCAACACTGTTTTCAGAGAATCTCTTTCCAACACCATAAAGCACTCCATCACCCATGACTAGTAATGAAGAGATGGAACGAACTTGTGGATCCCAGATCGTAGTATTTCCTGTATTCCTATCAAGGATCGCTAGTTTTGGATGCTTTTCTACATCGTTTTTCTCTGGGTAGTCCATTACATAGGCGAATCGATTTCCATTTGGAAAATAAGCAGGGCATCCGTGGTCTGATTCCATATTCGTTATTTGTTTTATTTGTTTTGTCAAAAGATCCACAGTAAATATGTGAGTAAAACCAGGGGTCATTCCTTCTCCATCAAGCTTATAACGCAATCTGTTAACAGAGTACGCTTCTTTCGTATCTTGAACCCTACTTATAAACGCAATTTGATCACCCTCTGGGCTCCATACGAAATCTCTCACTTTAATTCCTGGCGTTATTCTTGCCTGCACCCCTGCCAAAACATCATATAACCAGAGCTCATCCTTGCCTTGAATCGAACGTAAAAAAGCGATACGCGTTCCGTCCTCTGACCACTTGGGACTATGATCAGCAAATTTCCGATCCGCTTCAACAAATACAAACTGTGATTCTCGTGTCGTGATGTTAAAGAAGACTAATTCACTTCGATACGTATCATGTTCCATATCGAGTGTGCTTTTCGAAAAGACGATTTGACTTTGATCTTTTGGATGGATCGATGGAGTACCAAGCATCATCAGATTTGCCAGATCTTCTGGACGAAGACTCATTGTACTTCCCCCTTGCGTTATGTATTCAGTGATGCAAAATGACAAGCAACCCAATGATTTGCTTCGATCTCTTTCCATTCCGGCTCCTGAATTCTGCACAATTCTTCAGCAAATGGGCAACGCGTATGAAACCGGCATCCAGAAGGAGGTGTCAAAGGGCTGGGTAAGTCGCCTTTAAGAACAATTCTTTCCTTTTGACGTTGTAATTTAGGATCAGGAAGGGGAATGGCGCTCATTAGTGCTTGCGTATATGGATGAAACGGAGTAGCAAAAATTGCATCTGTATCCCCTAGTTCCACCATTTTTCCTAAATACATGACCCCTACTTGACTGCTAATATGGCGAACCACCGATAAATCATGTGAAATAAATAGATATGTTATTCCCAATTCATTTTGTAATCGTTGAAATAAATTTACGATTTGTGCTTGAACGGAAACATCAAGGGCAGAAACAGGTTCATCACAAACAATGAATTTCGGGCGTAAGGCAATCGCACGTGCGATAACGATACGCTGCCGCTGGCCCCCGGAAAATTCATGCGGATATTTTTCCAAACAGCTTTCCGGGAGGCCAACGAATTCTAGAAGCTTCTTAATTTGATTGATTAATTCTGAGCCGCGATAAAGACGATGAATCTTAAAAGGCTCTGCAAGTATATCTTTGATTTTCATACGAGAGTTTAGAGAAGAATATGGATCCTGAAATACGATTTGCATTTCTTTGCGCAGTTCTTGTAGTTCTCTTCGATCCAGTGCAGTTATCGTACGTCCCTCAAATAAAACGTTTCCTGAAGTAGGATGTGTCAGATGTAAAATTGCTCGACCTGCTGTTGATTTCCCGCAGCCACTTTCCCCGACGATCCCTAAAGTAGTACCAGACTGTATTTGAAATGAGATGCCGTCCACTGCCCGAACGATTCGATGCTTACCAGAGTGTGTATTTACTTTGTAATGTTTTTTTAAATTTTCTACCACCAATAACGGTGTAGAATTTGCTGCCACGTTATCCATGCAACACACTCCCCTTCGGAATCACATGCCAACAAGCAACCATATGATTGTTTTCAATCGGTTTCAAAGTGGGATTTTCCGTACGGCAAATTTCGGATACATGTGTGCACCTGCTTTGAAACGGGCAGCCGCTCGGGAGTCTTGATAAATCCGGGACACTTCCAAAAATCGAGTATAATTCTTTTTTGTGTTCACCAAATAAACTTGGGATACTTTGTAACAGCCCAATCGTATAGGGGTGTGCAGGCCGTTCAAACAAATGATCTACAGTTGCAATCTCCACAATCTGTCCAGCGTACATGACTGCTACCCGATCCGCAGCATCCGCAATCACACCCATATCGTGTGTAATAAGTAAAATTGAAGTTTGATAGGTACCTCGTATATGTTTCAGTAAATCAAGTATTTGGGCTTGTATCGTTACATCTAAAGCAGTCGTCGGTTCATCAGCAATCACCACTTTTGGTTCACAGGCAAGCGCAAGTGCAATCATCACTCGCTGCCGCATCCCGCCGGAAAGTTCAAAGGGAAACTGATTGTAACGTATTTCAGGTTCAGGAATTCCAACTGAATGTAATAATTGAATGACTCTTTGCCTTCGTTTCAACCTTTTCATGTTTCGATGCAATAGGAGTGTTTCTTCAATCTGTCGTCCAATTGGAAGTAATGGATTTAATGCCGTCATTGGTTCCTGAAATATCATCGACATGATATTTCCACGAATCTTCCGCATTTCTGATTCTGTTAGTTGAGTGACAGGTACACCATCAATTTGAACAGTACCGTCCGTAATTCTGGTATTCGGTGCCAAAAGCCGCATAATGGAGAGCGAAGTAAGGCTTTTGCCACATCCACTCTCTCCAACCAATCCAAGAATTTCAGCACGGTGCAATTGAAAACTTATATTTCGCAATGCGGTTACTTCATGCCCCGTCTTTTCAAATACCACTGATAAATTTTCAACATTCAGCACAACTTCATCTGCCATCATAGACACTCCCTACTGAATATTTAACAGATATGTTGGCTTATCGCATGTGATGTATTGTTTCGCGAAATTGATCAGGATAGGCCGTTCTGTGGTATGCAGCCACTTCTTCACACGTTGCCCACCATACTTCCGTATCCTTTTTTAGATGTTTGATCAATTCTTCTAACGCTAAGATACGTGAAGCTCGACCACTGATCCATGGATGCATTGTTACCATAAACAGTCCGCCAAATCTTTTCATCCCCTCAAATTCTTGTTTCCAGGAATCGATTACAACCTTGGGATTGATAGGGGGTGGTGAAGCAGAACTTCCACCGGTATATCGATAGAAAATTGCGTCATCCAGCAACCATTGCACTGGAATTTCCGGCAAACCACCGATCCAATACGGGTGATCATATCCCATTAAGGAACTATCATAAAGTACTTGATGGCGCATGATTATGTTAAATGCAGATTCTGTCATTTCCCAAGAAGGTGAGCGATATCCCATTTGGCGTTGACCTGTAATTTTTTGTAGAGACTCCTTGGCTTGTATAAGTGTCTCTTCTATCTCTTCTTCATTTAATTCATCTACCCGCTCATGAAGATACCCATGCAAACCAATCTCATGCCCATATTTCACTATCTCTTCTACTGCTTGTGGATACTGTTCAGCGATTCGGCCAGGTATAAAAAACGATGCCTTGCTATCCCACTTTGCCAACAAATCAAGAATGCGATGCACTCCTTGACGAGGGCCAAAACGCCGCTGTTCAAATTCTCCCATTGTCTTCACATTTTGATTACGGGATCTCCACAAAAAAGGAGTTTCTCCGTCAAAGTCAAAACTCAGTATGACAGCGCACTTTTTTCCATCTGGCCAATGATATGCCAAGTCTTTCACTTAGACACCCGCCTCTTCAGAAAAACTTTTGGGCAACTTGAAATTTCCGGCGGAGCGCCCACCATCAACAGGTAAAGTAGCCCCGGTAATAAATGATGCTCGCTCAGAACATAAAAATAAAATCGCTTCAGGGGCATCATCGGGGCCAGAGGTGCGGCCAAGAGGAATCCCACTAATCATCGTCTGAATATAGTTTTCCGATAATGGACTCACTTCACTTCCTGGTGCAAATCCAGGACCTACCGCGTTCACGCGAATTTGATAGGGAGCAAGCTCTAGGGCAAAGGCACGTGTTAACATGGCTAATCCTGCTTTTGAAACAGAGTAATGGCCTCCTCCAATTCGTGTGGTTGTGGCGGCTCCAGAACTCATATTGATAATCGAACCCTTGATTCTATTTTGAATCATTACTTTCGCAAGCTCACGTGTTAATAAAAAAGGGGCTCGCAAATTTACATCTAAAACTTCATCCCATTCCTCATTCGTCATATGAATGAGTTCCTGACTCGGATATATCCCTGCATTATTGATGACAATATCTGCGGCTCGCCACCTTACTTGGATTAACTCTACCAGTTCATTGATCGAATTTGGATCACGCAAATCTGTCGCGTGAAGAATCACATCGCTTCCTGCCAAGTCCGGGTCATTGGCTAACTTAATCAATTCTTCTTTACGTATGTCAGAGATACAAAGGGACGCTCCTTGTTTGGCAAATGCTTTTGTAATCCATTGGCCGATAACTCCTGCGGCCCCCGTTATAACCACCCGTTTGCCGATAAATTGCTTGTCAGACATTCCATCACCCTCTATTTATTCGATAGTTTATCTTTTGGATCTAAAACATCTCGAATGAAGTCACCGATCAAATTGATTGAGAGTACGACTAAAAAAATTGCCATACCTGGGAATGTAGCCAACCACCAGGCGGTATCTACATATTGTTGTCCCTCTGTGAGCATCGAACCCCAACTGGGATTCGGAGGTTGAACACCCAATCCTATAAAGGAAAGTGATGCCTCATATATGATCATGAGTCCAACTTCAAGTGTAGCGACAACAACCAATGATGGTATGATCTCAGGTAAAATGTGTTTAACGATTAATCTCCATGAACGCGCACCAAGTGCCTTCGCAGCCTGGACAAATTCCTGATTCACAGTCGCAAGTGTTTGTCCGAAAGCGACCCTTGCGTAGCGAGGCCAGCGCGTAATGCCAAGAACAATAATAAGATTCATAAGATTTGGTCCCAACACGGCGACCGTCAAAATGGCTAATAATAGAAATGGAATTGAAAGCACAATATCGGCAACGCGCATAATCATTGTCCCGACTCGGTTCTTATAGAAACCCGCAAGTATCCCAAGCAGCCCACCGATCAAACCAGATAGAAACACCGAGGCGACAGAAACGGATAACGATACCCTTGCCCCATATAGCAAACGACTATAAACATCCCTGCCCAATTCATCCGTTCCCAAAAAATAAGTTGAACCATGCGAACTATATCCTGGTCCTTTTAGACGAAGCGATAAATCTGTAAGATTTGGTGGATGATTTGTAAAAACACTTGGCAACAATGCTACAAGAATAAAAACCGCTAGGATAATGCTAAATGGGGCAATTTGAATCCATTTATTTTTCCAGTTGAAACGTTTTTGAAGTGCATTGAATTGGGAAGGTGTAAAATCATCCAGTTTGGTTACATCAGATGTCATTCCGCCACATCCTTCCCTAATTTAATTCGCGGATCCACCAATCCATACAATAAATCTGTGATTAAGTTAATGAAGATATAGGTGCCTGCCCCAAGAAGTACAATTGCTTGAACAAGTGGAAAATCTCTTGCCGCTATGGATTGAATCGTCAACTGTCCGAGACCTGGCCAGGCGAATATCGTTTCCGTAATTACGGCTCCTCCAAGCAGGTTTGCTGCTTCCAAGCCAATAATTGTGATAATGGGAATTGCGGCATTGCGTAAAATATGTCGAATCAATAAACGAGCATTCCCAACACCTTTTGACCGTGCTGTTTTTACGTAATCTTTTCCAAGTTGTTCAATTACGCTGGAGCGCGTCATACGAGCAACTGTCGCCATAGAAAGAGAAGCAAGTGTTATCGCTGGCAGAACTAACGATTGTATTCCACTTGAACCCGAGGAAGGTAACAAATGCAACCGTACACTCATTAACATGATCAATAGAATACCAGTCCAAAACGCTGGCATGCTTTGCCCAATTAAAATAATCGGCATTAGCATGCGTTCGATCCATTTCCCTCGATAGATTGCAGTAAGCATTCCGATCGTAATGCCGATAGCCAAAGAAATGACAAGTGCTGCCAGAGCAAGCTCTACCGTATATGGAACCCTTTCCATGACAATATCCATGGCCGGCTGACTCTGAACGTATGAATATCCTAAATTTCCTTGCAAAAGATTTTTAATAAATAAGATGTACTGGATGCCCAAAGGCTTATCAAGGCCCAGTGAATGCCGAAGATTCGCAATATCTTCAGCAGTGGAGTTTTGCGGAACCATCAGAAGCACCGGATCACCTGAAAGGTGTAATATAAAAAAGACGATCGTTGAGACTCCCAAAATCGATATAACAGCTTGGAATATCCGTCTTCCAGCGTATCCCACCGATCTTCCCCCTTATTTCTTTTGTAGTTTTATGTCTTGCACAAAGAAATTCTCTTGGGCATCCGGTTTCCATTGTATTCTTTTGCTAGCTCCATATAAGGAATCCATTTGCCAAAGACCGATTCCAGGAACATCGTTTTGAAGGATCGTAAATGCTTGATTATAGTCCTTCATTCGTTGATTCGTATCTGTATTGGTGCGCGCATCATCGACTAAAGAATCGAACGATTTGTTTGAATAGCTGCTCCAGATACTTCCTGTATGGAAAAGTGGGTAAATGGTTCCGTCTGCATCCATGCACGAACAAGACCACGTTCCCATCCGAATATCTCCCCAGTTATGTGAGGAATTTTGAATTTTCTTCAGGTATGTTGCCTGATCTGTACTAACAATGTTTACTTTAATACCGATTTGGCTTAAATCTCCTTGAATCGCCTGTATAATTCTCTGATCATAGGAAGGGGAAGTTGCAAATGTTAGCGTAACTCCATTGGAATACCCTGCTTGTTGTACGAGCTCTTTCGCTCTACTCGGGTTATATTCAAACCCGGGTACGTTTTTGTCATATCCGAATGCAACGGGTGTCAGTACTTCTTTGACGGGTTGTGCATATCCATGTTCCAAAGAAGACATTAATGATGGATAATTAATTCCATATGCGATTGCTCGACGAAGAAGGGCCGATTTGACTGGTGTATTGCCTAAAACATTAAATGCAAGGTAGGCAACACGTTCTGTAGGTGCTGAGAGAACCTGCAAATTGCTACTGCCCTTAATCGTTTGCACATCATCTGGACTAATCGGAAATGCAATATCGGCTTTCCCAGATTGTAGATCTGCGACCCGGCTGGCATCGTTAGGGACGGACCGAAATACAACCTGTTTTATTTCAGACTGCCCTTTCCAGTAATTTGTATTTGCTTTTAACACGACTTGATTTCCTTTTTCCCACTTATCCAATTCATAAGGACCGCTGCCTATTGGATGTAGATTAAAATATTCATTACCATGTTGTTGAATATATTTTTTTGGAACAATACTTAATGTGGTAAGTTCTGATAAAAGCGTTGGAGCGGGCTTAGCTGTCGTTATAGTAACAGTATTTCCGGAGGAAGCGACAGATTTTACTACACTAAAGTTAGCATTCTGTGGACTATGCAGAGATGGATCTAAAATTCGTTGCAAACTAAACGCTACATCATCAGCCGTTAATTTATCCCCATTTTGGAACGTAATATCGTTTCGGATGGTAAATGTCCACGTGGTAGGAGAGTCTTGCTTCCAGGATTCAGCTACCCACGGCACTATTTTTAAACTAACTGGATCACGGTGCAAAAGATTATCAAAAATATTCCGATATACTGTGTAACTTTCTAGATTATATTGTAAACCCGGATCTAATGTCGAAGGGTCATTTGCCTCATCCACCACAAGCGTAGGAACATTTGTGCTTTGACTGCCCGAAGTGGCAGAAGTACCGCAACCTGAAACCAAACTTACCAGTAGAAAGCATGAGAAACCAATATTTATTTGTTTCCATTTTCCCCGCATTCTCTTTCCCCCTTTAAGTTTTATACTTTTTTTCGGTTAAAACCTATTATTATTACTATTTATTGAGTATTTAGTATATTATATCTAATATCCTGGAAATAACTTGGTGTCAAAATTCTTCACGCCTCTTTTTCTATCATACGCCTATCTTTTGTTCTTCTGGATAGTTGAAAGCGATGTTCTCTTCTTCCTCATTTACACCCACCCGTATCGCTGCATCGGAAGGCGATTTTGTTGCAAGACTGACCAATACAGTAATTGCAATATTGAAAAGCAAAGCGATAAAACCGGTATTCATGGTAAAAGCAATTGATTTTTCAAAGTGGATCACAGATGGTACCGTGATCCCAACAAGGCCTGCTACAGAACCTGCGAGAACACCATATGCAGTAATCCTTTTCCAAAGAAGTGCAAGAATAAATCCCGGTCCAATCTGGGATACGGCAGAATATGCAATCAAAAGGATTTGTACAATGGTTTTGTTGCTATGAATCGTGAGCCATACAGATAGGATCACACCTGCAATTAATGCGAGTCTTCCAACCATGAGCGCTTTTTTGTCGGAAGCATTTGGATGTATGACATTTCGATAAATACTTTGCGAAAAAATCGTTCCCAGCGTTAATAACAAAGCTGAACTTGGAATAATCGCAATTAGCATCCCTGCCGCACCAAGCAATCCCAAGAACCATCCTGGATAATAATTGGAAATTAACGTCAACAATGCAGCATTGCTATCCTTGAGCTTTGGCAATACGAGCAAAGCAGCAAATCCAATGACAAAGACAAAGAAATAAGAAAGGGCATACAACGGTTGAAATACAGCGTTTTTCCGGATCGCATCCGCACTTTTGGCGGAGCAGGTCATTTGAAATTGATGCGGCCACATCCAATAACCAACATTCACCATAAGAATCGTTGACATAAACCATAATACGGTTTGTCCTTTTTTCGGCGCTAAACCTGGCAAACTCGCATACGTCGAATATTTTTGATTCATAAGCTCAAATATATGCGAGATACTTCCTAAGTGCGTAGCGGATGCGATCGTCATGGTTACACCAATAAGAACGGCAAGCATTAACAGATCCTTCACGATCGATGCAAAGGCAGTCCCGCGAATTCCTGCCGTAAAAACAAAGATAAGCACAAGTAAGCCAGATACAATCACTGCCCATGTCTTATCAATAGCTCCGTGGAAAATGATTTGTATGATAAGGGATAATCCGGTAAATTGAAGCTGTGTGTAAGGAATCATAGCTAAAATACCAATAATCGCAATAGCAGATGCCAACCACCTACTCTCAAATCGTAAGCGGAAAAAATCAGCCTGTGTATATATGTCGTGTTTTTTGCCGATCGACCAGATGCGCGGCAGTAGCCAGTAACCTAATACGTAACCTAAGGCGACGTTAGCCAAAATATAGAAACCAGGCGCCCCGTATTGATACGCCCATCCACTTGCTCCAAGAAAGGCGAAGGTTGTGAAGATTTCCCCTGCACTTAAAAACCAGAATAATAGAGTACCAAAACTTCTTCCTCCTACCGCCCACTCTCGCATGTCCATTTTCCTGCCTTTAATGGCAAAATACATGCTACATGCGGTAGTTAGAAGTAATACCATAAATGCAATCATAATTACCATCATTTTATCCCCCTTCCCCTATTGAGCATGGCAAAATTTTCGGTCTTCCCAGGTATTGAAAGATTGCCATGCCGAAGTGCAATTTCAGCTTCCTTTCGATTCAACGTGATGTATCATTTGAATTGTCTGCTCGGCGGAATGATTCGATTGTATGTCGAGATAATAAACGACTCCGATGAAAATGCTCACAACGATCACACCAAGCAGCATCCATAGCAGTAAAAAAGGGATACCGAACGGATGGATCTTACTAGTATTTATAAAGGGAATCAGCAACACATCCCAAATATATGGCACAAGAAGGAAAATCCAATATTTTGGCACTCTTTTTTTGCGGTTCACTGTTAACCCTCCCGTACATGTAACGTGCGTTTTGCAATACGTTCCAAAAGTTCCACACTCATAGGAATTGCGTCTTCTCCAATATCAAATTTTTGATGATGATGAGGTGCAGCAATCGGAGTGCCTATGACCATATACGTCCCTTGACCTCCGCACTCCTGAACGCGACGAATCAGGAAACTGGCATCTTCACTTCCTCCAAAATTATAATACTCTTTGAAAGAGTCAAATCCCCTCGTGTTTTTTGCTTGTTCAAGGACTGTTGCAATCATATTCTCATCACATACGAGGGTAGTTGCTTCACCAATCACTTCTATTTCATAGCGCAAACCATGCATGGCAGCACTATGCTCAATAATATCTCGCACTCGTTTTTCCAATTCGTTGTTTATTTCCGCCAATGAAGCTCGTGTCTCAATAATCATTTTTGCGTATTGTGGAATAATATTTGGCGCTGTTCCTCCTTCTAACACGCCCACATTTACACGTGTAGGACACGAACTGAACCTTGGAAGAGAATGAATGTTCAATAATGCGGTTGCAGCACCTAATAATGCGTTTCGGCCTTTCTCCGGTGAAATACCGGAATGAGAAGGAACACCGTGAAAATGCGCGAGTAATTTGGTAGTGGCAAGTAAATCTTTTGATCCGCCATAAATTTCTCCTAAAGGAACATCAAGACCAAGATGCAGACAAAAAAGCTGATCAATATCGTCTGCCATACCCTTTTTCACAATGGAATAAGCGCCACGTCCACCTTCTTCTGCCGGTTGGAAGATTAATTTAAGCGTTCCTGAAAAATTTTGATCTGACATTTTTTCTGCAAGACTTAACCCGATCGCCGTATGGGCGTCATGTGCACAAGCATGCATGTTCCCTTCATATTTTGACCTGAACTCAGAGGATTGTGGAAAATGATCGAGATCTGTACTTTCTTGAATAGGCAACGCATCCATATCGAAGCGGAATGCAACAGTCGGGCCAGTTCTTTTCCCTTTCAAGATGCCAATGACTGCCGTATTTCCCCCTTTCATTTTTTCAATAATTTTTGGGTTGGCTCCACCCGCCAGTGCCCTATTATATGCGGCTTCAAGTTCTTCTTCAGAAGGAACACCTCGTCGGGATTGCGGGTCTAACGCAGCAGCACCATATATCACCTCGTAACCAAGAGACTTTAGGATTTCCACAACCTTCGATGCAGTACGAAATTCCGTAAAACCAACCTCCGGATATTTATGAAACTCCCGCCGCAATGCAATAGCATCCATTCGCATCAACTCCCTTTAGTTATATAATTTTCAAGAACATAGCGGTAAATGAGTATGAATGTAGCATATAAAAATATGGTTTTAAATCGGCATAGATTCATCTGCCTCTTTGTGTTTATCAAGGCAATGGCTTTATTACTTGCAAATGAGAAAGGTAAATGATTATTACAACGGTAATAGATGGGATCGATACTCTCTCTGAACAAGTTGATACACTGGCTCAGGAATATTACTGAAAAAGTATTTCGAGCTATCGAATAACATGCAGCAGATGTCATAGAAGCAAAGTAATACATTGAGGATAAACCAAAGGAACTCATTTTTCTTTGTTATCTGCAAATCAGTGAAAAGGAAGTTCGTTCAATTTTTCTTTTGTTGAGTGGATATACGACAGCGTTTTTAGTTTTGGGAACCACCCATATAGGCAATGGCTTCAATTTCGACCAGTACATCTTTCGGAAGGCGACTTACCTCCACTGTTGAACGAGCAGGGCGATGATTCCCCAAGAATCTACCATACTCTTCATTAATAGATGCAAACTGATTCAAATCCTTAACAAATATGGTTGTTTTCACAATATGCTCGAATGTAACGCCTTCACTTTCTAAAATCGCTTTAATATTTCTCATGACTTGCTGTGTTTGAAGAATCATGTTCTTTTCTACAACTTCATTTGTTTCGGGATTTATGGGAATTTGACCTGAAAGAAAAAGAAATTCTCCTGCTTTCATTGCCTGGGAATAGGATCCAATTGCTGGCGGCGCTTTTTCAGTATGAATCATTTTCATCATTTTTCTTTTACTTCCTCCTCTATATGATATTCATTATGCGTTCGAATTTTTTGCAGATAGTTATAAATCGTAAACTTCGAGACACCTAGAATGGTTGCTACGTATTCCGTTGCCCCTTTGATTAAAAATGTCCCTCTTTGTTCGAGTTGCCGAACACACTCTACTTTTTCGTCCATGCTCATTACGGACGGCGCCTTTTTGAATCCTTGCAGCACCTGTTCAGCCATACCCTGAATCACATCGTGCACAGAGGAGAAAAAATTTTCTGATTTTGATTGTTCTTCATCAAATGTAATAAAATTTCCAACTTCTCCTTCCAGTTGCATTAGCAAGCTGATATCGTAATTCATGCAAAGTGCGCCAATAATGTGATCGTCTGCATCCCGTAAAAAAACGGTAGATGATTTCATAACAATCCCATTTTTGCTTTGAGTTTTGTAATTGGGCATATCGTTTATTTCTGTTATCGGCTTGTTTAATTCTTGTAACACCAAATCCGTAATAGGAGAACCAATTTTTCGATCTGTGATGGAACCAGCCAAATGAATTAAAGACTGTTCCAAATTATCAAAATTATGAACGGCTACTTCACAGCGTGACCCGAACATTTTCACGAGCATATCTGCTGTTCGAATAGCCAAATCAAAAATTGCTTTATGACACTCTTTCATCTACACCATCAGTCCTCTTTGAATACATTCCTCAGGTTGTAATAACGGTACTTCTACGCGTACAGTATCCGGATATTTAATGCCTAGCCCGGTATTAAGCGCAACGACGGTCTCGCCTTCTTTAATCCAACCGCTCTCTCTTAATCTTCTGGCCGCTACAAAGGTAGAAGCTCCTTCAGGGCATATAAAAGAACCTTCAAGTACTGCAACTTTTTGTTGTTCAACTAATATAGACGTGTCGTCAATGGCAATGGCGCATCCATTTGTTTTGTAAATCGCATCAAGGACAAGGAAATCTCCAAGAGCTTTCGGGACGTTTATACCAAATGCTATCGTAGAAGAGTTTGCCCAAAATTCCGACTCCGTTTTCTCTTCTTCCCAGGCCTTTACAATCGGCGCACATCCAGCCGCTTGAACAGCTACCAATCTAGGGAGTGGTCCTTGAACCCAACCAAGTGTTTGCAATTCGGTTAACGCTTTGTATATACCGATAATGCCTACTCCACCGCCAGTAGGATATAAAATGACATCCGGCATTTTCCATCCCATTTGTTCGGCAATTTCTAATCCCATCGTTTTCTTTCCTTCAATTCTGTAAGGTTCTTTTAATGTTGAAGCATCGAAAAGCTCATAATCTCTTACCGCCTGTCCCACTATTTTCCCCGCGTCACTAATCAAACCGTTTACCAAATAAAGATTCGAGCCGGATATCGCACACTCATTTCTCGTAATCATCGGTGCATCAACCGGCATGACAACCGTTGTGCGTATTCCAGCTCTTGCTGCGTAAAGCGCCCAAGCAGCTCCGGCATTCCCGTTTGTCGGCATAGCCAACTCCTGAATACCCAATTCTTTTGCTTTTGATACGCCAACTGCGGCACCGCGCGCCTTAAAAGTACCAGTTGGAATAATTCCCTCATCTTTCATATACAAGTTCGAAATAGACATATCCTTTCCCAATTTAGGCATTGGAATGAAAGGAGTCATTCCTTCACCCAATGAAACTACATGTTTCTGTTCTTCCACCGGAAGTAATTCATGGTATCTCCAAATCGTTGAATCTCGCTCTAGCAAATCACTTGGATGAAGTTTTCGGCGTAATTCGTCAAGGTGATAGTTCACCAATAGCGGAGAACCACACGTACATAATTGATGTACATCCTTTACATTGTAAACAGATTCACATTTCGGGCAATACAAGTGTGAAACGTAACTGTATGACATCCACCAGCAACCCCTTTTTATTTACAACAAAATTTTAATGATTAAAATTTTGTTGTAATTCTTACAAAAATAATAGCATGTTCAATTCTGAATTACAACAATTTTTTGATAATTAATCGCGATTTTTGTAAACCCGAGATACAATTTTATATAAAATAGAGCATCCATTCTCCCGGATGCTCCCAACCTTTTTTTCAAATAGATTAAAAAATCCATGTTTGTCAATCCCTTAAGCTCTTGCCATAGAATTTCGCCGAAATATGAAATACAGGATGCCGGCAGCCAGAAATCCCACATAAAAACTGAGATCGGCGCCATTTAGCAGCTTGGCAACCGGGCCTGTATAAAGTGTACTGCTCATAAACGGGATCGACACAAGTATGCCAAGCAAAAAAGCACCCACTCCACTTCCCACGGAATTTGGAACGGTTCCTTTTTCAATACGAACAACGGATCGATGTCGAAATATAAAGAAGTCTACAATGAGTATTGCAATCCACGGCGTCACCCAATACCCAAGCAACAGCAAGAAATTTTCGTAAAAACTTTCAAATCTCCCCGCGCCTGCAAGACTTAAAAAAAGCCCCACGACCATCGCCACAACCGTTAAACCAGTACGACTCATTCGAAGATCAAGGGCTCCCGCCGACAACGCATTGGAATATAAATTCAGTGCATTCGCCGCTACTCCGCCAAGAATTATCGCAATCACCATCGGTATCGCCCATCTTCCCGTGACATTGGCCAATGCATGGATCGCATTCCCGCCATGGGGACCGGCGATACCAGCAGTAACAGCCCCTAAAATCTCAAGCCATAAGGAAGCTGCGACAGATCCCAGAAACGCCCACACAAACCCTTTTGCCATTGACGTATGTTCCGGAAGATAGCGACTATAATCGGACGCATACGGCGCCCAACTCGCAATATAGGAAAACGCTGCTCCCGCAACAATGACTGCCATTGCCAGTGGATGAGGGGTAGTTCCGGCATAGGAAACAGCAGCGATTTGCGAACCTGTGAGAAATGAAGCGATCAAAAAGAGAATGCCAAGCACAACAGCCATGATGCGTTCAAAAGAATGAATCAGATTATGTCCATAAATCGCCAAAAATCCTTGCACGAGAATCAGGATGATGCTGCCTACGATAAATGAAAGGCGCGGAAACAGGATCTGCAAACCGAATACACCTAAAATATTATTGACCGTAAACCAGCCAACCGTACTGATCCAGTTCAACAAGGCAGGTAGATATCCGCCGATTCTCCCAAAGGACATCCGGCCGATCATCAATTGCGGAAGACCAAACGTCGGTCCCATGACAGCCGCCAAAGCAAGCAATACTCCTCCCAGTATGTTCCCTATTATGATACTTCCCAGTATCATTGGCCAAGACAATCCCAAATGTACCGGAAGAAATCCAAGCGCAAAATCCGCAATGGACAAATTGGCCCCGAGCCACAATGTAAAGAGTTGAAACGGTGTGCCATGACGTTCCGATGCATCGACTCTTTCGACGCCATACGGTTCCACTTGCAAGATTCGATCCCTGTAACGGCCATGACCCGTTGATTCTGCGGAAACTGTCATCTATCTATGCTCCTTTATTGTTTATTCGTTTTGCATGATGGTATTAAAAAGAGTATTAACAAGATATTCCTATTCTATAAGTTCAGCTTTTTTTCTTCGAATATTTTCGCAATTTCCAAAGCTGACAAAGGTGTCAGTTCGGAAGGCTTGACAATCATTGAATCGTTCGTAGGGCTGATTCTATTAAGAACGGAGTTTCGTTGTAAAGGCCATTCAAACCAAATCGTACTTGGTTTGAATGGCCCAATTTACAGCTAACTGCTTTGGTGAAAATATGGATCAACGCTTTTCACTATTTTATTTTCGAACGAGCAGTTTTCATAATTTCACAAATTGCATCCTTATCTAAAGATAATTCAGCAACACCTGCTTGTTCTTGATATACACCTTCGGGTATGAGTGCCTTTATTTCGTCCTCCAAAATGTGATAGACGTCGAGGCCCAATGAAACCCCGGCCAACGGTCCCGCGTATGTCGGATCCCCCAACGTGACTGTTTCAGCATAAATGTCCGCACTTTCGGCGTCCGGAGAACCTAAAAGTATCAGTATATTTTCTTTGCCATGCTCTTCCACTGCTTTCATAAGGCGACCTTGAACCTCAAGGTCCATTGCTCCGGCAGCCGTTCAGACAAAACATTGGGTATCAAAAAATATGATTTCTCCATTGGCTGCCTGTACACACTCAGCAATAGCGGGAGCAGGCACGCCATCTCTCTCACCGAGAATAAAAACTTTCTTGCCTTGTAGCGACATAAAAATCTCTCCTTTTTTGAAATTGAATTTAAAAATGAATCTACAAGTACGTGTGACAATTTTTTATTAGACTTGCTCAGCCAGCACGTTTTCAATATCTTGAATCGCAATGTCTTTGCTGCTTAGTCTACTGACTTCTATTCCATTCTTATAAAGCAGAAAGGCCGGTAATCCTATTACTTTTAAATCAATACAAAGCCTGCGATTTTGTGCACTATTTAATTTCACGATTTTTACCTTTTCACGATAGGTTTCAGAAAGGCTTTCCACTTGCGGCAGCAAAGCAAGACAAGGTTGACAGGAAGGTCCCCATATATCGACCAAAACGGGCATTTCGGATTCAAGAACTTCTATTGTGAAATTTTCTTTGTTTACCTCGATCATCTCTCCAGGCCTCCTGTGTTTTTTTCAATCAGAAATGACATTCCATCCGATAATTTTGTCATTTTCCCCAGGAATAAACTACCTTTTGCGATAAACATGGTGTTGTTGATTTCACCATTCATGATCATCTCTCTGGCATGAACAAGAAAAGGAATGGCTGCGGCAATATGCCCTTGCGTGGGAGAGAATCCGGGCATTCCATAGGATATTTCGAATTCCGGGATCTTTGCTTTGTCCATTTCCCCGCGTATCACAGCGATGCTTGCGAGTGTTCGATAATTGGTCTTCGGTACATCCCCATTGCCGTTTGGTTCCGTAACTTCCGGATTGTGCATTTCTACCGAATACTTATCAATATCCAGTATTTTTTTGCCGATGCCCTCAAGTGGGTTTACAACGAGTGTCTGATAAATATTCTGTGCGGATGAACCAGCTGAAATATTGTGTTTCCCAACCGCATCGAGTCGGATCACAGGGCTTTTTCCATCGTCCTTCCCGATCAAAATGGCAATCGCGCCCAGTTGATCCTCCAGAATCGGCATATCATGTTTTAAATGTCCGGCAAGTTTCATTCCAAGCTTTGCCAAGCACCCTCCGCCAACGACAAGCACTTCATCATATAAGCCGGATTGAACAAGGCTTGCAGCCACAACGACCGCATGGGTCGGCGCACAGCAAAAGGATTTAAGGTCGGAACCGCTCGCATTGACACATCCGGCCAATTCTGCGATCGATTTCGCCATATTGCCGCCGCCCCGTTGGTAGCGGTCACCTACAGCCTCTTCGTCACACCCGATCACATACTCAATTTGCTCCGGCGAAACATCAAACGATTTTAAAGCATGCCGCATCGCAACCAGGCCGGATGCCTTATTGCACAAATTCTCCAAGAGAATTTCAGCTGTTAAATTATCATCTTCTTCATGGCCGGTTAAAAAACATCCAATGACTTCCGTTTTATTTACGTGCAAAGGGATCCCTTTGCAGGCCGCAATGGCTTCTTCAATCTCAGCCCTATTCGCACCTTTTCCAAGCCGTTGCAAGTCGCCATCTTCAATTAAAGGATGTCCTGCCATTTTTTCTTTTACTTTTGCCAGAAAGCATTCTTCAAGCATCACAAGATTATATTCATCAGATAGTTTCAACCATCCGTAAAACTCGTCTTCCGGCATGATTTCTCCGTTTGTGCTAAAACGACCGGCATTTTGAATGGGCGATTGAACCCAAGGCCTTGGGATTTCCCGTAAAGAATCAGGTCTCATGTTGCCGATAAACGTTTGATTGGGCGGATATGAAACTGCATCCTCATAACTTCTTAAACTGTCTATAATTTTTTCCAGAAGCAAAGGGTCTTTCCTGATTTCTCTCTCTGGTTTGGATCCATGGCGTACCAGGCTAGGAATATGAATGATGACTGACGAAGTACCTTTAATAACCGGCGTTATCATAATTAGCCTCCTGTTTGTCTAATGTTCCGAATTTATACTGCTTTTTTTTCAACTTGAGTTCGGGATTCCTCCCTGAGTCTCTCATCCAAATCTTCAACATACTGCTGAGCCGATTGGGCTGCAAGACCTCCGTCCCCTGTTGCAGTGACTACCTGCCGCAATGTTTTCTCACGTACATCTCCTGCTGCAAATATTCCCGGTACATTTGTCCGCATGAGATCATCTGTGAGAATGTACCCATGTTCATTCGTGATTCCTAACCGTTTCACACAATCGGAGATCGGATCCATTCCCACATAGATAAACACCCCATGGCAAGAATAGTCTGTCTCCTCCCCGGTGATGATATCTTGAATTACAACACTTGATACCATGTTGTCCCCTCTGATTTCTTTCACTTGGCTGTTCCAGATAAACTGAATTTTCTCATTCTCCATTGCCCGTTTTTGAATGATTTTTTGCGCCCGCAACTCGTCACGCCGATGAACGATCGTTACTTTGCTGGCAAAGCGCGTCAGGAAGATTGCCTCTTCGACAGCAGAATCACCGCCTCCGACAACCACCAGTTCCAAATCTTCGAAGAAAGCGCCGTCACAAACGGCACAGTACGATACTCCGCGGCCGGAAAGTTCAATCTCTCCGGGAACTCCAAGTTTCCGATGTTCCGCACCCGTTGCAACAATGACCGATTTCGCCTTATATTCTTGCTCATCAACAAGAACTGTTTTATAGGGATTATCATTCTTGATTTCCCTGATATGCCCCCGGATATATTCCGAACCGAATTTCTTTGCATGCTGAAACATTTTTTCCGAAAGCTCCGGTCCTAAAATGGATTCATATCCCGGATAATTTTCGATATCCTCTGTATTGACCATTTGACCGCCTGGAGTGGTTTTCTCGATCATCAGAGTTTTCATGTTCGCACGCGATGCATAGACAGCTGCTGTCATTCCTGCAGGACCGGCACCGGCAATGATGACGTCATATACATTGTTTGACATATCTGTAAACTCTCCCGACTAAACTAGATTTTCACTTCAAATACAGTAGCTGCATCAATCTCTGTAGCCAAAGCATCCAAAGCAACGGCAACACGGTGTTTTCGCAGCTTCCACTGGTCCTCCTTGGAAAGATTCGGATTTCCTAGCGGGCAAGGAATGGAAACTGTCGGAACAATACGGTTTGCACCGACTGTTTTGGCAATCGGAACCAAGTTGCACATTTGAACAATCGTAAAACCACTACGCTCAAGCTCTCTCGTTATCGTTGCACCGCAACGTGTACAAGTTCCTCAGGTGGATGTTAAAATGATGGCGGAGACATTGGCCTCGTGTAACTGTTGGGCAATCTCTTGTCCCATCCGCATCGCATCTGCCTGACTCGTCCCGGTCCCGACAGTGCAATAGATATAATCATGCAGCTTCCCTATTCTGCCTTCTCTCTCAAATTCACGAAGAACATCCAATGGTACAATAACGTTAGGGTTTTCGTTTGCAAGTGTGGGATCAAATCCGGCATGAATCGTCTGCCATTCCCCTGCCGCCAATGAATCTAGGTTAGAAATGCTATATTTTCCCCATTTGGTCGCGGAAGCAGATTGTATACGATCGGGATTTCCTGCTGGAACAATACCTCCGGAACTTACAACAGCCACAGTTGCCGTACTCAAGTCAACTGGCGGTGCAATAGGAACAACATCTATCTTTGGCATGGGCATTTCCGTCACAAACGCTGCTCCATTTAATTTTTTGAGAAGCATGTCTACTACCCGGTCCGCTGCCGGTACTTCTGTAAAAGACTCCAATCGTATTCCACGCGGAAAATAACCTTCTGTGCTTGCCGCCCCGATTTGTTCTCTCTTTGCGAGCTTTTTCAAGAAATTTGCCAGCACGGGCACATCTTTTCTCATGGCAGCAGCGCTGTTGCCGCCGCTGAAGATATGAAGTTGTTTACGAAACATTTCAACGGCAGGGTTTTCGACATGCATGCTCGTTACGACAGATACACCGAATTTCTCTTGCACCGCTTTGCAAATTTCCGCGCAAGCAAATCCATACCGACCAGCGAGAAAAGCAGGACCTGCAATAAAGTAATCAAATTCTATATCAGACAAAAAGCTTAAAATTTGCCCGATCGCCAGTTCTTTCTTCGATCCGAAATAATTATCGCCACAAATGACTGTATGTGTAACTTCTATTTCGGGAGCAAGCAGGCTTCTTAGCAGCATCCCGGGCCCGACAACCCCATCCCGTATTTCAGGAAGATGGTCCGCCTTTTCCTCTCCCCCGATTTGCCCAAAAAATTGATTGATATAATGGACAGCTTTTTTCATTCGAGTCACCTCCTATAATTCAACAACGGTTTTAATAAATTCACCCGTGTTTCCGTCGGAACAGAACATTCCATTATTCTCCATTTCAATAGATCCGTCTTCTTTTACACAGCCTTCCCAGCCGCCTGAGTTTCCGTCCCGTGCCAATGCTTCAAGTTCACCAATAACGATCTCCATCGGCGGAAGTTTTAATAATTCGGAAACATTGCCAGTTGATACGATTGCATTTGCCTTTTCCGAAAGATCTACCAATGATTGGGAGCGTCCATCTCGGCCCGTACATTCATTCGTAATGCCGACAACTCGAATTCCCGCATCTTCCAATTCATTGATCACTGCAATAAAATCGGCATCCGGATTCCCATACCCTTCTTCACAAACAACGGCTCCCTTTGCCCCCAAAGTAGTTGCTATGTGTCTGACAAACAGTGCGGAACGATTCTTCTCTTCCAATTGAACATTAAGGTTCGTCAAGATGACACCTAAAAAATTAATTGTCTTCCCATGTTCTTTCATTAAGCGTTTAATGGTGGCGTTATTCACATGTTGATATGTTGAAATTTTCGACGAACAAGGCATAAAGCTTCCCGAAATGACCGCACCATCCAGCAGTTCGTTCGGATGGATGAGCGTCGGCACCATATGATTTGTATCCCACCCATATACCAAGGCATTGTATCCGTTTTCAAGCATTTGCGACTGCAATTGCAAAACATATACCACACCCGGAAGTTGATTCACCTCCGCGCTTCTTTTATCGATTGCAGGAAGATCATAGATTTCCATTTCTTCCGGTTCCCTGTTTTTTACACACTGACCAATATACTCGGCCAGCCTCATACCAGCCCAGCGCAATGCTTTATTCCGCTTTTGCTGCTCGTATCTTTCAAACTCTTCATCTGTATCTGCAACCAAGCAGATGTGAATGAGTTGAGAAAACATGGTTCTCTCTGCACCTGGGCCACTCATATCAATCAGTCCGTCCTGAAATCCGCCCCAGTGTTTCCCGACCGCCAATACACAACTACCTTTCAGCACATGTGTACGGCCGGACCCAGCGGGTGCAAGCTTATTTAGCGCACCTGGGAACATGACTCCTCCCGAAACTTTACACCGCGGTTCGATCGCTTCTTTTACCGGAATAATACGGATAGGATCACCTGGTTTTGCAATTACTAAATCCACATCCGTAATATGATCATCTTGACGAACGACTTGTAAAGCTTCTTCTTTATCAATTGTCAAAATTCCATTTTGAAACGATGTTTCGGAACCAAATAGGACATCCTTGACAAAAAAATTTCCAACTTCTAATTTCAATGAATCTCCCTCCTTAGCCATTTTCGATCTCGATTATATTATAATCATGATTATATAAATTGTGAACTGTTTTTTTAAAATTCAGGATTTTTTATAAATGATATTGTAATCGCTTTCATGTATAGGTATAATAATCATGATTATTTCATAATCAGTATTATAGCTCATATTTTCAAATTATTATGAACTTTTTAAAAAGGGGGGCTGGGAAATGTTTGAAATCTTGTTTGCCGTATTGCGAGACTCAATTTTAGATCATTTTCATTCCAAATTCCAACAAACCAAAGGAGATGGAAGATATGAGTTCTAAGGCATTGATAGAAGATGCGCCGTTTACTTCGTTTCATCGAAAGCTAACGATCTATTCTTCCGGCGGGCCGTTTCTGGATGGGTATATTTTAAGTATAATTGGGATCGCACTGTCTCAATTATCTCCCCAGTTGCATCTGAGTGCTCTATGGAGCGGTCTGATTGGCGCTTCTGCACTGGCAGGCATCTTTTTAGGCGGTCTTGTGTTTGGCTATGTATCCGACTTGCTCGGCCGCCAGGCACTCTACACGATAGACTTAATCATATTTATTGTTGGTTCAATTTTGCAATTTTTTGTCAGCAACGCGGTTGAGCTCTTTATTTTGCGTCTAATAGTCGGCATCGCAATTGGTGCAGATTATCCGATTACAACAGCACTGCTTGGAGAATTCCTGCCGCGCAAGCAGCGAGGGCCGCTGGTTGGTTCTTTATTTTGTACATGGTACGTTGGAGCAACTGCAGCTTATATAGTTGGCTATCTTTTGCTCGGAACTGGGCCAAACGCATGGCGGTGGATGCTGGCAAGCAGTGTAGTACCAGCTGTCATCATCGTACTACTCCGATTTGGGACGCCGGAGTCTCCTCGCTGGCTTCTCAGCAAGGGCCGGATTGATGAGGCGCGTCAGGTTATTCATCAAGTGTTTGGACCTGAATATGATATTGAATCATTAGGTGAGGTTCAAGAAAAAACACGCTTTACAAAATTGTTTGAGCCTGGGTACTTAGGGCGCGTCCTGTTTGTCGGCGCGTTTTATATGCTGCAAATTATTCCGTTGTTTGCAATGTATACGTTTGGTCCGGAAATTCTCGCTGCCTTCCATCTCGACAAAGGAAACGCAAGTATTCTAGGCTCTGCTTTGATTAGTTTGTTTTTCTTAATCGGTGTCATCCCAGCAATGCTCCTTGTGAACAAACTGGGGCGGCGGAAGCTCATCATCTTTTCCTTTCTCTTCATGACCATTGGGCTGTTCATCGATGCGCTTTTCCCGAACGGATCTGTCGGGGTCGTTCTCGCGGGATTTTTAATTTACGCACTCTTTTCCGGAGGCCCCAATGTGTTGGATCTGGTTTACCCTAGTGAGCTCTTCCCAACGGATGTACGCGCCTCAGCTGTCGGTGTCACGACTGCAATCAGCCGAATTGGAGCATTTGTCGGAACATTCGCTGTTCCATTTGCCCTGACCAACATGGGAATCGGGACAACGATGTATATTGCCACTGGTCTCACGTTTCTCGGCCTGATCATTTGTGTTGCGTTTGCACCTGAAACAAAAAACACTACCCTTGGTGAATCTAGTGTAGTGAAGAATAGCCGTACAGGAGCTATAGCGTCGAGACACTCTTTGCAACAGACGGATATACTTGATTAACGTCGAGCACCGTGAACAGCTCGCCCCTCGCCTACTCTTCGGCAAGGTAAAACGAACAGAATGAAAATGACTCAGCCCCCTCGTACCTGAGGGGGCTTGTTTGGTGCCCGAAACGATCATAAGGAAGCACTGGCTCGGGCTGGATGGGCATCAATGATTGGATGAATTCAAAAGTATGTACATTTAACAATAACCTAAGGTCGTATTTTTATGATTATGAACGAAAATCAAAATAATTAACATTTAATACAATTTGCCGAATATATTTCATTGTTTCTCGTACTACTTGCTCTTTAGTATAATTTCTTCTGTTGTTCAAAAACAATGTAAGCATTCCTGTCCATACCAATGTTGCCATTTCATTAATTTCTTCAGCATTTTCTGCTTTTATATATCCTTCCTTAACACTTCTTTCTAATGCGATTCTTCCCCTTTTAGATAGATTGGATTCTAATACCATTGGCATTAATTCTTCAGGAATATCGATGATATCTTTAGGAAAAATTGTGTAATAATCTTGAAAATCTTCTGCTTGAATACCTAAGTTAGCAATAAAAATTGCATGATACGTTTCCGGTTCATCAAAAGAGAATTTACAAAAACACTCCCAGATTAAAATATATTTTTCCAAAGGGTTTGCAGCCGATTTAATATATTTCGGCAGAGCATCGTAATACTTTTTTAAAAAAGTCATTGCAGCAAAGAAAATCAAATGGGAAATTTCTTGAAAATAGTTGTAAATTGTTGCACTATTGTAACCCGCTATATCAGCGACTTTCCGTATCGTGACATTTTGTATTCCTTCATCTTCCATAATTTTGACTGTTGCTGTGATAAAATATTCCATCATTCGAATTTTTTGAATGTCTTTTTTATCTAATTTTTCCAAACATGCTCACCTCAAAACATTTTTAACGCGCGAATGATCTTCGCATCCGACGAACCCAAAAATCAAAAAAACTGGATCCTCAAAATCCTTGATAACACGGTGCATTAGAAACATTTTTCACTATACCAAAAGTGTAACGGAAAAACTCATGTACTACAACAGAAAATGGTTGATTTGATTCAACACTTTTTTTGCCGCCAAACCATTTATGCCTAAAGCGTTTCCCGCTAATTTGATATATTCATCCAATGTAGTAATCAAGCTGAATGAATTGGCCCACCAACGATGCGGATGAAATCGCGGATCATTCGATGCACAATAGGTCAGACGAATGCCCGTTCCGCTGTAAACCTTGCCGAAATTAAATGCAACCCTTCTCATATGATAATTGGATGAAACGACAATGACAGATGTAAAATGATGCTCTTTCACCAATTTTTCCGTAAACAGTGCATTTTCGTACGTACTTTGCGCTTTTGTTTCAAGAATGACCGATTTTTTGGGTATGTTATATTGTTTGATCTGGTCGATTGGTTTTACGGGTTTTGTATCAAATGCATTGGAAAGAATGATATACCTGGAATATCCTTCACGATAAAGCCGGACACCTTTTGCCACCCTTTCCGCCCCTCCACTTAAAACGATAATGGCATCTGATCGTATCGGTTGTTGATTCAAATAGAGAAATGTCCCGGCAAACCTGGCAACCAAAGCAATCACAATCATAATACTAATGATTGCTGTCAGCACAACTGCATAGTAACGTTTTTTAAACGGAATCACACGCGAACCATCCCTTTGTCGTCAGTCATATAAGAAAAAACTAAAGAATAAGCCCTTTTATGCTTGTTCACGACCCAACTCAACACGAAACCAATTTTCCGACACGGATCCTGAGATTATTTCCAAATATCCATAATCGGTTTAACAAATGCACTTCTTCCTGCGTAGGGCAATCCGTATAAATCTTCAATCGTCCGAAGCAATTGAAAATGGTTGCTATTGCTCGCATAAATTCCCGGTTGAACCATCGGGCCGACAAAGATGGTGGGAACTACATTGTTTTGCGAGTTGTCATCTTCGTCCCATGTAACAATCAATAAACTATTATGGTTTTTTGCCCATTGCACATAGGCATCAAGATTCTGCTTTAACCATGTATCGGCTTGCCCGATCGTTCCATTGTGCATATCGTGATTGAGATTCGGTATGACAAAAGAAACGGTCGGCAATCGATCAAAGTCCTGCGGGAATTTTGCGAGCGGCAGGTTAACGGCCGTCGGCAGATTTGCGAAATCCGCCCAAGGATTGTGTTTTCTTACATAGGTTTGTGTCCATGGCAGCAAGGCATATCCATTGTGATTTCCCATAAATCCGGCAGCAGGCAAATCTTCCGAATATCCGCCAAACGTGAAATGCTTTGCCAGAAGTTCGGATGCAAGGTTTGCAGTTGTAAATCTCGTACGCGGTACGGCATCACTTTTGACACCTTGATTCGATCCGGAAAAAATATCAAGATAATTGGGCTGGCTCGGGTGTTCAATCGCATGATAATTCGTAAAACTGGCCCCGTGTTTTGCCAAGTAATTAAAATAAGGCGCTGAAGGATTGCCGATAATCTCTTTGTCTGCATGATTTTCCTCAATGACAACTACGATATGATCAATTGTTTTAACAGGGAACTTTTGCAAAAGGTTGCTGTGAATCGGAAGATTCTCTATTTTCGAAGGCGTTTGCACTTGCTTGGAATCGCCATATTTTGCGCAGCCGCTGAGAATGAAAAGACTGGCACATAAAGGATACAAAAACTTATAAGTCATAAAAATAATCTAACCTTCCCACAATAAAGTAATGTTTTTCCTTTGTGAACGAATGGTTCAACCCGATGGATCTACTAATTTTACAACAATTGCGTGACATGTGGGCATGAAATTTATAAGCGGAACCCCTCCGCAAAGGAAAAGATTAGGGTAGGGATTTTGTTTATCGATTGATTTGGGTTAATGGTCCTGTAAAAATGTATGGGAAATTTTCTGTACGGCGTTCCGATCGGGAATCCAGTAATCGAGTTCTGCGCCCACTAAAGGGTCCATTGCCACTCCGTTGTGGCCGGGGATTTGCTCGTATTGAATATGAGAATTATCCAGGCCCTTGTACAAAAGGGCAAAACTCAACAAATCGCTGTATGTAAAATTCGTGTCGATCACATCGGCGCGAATCTCCTTGATTTCGGCAGGCAGCTTTGGAATGTTGTCCAGGCGAAGCATTTGCCGAAGGATCGAGCGCAGCACGAGGGATTGATCGAATTGCCGGCCAAAATCGCCATTTGGCAGCGAGTAGCGTTCACGTACTGCCATTAATGTCTGTTCCCCGTTTAGATGGTGCGTTCCAGCTTTGAAAATGCCGACCGTGCGTGAAAATGTCACATCCACTCCGCCAATTTGATCGATAAAGCGCTGAAACCCTTGGAAATTCATCTTTGCATAATAGTTGATCGGAATATGTAAAAAATCACTCACAGCTTGAATGGCCATTTTCGTTCCAGCATGATTTCCGCCTCGCAGATTTCCTACAAAGTGGGCATGATTGATTTTCGTTTCGCCGATGCCCGGCAAATAGACACGCGTATCACGCGGGATGGAAACAAGGTGAATGCTTGTATCCTTTGGATTCACGTGCGCGACCATGATCACATCCGTTCTGGCAGCTTGTTCGCCGGCTCTTGCATCGATTCCTAAAATCAACACGTTAAATGAAGCACTTTTTGCATCATCTTTCTGTATTTTGTTATTTTGCAGATTGCTATTTTGCAGTGCGTTGTCGGATAGGGATGGGGAGGTTTCTTTTGGAAATGTTGGACGATCCATTTGTGTTGGGGTATCGGTTTGCGTGATCGTATCAGGTCTCCCGACAATCGGAACTTGCTGAAAATGACGCTGCGGCTGCAAATACCAATCGGCCACTGCAGCGAGAATCCCTGCTGCTGCAAAGATTCCGGCGAAAGTCAGCAATCGCCTGCGCCGTCTCCTCCTGCGTTTCGCCCTCGCACGTTCCAGTCGGCTTGCTTCTTTCAACCTGGTCACCCCTCGCAAAAAATCGTTCCACTCGCTGCTGCCATTCATTTCAATTCCCGGTTGATGTGTTTTCCGGCAAGTTTCCGGCAAAATAAGGAACGGGCAGATGATTTTGTCCATCGATTCCTTCCTTGGCAAGAACTTTTTTTACTGTCATTGCAAGGATTTTTAAATCCAACCAGACCGTTGCATTGTCGACATACCACACATCCAGCTGAAATTTTTCTTCCCATGTCAGCAAATTTCGGCCATTGACCTGAGCCCATCCGGTGATCCCCGGTTTTACCTCCAATCGTCTGGCATGAGCAGCCGTATAATGCGGCAAGTATTCCAAAAAGAGCGGTCTTGGACCTACCAAGCTTAAATCCCCTTTCAACACATTGAGCAATTGCGGCAATTCGTCCAGACTCGATCTGCGCAGAAAATTTCCGAATGAGGTGAATCTCATGGCGTCCGGCAACAAGTTTCCCGCTGCATCCCGTTGATTTGTCATCGAACGAAACTTGTAGATTGCAAAGGGTCTCCCTTGATATCCTGCCCGTTGCTGTATAAATATGACAGGTGTTCCAAGTTTACTGCGCACCAAAATGGCTGTCACCAACAACACGGGTGAAAACAGCACCAAAAGCAGGACGGCGCCAATCAGATCAAACAAACGTTTTCCAAAATTCAAACGTTCTCCCAAATTGCCACCCCGTTTCCATGGAATGCACCCATGCTAAAAACATATCTTACGATAGATATATACGCTCCATCTTCGCTAGAATTACAGACAAATCGAGAGATTTTGACAGGATCTTGCTTTTTCGTCCCATCGTGGCACAAAGTTCCGGCGAAGCATGCAGTCGCACCATGGCATCTGCCGTTTCCTGCGCATTTCCTGGCGTTACAAGAAATCCTGTTTCTTCATGAACCACCAGATTCCGGTTGCCGCGTATACGTGTCGCCACGATCGGTTTGCCGCAAGCCATCGCTTCCATCAAGGAACGCGGCAGCCCCTCGCGCAGGGAGACAAGTGCACAGACATCAGCTGCGGCCAAAATCTCAGCAATATCCAAACGGGTTCCCAAGAAAAATACGTCAGACTCCAGTCCCTGCCGTTTTGCCTGTTCGCGAACCTGCCGTTGCGTTTCCCCTTGTCCCACCAACAGGCATTTCACATGTTTCCCACGCGTTTTCAACAGGCGAACCGCATGTATTAACTGCATCTGATTTTTGTTCGCAGTAAACTCGGCGATACAAACGATCACAAAGTCTTCTTTGCAAATGCCGAGTTCTTTGCGCAGACGTTGGCGCGCCCCATCGCCATCCTGGAGTTGATAGGAAGCGACATCCAGGCCGACGCCGGGTACATAATGCACCTGTCCGCGCACTGGCAAACGCTGTGCCAGATCATAGTCTTCTTCATTGATTACAATCAAATGGTCAGTCAAGCGTGCCATCAAATATTCCAAAGGATAATACAGGATCCAATGCAAAAGCGGCGCACCGCGAAAAAAGTGAAACCCGTGAGCGGTATATAGAACATTCGGCACATTTGACAGCCCGGCAGCCGCTCTCCCCAAAATACCGGCTACCGGAGTGTGTACGTGTACCAAGTCAAAGGATTCTGCATGGAATCTTTTCAGGAGTTCACGAAACGCCCTCCAGTTTTCCCAATGGAAAGGGCTTCGTTGAATCGGAATATCATGGCACATGACATTCGCGTCCCGAATGATCCGTTTCGCCTCGTCCTCCCTTGCAAACACATGAATTTCATAGCCATATCGTTGTAAAAGAAGCAAATACGGCATATGAAATGCTTGAATATGTCGATACGTGGAAGCAACAAAAGCAGCCTTTTTCACAAATCTCTTTTTCCCTCCTACATTGACAGAGTATGTGTGATATCAAAGAGTGCAGATCCGGCAGTTTGATATAATTCCGGCACATATAAGAAAATCAACTGTTTAATTTCCTCCGGAGTTTTTCTGCTATAGGTGTTTTCCGAAAGCGATTCGAAAATTGAGATAAATTCACTTGTGCTTTCTTTGCAATATCCGGATGGCTTGCTGACAAAGATCGTATTGTGCTTGGTAGCCGAAATGCCCTCTTCATTTGTCAACAACTCTTCGAATAGCTTTTCTCCCGGACGAATGCCGGTAAAAGAGATCGGAATGTCAATATCGGGCCGAAAGCCGGACAAGCGGATTAAATCCTTTGCAAGATCCACAATTTTAACAGGCCGGCCCATATCGAGAATGAAAATCTCTCCCCCTTTCGCAAGTGCTCCCGCCTGAATCACTAATTGTACGGCTTCTTTGATCGTCATGAAGTAACGCACCATTTCCGGGTGTGTAACGGTAACCGGGCCGCCTTTTTGAATCTGCTGTTTGAAAACAGGAATCACACTGCCGCGGCTGCCAAGCACATTTCCAAAGCGCACCGCAGAGAATTTGGTCTCACTTCTTTCGTTATAACTTTGAATCACCAACTCGGCCAATCGTTTCGTCGCCCCCATGACGCTTGTGGGATTGACCGCCTTGTCAGAGGATATCATGACAAAATGGGATCCCTTTGTCTCATGTGCGCATTGCGCTACGTTTCGTGTTCCAAGTACATTGTTCTTGATCGCTTCCAACGGATTCATTTCCATCAACGTTACGTGCTTGTGTGCGGCCGCATGAAACACGACATTCGGGCCATACGCATGAAACACTTGCCGGATCGCCGACAGATTTTGAATATCAGCAATGATCGGTATGATCGACAAATTCGGGAACGCATTGCGCAATTCCAGATCAATTTGAAAAATACTAGTTTCCCCATGACCGAGGAGCAGCAGTGTATTTGGCGCCAAGTGTGCGATTTGCCGACAGATCTCCGAGCCGATCGAGCCTCCTGCACCTGTCACGAGTACCGTCTGGCCTGCAATATAACCGGAAACTTCCGTTAAATTGACTTGAATCGGCTCTCTCCCCAACAAATCCTCCATCGACACCTCACGAATCAATTCGGTTGTATTCTTGCCGACGATCCATTCCGATACACTTGGCAGAATCTTGACTGTGGCAGATGTCTGATAACAGATATTGAGTATGTTTGATATTTTCTCCCGCGATGCGGACGGAATCGCTACTACAATTGTGTCGATATTCAAATTCTGAACGACTTCGATGATCTGTCCACATCCGCCGACGATCGGCAGGCCAAACACGCTGCGATGATGTTTTGCAGGATCGTCATCGACAAATGCTACCGGTGTCATCCTTGATTTGGTGTTCTGCAGCTCCTTTGCCACCAAAACACCTGCATCACCCGCTCCAACTATCAAAATCTTGTGCTGCTTTGGTTGCATCTGGTCGTTCTTGTACATTGCCCCCAACCCCCAAAATGGTATCCATTATCTGAATATTTGTAGCTCCTCACGAATCGCACGGATCACTTGATCCACTTCCTGTTCGGTCAGGCGGTTGTAAAACGGAAGTGCCAATGTACTCTGTGATACTCGTTCCGTAACCGGAAAGTCCCCGGTTTGATATCCAAACTGTTCGACATAAAACGGCTGCAAATGGATGGGGGTAAAATAGGGGCGGCACCCGATTCCGCGTTTCAATAAGCCTTCCATCATTTGATTCCGTTGAATTCCTTCGATAAAGCGAATCACAAAGACAAACCAGCTCATTTCTGCCCGCGCATCAATCGTCGGCAGTATGATTTCCGGTATATCCCGCAACTTTTCCAAATACATGGCTGCGACTTGCTGCCGCTTTTTCAAAATCTCTTCAATCCGCTTCATTTGTGCAGTTCCCAAGGCCGCACTCATCTCATCCAGACGATAATTGAAGCCCAGGCGAATGTGTGAAAGCCATTGCACATCGTTTCCTCGTCCCTGATTGCGCAAACTGTAGCAAACGGCCGCTAGTTCTTCGTCATCCGTAACGATGATACCGCCTTCCCCCGTCGTCACCTGCTTATTCGGATAAAAGGCGAATACGCCTGCTGTCCCAAAGCTGCCGGCCAATTTCCCGTTCCATTTTGCGCCGATTGCCTCGCAAGCATCTTCCAGTACCGGCAAATTGTACTTTCGGGCAATTTTGAGAATCTCGTCCATATTGGCGGGCTGGCCAAACACATGTACCGGCAGAATCGCTTTTGTGCGCTCGGTAATTTTGTTTTCGATCTGTGTAACATCCATATTCAATGTTTTCTCATCGATATCGATAAACACTGGCTTGGCCCGCTCAAATAAAATACAATTGCTGGAAGCCACAAAACTGAAGGGTGTCGTAATCACTTCATCTCCATCACGAATGCCCAATGCGCGGATCAACATATGCAAGGCGCTCGTTCCACTGTTGCAGGCGATCGCGAAACGGCTGCCAATATATTCGGACAGTTGTTCTTCAAACTGTTTTGCTTTCGGACCTAACCCCAATTGTCCGGAATCAAGCACCTCCATCACAAGATCTTTTTCCAATTCGGTAATATCCGGGCTAGACAAAGGTATTCTCATAGGATACAACCCCTTCTCATTTCCTCAACCGGTTTGCCCAAGGGAGCCTGCGTTAGGATTTGTTCCGATAATTCCTCCATGCTGAGACTCTTCATTCCGTATC
Organism: Fodinisporobacter ferrooxydans; assembly: GCF_022818495.1. Taxonomy (GTDB): domain Bacteria; phylum Bacillota; class Bacilli; order Tumebacillales; family MYW30-H2; genus Fodinisporobacter; species Fodinisporobacter ferrooxydans. The sequence goes on along the minus strand of NZ_CP089291.1, from coordinate 2,874,525 downwards.
GTTCTTGCAATTTTTTATAGTGCTTGAGGATCTTATGCAGGGAATTTATATTTTCTGTCAGATTCACCCCAAAATTGTGTGGATGCCACCAGATGTGATACACAAGTCCATGCTTTGCGGCAAATGTCATGCCGGAAAAAATACGTCTGAGTTTTAAAGGTTCCAACACTCGCAGCCGCGTCGAATAGGGCCGCAAGAATCTGCTGGACGGAATATTGAAGGGGTAGCTCTTATGTATGTCTTCCAGGGAAACACAGTGATGGCCGGAAAGATTCAAGTAGCTGTCGGCCACTCGCAGCGCCCGTTTGAGCAAAGAATTGCGCCCATATCCGTCCGCTTCATACTGCCATGTGCTTTCATTTCCCCGATAACATGCAATCCCCATTTCCGCACATGCGGCCAAATACTCTTCATTTATCTGATTGCGGGGAAAAACCAGACTGCCGATCTTGATGCCCCACTCTCCGGCAACCTGAATCGCGGCGGTTACATCCGCCTGAAACGTATAAACATCCTGTCCGGGCGCCAAGCAATAATAATGCGAAAAGGTGTGTGTGCCAATGTGCTGATGCGGGCAGGAACGGATGAGTTGGATCAAGGATGGAGCATAATGAAACGGGTCGTCCAGTTCTGATTGGCCGATTTGATGCAGTTCGGGATATGGCGAGAGCCGTTGCTCTTCATATGCAGGTTGCCGCTTGGGCAAACGTTGCAGCAGTTCCCGTTTGTTCCGGCAAAACAGAAACCCTACGGTTGCCCACGTTACATGAACATCATATGCCTTATACAGTTCCAGCATGGCCGGGACTGCCAATCGGGCACCCTGCAAATGGCCGCTGTAACGTTCGATCGGACACTTGTCGCGAACCCCCCAATACAATTCAAAATCCAAAGAAATGATGAATGTCCCGGTCTCCTTCGTGCGGTCCCACTCCTCTTCTGCCCATCTTGCGAATCCCCCCTGTCCCTGCATGCTGAATCATGTATCATTCAGCTTCCATCCGGTGCAATGAAACCACATTGGCCAGAAAAGAAGGATACCAAGTCGGAAACCGAAAAATTCGCCACGTACAGTACGAAGCAGCCACATCCCGTATCGCAATGCTGACCGCAGTGGCAAGCGCCGCTCCTGCCATGCCGAATATCGGAATCAACAGCGGATTCAGTATAACGTTGGAAATAGTCGAAACAAGCAGAATGTTTTTCGATTTCTTTTGATGCCCTGTCATGTTCAACAATGGAATGACACTGCCTGTCAAAGAATTGACCAATTGGCCAAAACACAGGAGAATCAATGCTGTAGTGCCTGTTGTAAACTTGGCTCCAAAGAGCGGCAAAAAATAGGGTGCAAACAATACGGTCAAAAGAATGACCGGTACGGATGTCCAGAACCCCAGTTTTGTCGAAAAGCGAATCATTTTCTGCAGATCCGCCTGTTTGTCCCCCCAAAACAATTCGCTGAATTTGGGCACAAGAAATGTATTGATAGATTCTGTGGCAAAACAGGTCAATATGGATAATTTCGCGATCAGGTTGTAGACGCCGACATCTTCCGCACTGCCGAAAATACCGATCATCAATGAATCCGTCCAGTCCATGAGCACATACATGGAGGATGTCAAATACATCGGAGCCGACAACGCCAGAATCTGCTTCAAACCTGGTTTTTCATACGTATGCTCAAGGCTTCCGGAGCGGTTTCCCTTACACATCTTCAAGCGCCAAGCCGTGATGCTCCATATTCCATTGCCGACGACAATGATGGCCAATGTTGCAAGAACAATCGAATTCCTTTTTCCAATTATCCCTGTCGCAAGCATCATCAATCCCAAGTAGCCAAAGCGAATCCAGATAATTTCAAACAGGATCGAATGTGCGAAATGCTGCAATGCCCGAAAGGCGGCAGCATGCAGCCGCGAAAGCGCGAAAAAGGGCAAGATCAACGCGACGATTTGAATGGCGCCGGCCGATAATGTTCCGGGAAAAACGAAATGCGCAAGCCAATCGCTCTGCAGATAGAGTATTGCACCTGCCGCAACTGAAACCGGAAGAACCAGTTGCAAGACTCTGTTTACGATTTTAGCGGCAACCCCGGCGCCACCATTGCCGGCATGTTCAGAAACCATGCGTATTACGGCCGTATCTGTTCCAATCAGCACGACGACAAGGCTAATGCTCAAGATCGAAAACGAAAGCGAATAGACGCCCAGTTCCGCCGCTCCATAGACTTTGGCGATATAAAAGCTCAATGCGTTGAGCAGCAGGAAGGAAACAAGGCGCAACAAAAAACTGACACCGGAGTTTTTGATCCATTCCTTATAGTCTTGATCCTCCATCAACCGGACCCGGCTTTTTATGATTTTCAAAAATCCAATATTCATGTTTCCGATCCTCTTAGTAATAGTACTGTTTCTCTTTCGTGTTATTTAAGACTACGCCCAGAATGTTCGCATTGGCGCTGCGCAGCTTTTCAACCGCTTTTTCCCCATCTTCCCGCTTGGTATTCTTCGCATCGACGACCAGAACGCATCCGTCTGCTTTTGAAGCCAAAAGCAGGGCATCTGAGACAATTAATGGCGGACTATCGATGATTACAACTTCAAAACATTTGGCAGCCTCTTTTAGAAAATGATTGACATATTCAGTTTCCAGAAGTTCAAGGGGATTCTTGGGAATCTGTCCGGCCGTAACGGCAGATACGTACGGAACGACAGTGTATTGCAGAATCTCTTCGAAGGAGTGCTCGCAAGACAGGTACGTACTAAGCCCCTTGTCATTCGACAGCCGAAACGCATGGTGGCCGTTTGGTTTACGCATATCCGCATCCACATAGAGTGTTTTTGTATTATTTTGCGCCATCACAACAGCCAAATTGGAACAGATCAGTGATTTTCCCTCGTTCTCATTCGCACTCGTTACCAAAATGGTTCTCACTTCGCGGCCTTGACTGGCAAAACGAATATTGGTTCGAATGCTGCGGAATGATTCGACCGTCGGTGAATCCGGATTGCGAAATGAAATCAATTTCCGATTGATATCATAGGGCTTTTTTTTCATTCGTTTGTTCTCGCCTCCTTTGTTCTCGCCTGCCGTTGCCATCATCTGATCATTCACCATGCGGTTTTCTTGTTGTTCTTTTCAAATTCGTATCGATCACAGGTACCTTTCCGATGATCGGCAAGCCAAGATGCTTTACAATAATTTGTTCCGTCCGCAATCTTGTATCGAAGTATTCCTTGGAGAGGACTCCCCCGATCGACACAATCAATCCAAAAACAAAAGCGATTGCAGAAGTAAGAAAAGGCATTGGCCACACTTGTTTCGTCATATTCGCCGGGTTCAGCACACTCACATTGTCTACTTTCATCAGCTTGGTAATTTGGTTTTCGAAAATATTTGCAACGGTGTTGGCGATCCGCATCGCTTCTTTGGGATTCGAATCCTTGGCAACGATCGATAACACTTGAGAGTTTGTTACATTATCGACAGACACTTGCTTCATCAGTGCATTGATCGGTATTCCAAGCTGCTTTGAGGCCGGCTCCATAATGCGCGGGCTTTTGATGACTGTGCGGAACGTTTCGATCAACATCAGATTTGATGCAATTTCGGATTGGGTGACACTCCCTTGTGAGTTGCCATTCATCGGACTTGAAATGTTCAACAAAATCTCAGTGCTTGCTTGATATTGCGGTTTTAGCAGATAAGGGCCGCCGACCCCGGCCAACAGAGTGATCGCGATCGTGATCAAGAGGATCAGCCAAATCCGATCGCGGATAATTTTCAAAAGTTGCCGCAAGTCAAGGGCATCATCCATTTTCGTAGACCTCCTTACACCGATTGGTAGTGAATATATGAGTGGATCCTTGCTCCCTAAAAAATGACTGGCAGCCAAAAGGCCCATGATCAGCCACCAATGCCGTTGATAAAGTGCTTCGATCCCCAACGACAGTCCAAACATGGACAGATGGCCAAGCATGAATCCAAAGACAAGTGGTTTCTGATTTTCATCGGCTATACGATATGCAGACATACCCTTGTAAAAAAACCAGAGAATAAAGCCCAGGAACGTCACCATTCCAACCAATCCGAATTCAGCAAGAAACCAAAGGGTTGTATTATGTAAAATCCAATTGTATTGATCTTGAAATGTGCCGACACCTACACCGAAAATCGGATGATCTTTAAATCGATTCAAGGCGGTGTATATATAGTCCATACGAGCGGTAATCTGCTTGATTCGCAATGACATGCTTTCAATCACAGGAAGATACCGGCTTCCCAAAACGATCAAAACAATCCCAAAGGTGAACACGCCTACTGTTACGATTCTCAATACATACATCGGCCGAAACAACGCAACTACCAATACAATGGTAACTAGTCCAATCCAAGCAGAGCGGGAAAAGGTAAGCAAAATCCCGATTCCTAATGAAACGGTGCAGAATACGCCAAACCGCCTGGTGAAAATGGGGTTTGTTTTTCCGGAAGTCATGATGTGCAGAGCGAACGCCAGAACCAGCAGACCTCCGTACGCGTTCGGGTCTACGAGCATACCGGAAAGGCGGGATGATTCATAGTTCAACCATGTGATATTAAAGCCAGTTATTTTCAAAAGAAAAAAGGCGGCAATCGCAACAATATTCTGTAATACTGTGCTCAAAATAAAACATTGAACCAACCGCCGGCAACGGATCCAATCGGTGGTAAATGAGACGATCATCACATAGCTGAGAAATAACAAAAGCAAGCCGAAGTCTTTCTCCAGCAAAACATATTGCGACAAATACCCGTTTTGCAAAAGAGAGATATAATTTCCGATTGCAAACACGAGCAACATGCCAAGGTGCCAGAGACTCCACGTTGACTTGACGATTTGGATGCGAAACAATCCAAACATAAAATAGAACAGCAAACAGACATCAGACGGTGCGAAACGCAACCCAATCGGCGTTCGAAATTGAATGGGCAGAAGAATCACATATGCGACAACCAACCAATCGGAAATTGTGAATTTCGCTTGCACATCCAAAGCCGGCCATTGATTGTTCATGCTTCACCCCGAATATCGCATCCCCAAATCGAACGAAACATCGTTTTTGCCAAGACGTTTGCCTCACAGGATTTTCATACGATTTGTCCAAACTTGTTTTGACATTGTCTGTTTTTTCTGTCTTTACAATTTATTACTGCTTCTATCGTTATATGCAAATACAGCTCAAAAAATAGAATGCCAAACATCAAGTATGCACGAACACAAGATTGTATCGTTCCTTCACTTCATGTTTGCGTTGGCCAGTTCAAAATCATGGATAGTGTCTATCTCGTACCACCAATCATTTTTAATAGAAACCGTTTGAACGGTGATCCCGGCTTCTATCAGACAGGACAAAAGTGAAGTCATATCCAGATGATCGATCACGTATGATTCCAATCTGCAAAGGTAGTTTTTTATTTCACTCCAACCCTCGGGCGTAAATTTTAAAAGCCCCATATACTGCCCTTTTATTTTCGAAACATGAAAGACTCGTCGGCCGATTTCCATCAGCTCACCGTTGTCGTTGATATCAAATGTTTCGGCATCCATCAGGGGATCTGCAAATCGTTCGTTCCAAAGATTCAGCCAATTGGGATCATACGTTATCCCAATGTCGCCATTTAGGCGTTTTAACGTTTCCACCACTTCCGGCGGATATATCAGATCTGAGTAGCTGATTATGCATTCGTTGGAGGCCAGCCAAGAGTCGGCACATAACATCGACCTGACCATATTGGTTTCTGCCCATCGCTCATTATCAAAATAGATGAATCCGGGAAAATCAATTTGTTCCTTTCGATAACCGCGAACCACTGCGATGTTTTCTATACCTGCAGCCAATAAAGATTGTGTTTGCCAATGCAAAAGCGGTTTCCCTTGTATCGCAACAAGACATTTGGGTTGCGTGTCGGTCAAATGTTTCAAACGACTGCCTCTACCGGCTGCCAAGACGATTGCCTTCAAATATAACACCCCTATTCTTCGTGGGAAATTACGGTAATTCTTTGTTTTACATTTGCACACTTCATCGACTTCATCGACTTCATCGAAGAATCCGCACGTGTCGATTCATGCAATCCAGTTCAATTACTTCTGCTGCCGACCAGCGTCTGTATAGAGATTCCCCCGCTCCAATCACCGCTGGAATGCCAAGCTCGCCAGCCCGAATCGCCATATGGGAATTCGCTCCTCCATACAATGTGATGAAACCTGCAATGCCTTTCGTAAAGATCCAGTCGTATCCCGGATCGGCGCTTTCAATGAAGAGAATGGTGTTTTCCAGTTTCTCCTTGTCGGAAACAAACGAGACTGTCCCTTTAGCAGTCTTTTGCGTGACAAAGTTTGGTTCAAAAGGAGGAACCTCGAACGCCCAAACGTCGATTTCATTTGTGATAAGCGGGGGAAGCAGCAACTGTTTCGTGAGTCTGTGCTTTTCTCTTCCTTCCTGAATGGAACGATACAGTTTCTCCTCTGCGTTGTTGCACGATCCGTACAGATCGTAAATGCAGGAAATGTTGGCATACGAGGCTTCTTCCATTGTAAAACCATGCCCACAGGCAAACTCCTTGAACAAGGAGATCGCCTCGCTTAACGATTTGCTGAAGACAAATTTGGCGTATTCCCTGCCCTCAATCGCACCTTTGATAAAATCGAACAGACTGTCCGAATCGTGCTTGATTCCATGTTGTTGCAACAACTGATTGATTGTTGCTTTCTGCGAAGGAGCCAGTTGAAACGTTGCAGTGTCTTCCCTCTTTTTATTTACCTTTCTCTCCCAATTGAAGTAATAGTCCGAGTCTTCATCATATCGTGGCGATAATATGTCGTATGTGCCCGGGCGCAAATGACCATACTCCTTTAAGAACTCTTCTTTATCAAGCATTTGAAAATCGCTAAACATTTTTGAGCTTACCGTACACAGTGAATTCATAAAACTGTCATAGTCATGTTTGCTTAAAGCCCCCACCTGTACGAGTGACTGTATGAGTTGTACCGCGATAAATCCGGCTCGGGCCAAGCCCGCAAACGGCAGTGTTCCATAGGATTGGCAATCCTCCAAAAGCCAGTATATTTTAGCAATCGAATCAAGATTGCTTTCGATCACATTTTGATAACGATCTTTAAGTAATTCAATTTTGCGGATGTCTTCCTTCCACAAGCCATTGCGGCCGATAATTCGATTGGTCAGGGGGCGCAGGCGATCTTGAAATTCGCTCAATTCCCATTGCTCAAATCCATGCTTTTTCAAATTCTCCAGCTTTTTCGATAAGTCGAACGTATAACAAGAGATAACAATCTCAAACTCTACTTTGTCATGTGTATTGGGTGATTCAATCAATCGGTCCAGGTAGTAATTGACCAATTTTTCAGACAGCGGCTCATTCAAGCCAGCCGGCAAAAAGGAATTGAAACTTACCCGAACATCGATATACGGCAATCCGCAAAAGTCGATCATAAGCGGAAAATTGTGCACGTTTTTATATCCATAATCAAATCGTTGTTGAGCCCAAATCCTGTCAGTCACGACTTTCTTATAAAGACTTCGCGCCAATGGACGAGGACGGATTCCGATGATTTCGGCCGGATTCCAGTCTGGCATTACGCCAAAAACAGTTTTCGTACCATGCAAATACGGATGTGTGTGGTTCCACATGTTCACTTTGTTTGAAATGCGTTGCAAAGCGGATTCCAACTCCTCTTCGCAAGGCTGCGCATGCAAAACCAGCGGTCGTACCTGCAGCAAATAAAGTTGACCGCCAGACCAGGCAAATTCTATATCGATACGATCCGTGCCAAACAGCTTTTCCAATTCCCGCATTAATTCGGCAATTTTCAGGATCTCATGGGAGAAACCGGTTTTGCCGTTGTAGTATTTGTACAGATACGCCGTTTTTAAATGATTCGAGTGCCCAGCTGTTACACTGCTTGTGCTTCCCGTCACATCGTCATAATTGATCACATAATAGGGAGCTCCCGTATTCGGATCTCTGCTGAAAGCCACACCGCTCATTGTCACTGCACTCAGCATCGGTTGAATCAGGATTTGATCTTCCGCGTCAGAATCGCCATAAGAATCGATGACAAGCGAAATGGCCCGGATCAGTTCCTCTTCATTTTGTACGGAACCAATCGAGCTGTATTTGCCGGCAAGCGATTCATCGGCATGATCTTCCGAAAGTGCGCTGCTGCGGACAATCACCTTTTCTTGCAGCCAACCGCTTGTCAACACGTTTGACAGGATTGTTGTTTCGTCTTCCCGCCATTCCCGCACTGAAAAACAAATTTGCGGCAATACACAAGCGCACATCAGGCGTTCGTACAGAACTTGCAGCGTTTCCGCTTTTGTACCGAATCGAACCGGCCGCACCGTTGGTTTTTTATGTTCCATGAGGAAAAACTGTACGGTTTCTATCGACTGGATGGAATGATATCGAATATCGGCTACATCTATTTTTGTGCCCTCCAAATCTTTTGGCATATTCCTGTCCCCCACTTGTATTGGTTTCCCTATCATTCCATGTAGCGAATACTTGCTTTTAATTTATAAATGGCTTTCATGAAGCTGATGAAAATATAGTAAACAATCCAAAGCAGCAGAGGTTCCTTGAATCCCCAAAACAGCCAAATCCAACTGAAAAGCAAAATCCCACAATGAAATCCGATGTCTGTCATAAATAGAAAAACAAACAAATCCGTCCATTTGTTTTTTTTCCTCATGGAAACTGTGGCAGTCGAGGCCGATTGATGAAAGACAAGCAATGCCCCTTCGGAAGACAGAATCATGGAAAACGTTATGATAAACATTGCAAAGAGGATGATTCCCAGAATAAAGGACGAATCCGATTGAAACATCCCGAATACTACGGCTATGTTGCAAAGAGCCATGGCATAATTGAGTCCAATGTCCAACCATTCCCCGCCTTTGCTTGATTTTTTGCGAAGGCGCGCCACTTCACCGTCGATACAATCAAAGAAATAACACATCTGATAGAATAAACATCCAAGCAGCAACGAGAAAGGCGATCCGATCATATAAGAAGCTGCAGAGATCAATCCCAGCAAAATCCCGATGATGGTCAGCGCATTGGGGGATATATCCGTTTTTTTGACAAGCGGGTAGCTGATATAAATGGAAAATTTCCGCATGACATAGAACATCCAGAATTCATCCTTTTCCCACGGCCTTTGTACTTCTTTACGCAACTTTTTGATCATCTCTGAATCGAGAAATAACGTAGGTCTATTTGTTTTCAAAGATGTTCTTCCCCCCCTGCATGGCGGCGAAACAGATCCGAATCCAATCTCGCGCTTCGGTGACATGTGTTAATAATTTGTAATTGTAAGACGTGCTACACTTTATTCACAAATTGTGTGTATTATTCTTCTCTGCTGCAAAAGACTCATTTGGATCGCTCAATGTGGTTTGTGTCTTGCTTAACCACTTTTTGAACACACATTTTAATAGAAATCATAGGTCTACTTTTTAGGTTCTGGAATACGAATAGTAATAGTGATAGATACTAGTTTGGAGGTGCTCAAATGAAGCTGGATGATGTGATGCAAGTATTGGAGAATAAGCGCAGGGATCTCTATCAAAAAAAAACTTCTTTAGAAAATGAATTAAAAGAAGTGCAAAAAACCCTTGAAGGAGTTCAATATCTCGTTCAGGTTACTGCTAAATTAAATAATGGAGAAGCCCTTGGCAGCAATTTTATGAGTTCTACTTTCAATATCCTGGAATAATCATATGGATCGATACGAATGCGGAGGTGCTCAAATGAGATTCAATGATGTGGTGCAATTATTAGAACAAAAGTATGCGAATCTATTAGAGAAAAAAACTTTGATCGAAAAAGAACTGAACGAAGTGCGAGAAACGCTTGAAAGTACAAACTATCTGATAAAAATCACCACAAAATTAACTGCCGGCGATCCATTGCGAACAAACGAGGTGCCAATACGGTCCATTGAATAACGGAAGGATCCAACTCCATATGCAGCAAGCGCCCATGAATTTGCATGAGGCGTTTTTATTATGTTGTGATTCCTATGCAAAAAATCAAGGGCCATCAACACACCAAATCCTGATTCATAAAGATTGCTTCATCATACCTCAACATGACAACACCGTCTTTCCAATCATCCATTGCGGGATTCAATTTCTCACCTGACATCATTTTCATGATCCATAATGGGAAATCGGCGCCCGCCGCGATGGATAAGGGAACTCCTCCGCCAAATCTGGGATTTATCTCAATAAACTTAATTTCATTTTTGGGTGTGACAAAACATTGCACTGTAACACAGCCGACAGCACCGGGAAGTGCTCCCGCGACTTTTTTCCCTGCATGGATCAGCTCTTGGTTTTTTACGGTTATGCCTTTGCTGACTTCGCCGGCTCTTGTCTCCATGCGGAGCCTTGGGACAACCGTTTGAACATTGCTGTCAAAGTCGACGAAAATATCCAATGTATATTCATGGCCCATGATAAATTCCTGTACGATTGCATTGGGGATATAATCTTTAAAAAAACTCAACTCTTTTGCGTTGTTGATCTTTGTGACCCCGATACTTCCACTGCCATATGCCGGTTTCATCAGATACGGATAGTTTGCCGCGCCCGTGGACAAGATCTCTTCCGCATCGTAAATTTCAGGTGTTTGTACACCAATCCTTCGAAAAAATTCTCCAGTTTTCCTCTTATCGAAACAAATCTCGTTGACCTCTGGCGAAGACACGAGAACCGTCACACCCATTTCTGCAAATTCCTTTTTATGCAAGGCCAATCGTAAAAGCTCCGTATCAATTAACGGAATGATCAATCGTATATTGTGATCGACGCATATCCTTTTTAAATGGTCGATATAATGATTATCTGTCACACTGGGAACCAATTCATGTATATCTGCTACAAAGGCTGCCGGTGCATTTTCCTTGCAATCTGCCGTTATAATTTTCCCGACAACATTTAACTTCGTTAACGTTTCTTTAAAATTTTTCACAAGAGATACCCTTCTTCCCGCACTCGTAAAAAGGATATTCCATTCCTTCATCCGTATCCCTCCAGATGGTCTATGTAGTGTTTTTCGATTAGTATATGTCCCATATCCTTTTTTTCATTACCCAAAAATGCTTTCCCTCTCTATGCATGGTAACATGGTTGATTTCGTCCATTAAGATGTGATGTTAGACTCAAAAGCAGACACGATCTGAAGAAAATATATAATACAATCATTCCGATCAGAGCATCATCGTTCAGGACACGCCGTACAAAAAAGGGTTCCCCCTTATGGCTGGGCGAACCCTAAATGTTTGATTTTAAAATCGTTTATCTGCATATGAGTCATTTTTTAACGTTTAACAATACCTTCCCTATACTCTGTCTGCTTTCTACCCACTGGTGTGCTTCCGCTGCTTCTTCCAGCGAAAACTGTTTTCCGATTTTCATTTTCAACCGTCCCTCTGCCAAATAACCAAGCACCCGATCCGCTGTATCACGCAATAGCCATGGACGTTTATTTCGAGTTGTACCAAGACTGAACCCTAGGACAGAGCGGCAACTGGAATGCAGATCTTTTGTCTTAAATTGACCGACATCTCCACTTGCATCTCCAAAGTGAACCAATCGTCCATACATCGCTAAACAATTCAGGCTTTTTTCCGCGATCGATCCGGAAATAGAGTCCAATATGATATCAGCGCCTTGTCCGTTCGTTAATTCATTTACTTCCTTAACGAAGTCGTCTTTCTTGTAACAGATGACATGATCCGCCCCTGCCTCTCGTACTACCGAAGTCTTGCCCTCGCTTCCAACTGTTCCGATTACAAGGCCAGCACCCAAAATTTTTGCCAATTGGATTGCTGTCGTTCCCACTCCACCGGCAGCAGAATGAATGAGGACTGTTTCACCAGGCTCTATTCTTGCTACATCGGCGAGCAGCTTATAGGAAGTAAAAGAAACAATCGGACAGGCTGCTGCTGTTTCCAAATCAATGGTATCCGGGAGCGCAAAGGCAAGATTTGCGTCGGCAACGATATATTCCGCATATGATCCCGCTTTAGGAAACGCGATGACTCGCTGTCCTATTTTTAAATGTTGAACCTCAGATCCGACTTCCTCAATCATGCCTGCCGCATCCAATCCGGGAATGAACGGAGGCTTACCCGCATTGTGATAGTTTCCATATCGCGATTTGATATCGGCAAAGTTGACACCGGTTGATTCGACGCGGATTAAAATTTGATTCGCATTTACAGAAGGCATATCGACTGTCATATACTTAAGTACTTCCGGGCCGCCGAATTCGGCAACAACGACTGCTTTCATAAATCGATTCCTCCCCGACTGTTTTCTACAATATACCACAATCGCACCAAATTGCGGGATGATACAGCCATGAAACATACAAATCGTCCTGCGCAAAAGGAATTCTGACTTTTTTCACAGACACTTCGATCCCCTCCTCTATCTCCGCCGCTGTCGGCAAAAACACTGCATTGACAGTTTCAATTTGATTCGGGTGGATAACCAGCTTTCCTTGAAACCCTAACTGTTTTACAAAACTGGTTTCTCTTTTTAGACCTTCATAATCTTTAAAATCCAAATAGACAGCATCAATCGGCGGCTCAACTCCTGCTGCTCGGGAAGCTACAACCAATTGCGATCTGGCATATAATAATTCCGTTCCTTCCTTTGTCAATTCTGCATGGATATCCAGCGAAAAATCGACAGCCCCAAACGCCAGCCGCTTGATCCTTGAACTCGATTGAGCAATTTCATATGCGTTATAGAGCCCTGATGCCGACTCGATCAATGGCATAATTTCAATTTTTTGATGTATGCTTCGTTTCATTTCAAATTGATTGAGCAAGTCATCCAGCAATACAATTTGTTCCTTATTTTCCGATTTCGGCAATACAATTCCCGATAACCCTTTTTCTGCAATCGCATCAAGATCATCCAGGAATAGGGGACTGGAAATGCTATTTATCTTTACAAAATGAATACGATCGACTTCCGCTTGCACTACTTGTTTTACCAGTTTCCTGGCCGAATCTTTTTCCGTTAATGAAACAGCATCTTCTAAATCATAGATCACCACATCAGCCGATAATTGTTTTGACTTTTCAATTTTTTTGATGTCGGAACCCGGAACAAACATCCAACTGCGAAACAAACGCACGAAAGACTAATACTAACAACGGAAAATTACAAGCCATGATGTTGCATCGACAAGATCATGGCTTGTTAAGTGCTTTTAGTTCCCGATTTTTATTGCAACATTTTTTACCTGTGTATAAAATTTTAAAGCTTCAAGTCCTTTTTCTCTGCCAAAACCACTTTTTCCATATCCGCCAAATGTCATTTCAACACCGCCGCCAGCTCCGTAGTTGTTGACAAACACTTGTCCGGAACGAACACGGTTGGTTAACCAGTGTGCTTTATGAATATTCGTGGTCCAAATCCCAGTCACCAAACCATATGCAGTATTGTTGGCAAGCCGCAAAGCTTCCTCTATTGTCTCAAATGGCAGGACAACCAATACCGGGCCAAATATCTCCTCTTGTGCCAGTCGGCTGTTCGGTGGCAGTGAATCAATCACTGTCGGTTCAAAGAAATATCCATTTTTCAATTCTTTGCTTCTGCTTCCGCCGATTAAGATGGTACATCCTTCTTCCGCAGCAACTTGCATATAGTTTTCGATTCTGCGTAGTTGTTTTTCCGAGATAATGGGTCCTACATCTAAATTCTCAATTCCCGAACCAAGTCTCAGATTCCCCATCAGATTTACCACTTTTTGCACAAATTCCTGTTGAATACTTTTTTCCACAATGAGTCGTGCACCCGCAGAACACGTTTGTCCTGCATTTTGTGTAATTGATATTACCTGACACCGACAATAGATCGTTATAACTGTTAGTCCCTACTGACAACGATACATGCTCGTGTAACTTCCCGCTTTGCAGACCGGTCTAACGCTTCTCCAATTTCAGATAAATCAAACTCGGCGTCCAGCATGTCAGCAAACGGATATTTATGAATGGTCTTTGAAATAAATTGCAACGCTTTGTTTAAATACCATGGATTATAGCGAACAACAGAAATGATTGTGATAGATTTTCTGGTCATAAGACCTGGATCAAACGACATCATTTTTCCAGGGAAGATATTGCCAATACTGACATATCTTCCGGCTGGCCGAACAAGATGAATCCCTTCATTGAAGGCTGCCGGCACTCCGGTAAGCTCCATGACAACATCTGCACCCTTGCCGCCTGTTAGCTCTAATACAGTTTGTGTCCGTTTTTCCAATGTGTCGTATTCGTTGATGTTAATCAGATAATCTGCACCAAATGTCTTTGCCATTGTTAATCGGCTTTCAACGCCATCGATCACAATCACAGTTGCTCCAAATTCTTTGGCGACAGCTGCAGCATTGAGGCCCAATCCCCCGGCACCTTGAATGACAATTGTTTCACCATACTGAAGATTCGCTTTTTCAATCCCAAAATTTATACGCATTTTCACACAAATGAAAATCACCGTGTTGACAAGGCTTGCATTTTCTACATGTTAAAAAATAGGCAGCGGCAATACGGTCACCAACCTTAACATTATTGCCTGCATAATCTGTTTCAACATCCGGCCCCAATGCAGCAATTTTTCCGACCATCTCATGCCCCATAACTCCAGATTTTTTGGTTGGATGATGTCCTTGCCATATATGCAACTCGGAGCCACAAACATTTGTTCTAGTTACCTTTACCAATACGCTTCCAGCACCAACCTCAGGCAAATCGTATTCGGCAAAATCCAACTTTCCCGGTTCTGTCATGATTGCTACTTTACCTTTCATTTTTCATGCCTCCCATATTAAACTACTAATTTCTATTCATATGAAAACTTTTTATTCATAGAGGATGTTCAAAAAGTAGTCAAAACTCCACGGCGGATTGCTTTGCCGAATCCCCAAAAGCCTTACTCATGTACCAAACACGTACACTCCGTTGCCTTCTCGTGCTTCGGCTTCGCACTCCTTGTGTCTTACTTAACCACTTTTTGAACACGCACTCATAGTATCCTTCAGTAGATTTGATAAACTTTCTAAACCGATCAGCATCATGGCCAAACCAAACTTCTGAATCCGTTCTTGCTGCATATTCCTGGATTCGTTCAACAGTCTTTATAAATCCGACAGATGTATGTGCACACACATCTCGTGCACGTCCAAACGAAAAAACGGGCAAAAACGCAAAAAGGGATTTCGTGTAAAATCCCGAAATCCCTTGCTAACAAAAGGTTTTTTGGTGCGGTCGATGGGACTTGAACCCATACGGTTGCCCACACGCCCCTCAAACGTGCGCGTCTGCCGATTCCGCCACGACCGCATAGTGTAAATGGTGAGCCATGCTGGACTCGAACCAGCGACACCCTGATTAAAAGTCAGGTGCTCTACCAACTGAGCTAATGGCTCGATCGCACATAGAAAATTAACGATATTTACTATACCATGGACAAACTAAAAATACAACCTTTATTTTCAGCTTTATTTTTAACTATTTTTGGCCTGTTGCTTTTTGTCCATGTGACCATTCAACACATTTATTTCCGGTATATATTATAAAAATATTCACTTAGACGCATTGCCTGCTGATCCGATTTAAAATATTTATCATACGCATAAAGAAAATCGATTAATTCTGGCAGTGACATTTTGTCTAGTTGTTGTTTCCATTCACCCATGCGTATCACCCTTTCGTACCGACATGTATATGCAAAAAAGGATGGAAAGGATACCATGATTGCAATGAAAGTGAAATTGGAATCGGATACATTTGAGACTAAATATGCGAAAAAACTATCGATATATTTTCACACGGCAAGAATATACGATTGCCCATTGTCATATCGTTTGTATAGATTGTACCAGTCTGTCCCTGATGTAAACGGACTCGAGCACATGAGTTTCCAAACACGGCAAGCGTATGTTATAATACGAACATACGTTCTATACAGGATTCGGAAGGTGTGCTTTTATGCGGATGATTGACGGCAATATTTTTGAAGAAATGCGGATGACTATTCCCGAACACAGAAAGGCGATGGTACGAATGAACCAAGCAGCAAAGCGCATGGAAAAACCACAGTTGGCACAAGATTGCCTGGAGGAAATGTCACTGACATTGGCTGCCGCGATTCAAGATTGTACCGTTGTTACAATTAAACGATACCATGCCTTGGGATCAGTAGAAATTGAATTGGTTCCACACAAAATCGATCCGTATTTGCGTGTATTAAAAGGAGTCACTAGTACAGACGAATCAATCTCCATCCCATTGACCGAAATTCTTGATGTACAAGTCTAAACGGATCGCCAGCTTTCCCTCCTATCACATATGAGTGTTGAGGAACAATGAAATTCAATAAGAAAAAATTCAAAAAGAGCGGATATTAATTTATAAAAATTGGAAAATATATAGGATTATAAAGACGCTTTTGGGGGTATTCTTTTGTTTTTTATTTTCATTTTTTTAATTTCTTGGGCATCTTTCCTTTTATTTTCCAATAAAAAACGAATTCACGAATTATACCAAAGTTCACTCATCGGCATGATGATGAGTTTGACATCCGATGCTGTAACTTCCTTTCATCCTTTCTGGTTCTATAACGATCCCGAAACACATCTTTCAAAATTTGTCATCCAAATGCTTGATGATTTTGGCGTTTATCCGGTAATTTCTTATTTGTATATTCAATACATGCCGAACTCTGTACGGAAATGGCTCAAATATACATGGTGTTGGACACTTGCCGGCATCACCATTGAGTATATGATGGTAAATAGAGGCTACATAACACATCAATTGGGATGGTCTTTATCTTTGTCGTATATAAGCGACTGGATCATCTTTGGCTTGCTCACTCTGCATCATCAATGGATCATCCGCAGCAGGAAATTTCCGAATATTTCCTTTATCCAAAATGGAAAAGTAGAAATTTTTTTTGAAGAAACCATACATCCAGTATCTTCAATGCATCCGCTATATGATATAACCCAAATACATGGAGTGACGATTCTCCAATCCGTTACAAACGGCAACTTTGAAACCTTTATTTTTATTATGGAATCCAATGCGGCGATTCCTCCTCATTGCCACGAAGGATACGAAATCCATTATGTAGTGGATGGGATCGTAACCGTATCGTTACATGATCAGGAACGAATCCTGAAACGAGGGGACATCATTCATTTTGATTCCATCGAAATTCATTCTTTTAAAAATCAAAATGCGAATGCAGTTAAACTCATATCGCTGCTCATGAGGAATCAGGAAGGATTCCAACAGAAAACAGAAGTAAAAGCTGCTTCTGCTTTTATTCAACCGTTTTAAATACGTTTTTTCGTCCATGGCGAAGCTTGTCCTGAAAACAAAACTTCTTCAGAAATCTAGCAATTGCGGAATGGATTTGAGTTCACTGTAAGGAAGTCCGTAACAATCCTCTATACCTATTCATTAAAATCACTTAACTCTAATTTCATTTTGAGCCGGTTCGGCGCGCTTATTTACCATATACTCAAAACCTCCCGAAAGCATATCCGGATAATTATGAATAATCTTATTATATCATAGGTAACGAATTCGATTGGATAACTCAGTCAAACCCGGGATACGGAAACTTTTCCACTGACACCGCTTTGACAATTACATGATTTGAAGCGATAATATTTTATACAGCATTTTATTCGAATGAAAAGGATAGTGAGGAGATAAATGGCAAAAAAAATCGACAAAAGCACGATTGAGGCAATCAAACAGTTGCTTCAACAGTATAATGTTAAGGAAGATGGGCGTATCGTTATCGATTTAAAAAATCACCTCATGACAGAGTACGACGAAACGGGTATTTCGGACTTAATGGGCATTCGGGGAACCATCTCCGACGAACGGGCAAAAGAATGGATGAAGGACATTGAAGAAATGAGGGAAAGTTGGTAAAGAAAGGTTTAATTCTCGATTCGAATATCGCAATCGGCCTGTTGAATGACAATAAGAAAGTGGTTGGAACGATCCAGTCGCTCCATAAAGATGGCTATGAATTTTATTTTTCCGTGATAACTCTGTGTGAATTGATGAGCGGAGCAAAAACCGAAAATGAAATACAGGCAATCAGAAACATTGAGTACAACAGGTTTATTGATGTGAATATGGAGATTGCTGCGATTGCCGGAGAAATAAGACTTAAGCAAAAGAAAGAAGAGAACCGTGCCGTAAAAGCTCCCGATTCGTTAATAATTGCAACTTCATCATAATGCCCCTTTAAGGTCTAGCGCAGCATCTGTTTTCTACGTATTCAGGCCTCAAGTCAATGGATGTTACTTTCCAAAAAAAT
Source organism: Fodinisporobacter ferrooxydans (assembly GCF_022818495.1). Classification (GTDB taxonomy): domain Bacteria; phylum Bacillota; class Bacilli; order Tumebacillales; family MYW30-H2; genus Fodinisporobacter; species Fodinisporobacter ferrooxydans. The sequence goes on along the minus strand of NZ_CP089291.1, from coordinate 2,856,094 downwards.
AACCCTCCAGATTTTTCTAAAGTATTCATGCGGTTAAATTATATTTTCATCTCTGTTATCTTTCTGGTGAATGAAATCCTTTTATGTAGAAATGTTAGCAAAAATGTTAGCAAATTTCATGGATAACTAACAATCAGATTTATGATTTAATCATTCTTAGCAAATATAAACTCTTAATTACTTAACTCAACAACCTTTGTTTTAAATTCAGGGGGTGTATCGATTTCTCTTTTTCATAGTTTTTTATCATAACTTGCTTTATAACGCTCGCGTGTATTACCCTATGGGAGCATTGTATGATACCAAAATCAGTAATACGAATATAAATGATAAAAAGGTAAAAAAAACTTAAGTATCATCTTAATTTTACGTTAAAAAATATGTATGGTTGAATATCATCTATTTTCCACTTACCACTGTTTACTTCAACAATTTTAAATTTAAAGGTTTCTCGTTGTCCTTTCCAGTATTCAAAAACGTAAACTGTTGAACTTTTATCATTTCCAATTACAGGAACTGTTAAATTGTATCCATCAAATTCATTTATATTATTTCCATTAAATTGCTTAGTTAGCTTCCAATCCTTTTCTAAAATGCTTGGTGATTCTAATTGAAACTTATTTCTATAAAATGAATGAGTAAACAAATGGACAAATTTATTGGCATTAGTATTATAAATTGATGAATCAAAATATTCTTTAATTAACGCTAAAATTTGCTTTTGATAAGTACTAAATTCTGTATCAGATTTATTCGGGTTATATTTTTGATACACAAAATTATCAAACTTCTCATCCCACATACTAATTTTACTTATAGATTTTGCTGGTATCACATTTAATGATCGATTAACTGGATTGATACCAATGCTAAAATTTCCATTTGTATCAATTGCCATTAGATTTATAATCTCTTTATCATTTAAATAAACAGTTTCACCATGAACGCTTTTTTCTCCACTTGTTATGGCATTTAAATTCTCAATCATTCCAAAAATCCCTTGAAAATAAATAATAATTAACATGCAAACCATACAAAGGAACCATAATGCTGCATTCATGTAATTTTCAGATTGCTTTAATTTATTAGTTTTTATTAAAATTAACGTAATCAATATAATAATTAAATAACAAATTATGTTGGTTATAATAAGGGTTCTATGAAATGAATTATAAGAAAGCTTATCAATTGTCTTCATAAATTGATAACCTTGTATCCCTTCAACAATTAAAGGAACATACAGAAAATAGATAAGATATTTCAATACAAATAATTTAATTTTTCTATATCTAATCCTT